>NZ_PCOH01000003.1:0-385462 GCF_002976445.1 Bacillus sp. MYb56
AAAACCCCGAATCATGGGGCTTTTTTTAAGTGTCCATGATTCGGGGTACAGTTCAAATACTAGAGGTCTTCTATTTTATTTCTTTAGTCTCTCAATAAAATCCTGTAACTTATCAAGCGATTTCATATTATGATTACAAGCTACACCATCTTTGCAAATATAGTTTCCCTTTCTAACGAAAGTTCCTGGTACATCACCTTTAATTTCAACTAAAAACATTCCTACTTCTTCATGCCCATGACATAATGAACAAATGCTTTTTTTATTTAAACTTTGAAATGTTCCTTGCAGACCAACAAACTTATTTTTATCATTTTTCGCTATAATAAATTTCCTGCTTGACCCTTTATCAATCCAGCTTAAATAAGATAATTCTTTCATGTCCAGTTCTTCCATATCAGGGAGCTTTAATTTTTTCGCTTTAGGAAATAATTTTTTTAATGTTTGTGCTGTAACTTCTTGAAACGGAATGACATACGGATTTATTTTCATTAAAAACGATTCTGCATCTTCTCTATTTTGAACTGTTAATACCGTATCAATTAACTCTTTCTGTTCATCCGTTAAATTCTCAAATACATGTATTATCTTTTCAATCGCAAGTGATTTTAACGCTTGAATTACACCTCTATCATTTGCCGTCGCATGTCCATTTGCTAAAATATAAGCTTGTGACTTTATAAAATTGTATTGATCACTTCTAATAAAAGCTTCCATCTTTATCACTCCATACAAATTGTTGATCTAGTCTTATTGTATACAATGATTCAGCTTTTTGATATGTAAAAGATAACTTAGAAATGAACATTACATACTCTGACTATGTTCTACCGAGGCATTTCCTGACAAAAGAAACCATCATCTGTTTTCCATTCTGCATATAATACATCTTCAAATTTAGTAATCCCTTTTTGCTTTATTTGTTTATAAAGCCATCCTTCATCAAAACCTGCTTCCCTCAAATTATCTTTCACTACTTTACCATCACTAATTAATGAAATCGGTAAGTATACAGGTTTATGTTTTAAACTTAAATCATTTATAGTAGGAGATTCATATTTGCTTTTCTTCAGAACACTTATGTTTCCATTAGGTTCCAAAATCATATATTCAACTTCTCGGATTGAAAATATATCTTTTTGTTGTCTTAGCATTTGTTGTAGTTGATTAATATCCAAATGATTTGAACTTAGTTGTTCCCGGTCAATATATCCATTACGGATAATGATTGACGGAGAGCCTTCAAAAAAACTTCTCGTCCCTCTAAATTTTTGCGTTATCACTTCTATTGTATAAATTAACACTACCCATACAAGTACTGCATATAAAATAGACCATACTTTTATTTCCGGATCATATATAGTATTTCCTACTAATTCTCCGAGAACTATGGCAGAAATAAAATCAAATGGCGTTAACTGAGATATTTGTGTCTTCCCTAATATTTTAGTAGCAATCAATAGCACAAAAAAACCAAAAAATAGTTCTATCGTTATTTGTCCTAGATGATTCATATATGCTCACCTTTCTGCTTTTCACTCAAATGCTCTATACTCTATTTAGTAAAAAGCCGGCACATTTTTTCTATTATCTTGCCCATTCATATCCAATAGATACAAAACAAGAAGAGTCTACTTCAATTTAATAATTGAACTAGACTCTTTTATTTTCATTTAGAATACACAATCTTTTTAATCGTTTCTCCGGAAAGAAAATGCTCCTCCGCAAGTTGATGAATGGAAATTCCACTTTTAAACGCTTCTTTAATAGCTTTGTTTCTTTCATCTAGTTGTTTTCTTCCTCCAGATTGTGTACCCCATTTATAATGTTTTGTTTCTTGTTTTGGAATGTAAATTGTTTCACCTTGTATATACTTTTGAATTTCAGCAATTAAACTTTCTGGTAAAACGGCCTTAGCTTTTACGTATTTCATTTCTGCTCGCCCCTTATTTTTTATGGTTCATTTCAATAAGGTGCAAAGCCAAATATAAAAAATGATACGAGCTCATTTAGGCGATTGTATATTACTTGTCTACCCCACGCAAAGTATCGCCATTTCCATACTTGGCTTTGCATGAGACGCTGCAGTGTCTGGCAATTGAATTATAATCGCCATATAAACACCTCCTAATATACCTTTTGCATTTTATTATATGATAAATTTCTTCCCCTTGCATCCACATCCTTTTTAAAGCACGAAGTTACTTAGTTTGATATAATACTTTTTAGTCCAATCCAAAAGTATAGTGAGGTTGCGTTATGAAAAAGAATATAATCATTACAATCGTTACATTATTCATTATTACTGTAGCATTATTCGGAACATACAAATTGATGAACGCAAGAAGTTTTCAATTGTTTGGAGGTTTAACAAACCGAGTAGAAACAAATGAAAAAGTGATTGCTTTAACTTTTGATGATGGTCCTACTAACAATGTAAAACAAATATTACCGCTACTAGATCGATACGATGCAAAAGCTACTTTCTTTTTAATCGGAAATGAACTAGAGAAAAACCTATCGTTAGGAGAAGATATCGTACAATCTGGACACCAACTTGGAAATCATACATACTCTCATAACAGAATGGTTTTCAAAACTCCTTCTTTTATTAAAGAAGAAATAGAAAAAACGAACTCGATAATCCGTCAAACAGGATATACAGATGAAATTGATTTTAGACCACCTAACGGTAAAAAGCTAATTGGTCTGCCCTATTATTTAAATAAAAACAATATCGAAACAATCACATGGGACCTTGAACCTGATACTTTATATATATCTACAGCTGATAAAATTGAATATGTTAGTAAAAATGTAAAACCAGGTTCTATCATTTTATTACACTCTATGTATGATGAGTCTAATGAAAATTTACAGACCATTGAAGGTATTTTAGACTCTTTATCTAAGAAGGGCTATCAGTTCGTAACAGTAAACGAATTACAAAAAAGAGCAAAATAAAAAGGTAGCGTATCATAGAGCGATACGCTACCTTTTTATATAATTCCAAGTACATTTAGGAATACGATAATAATCGCAATTGGTGCAATATAGCGAAGTAAGAATAACCATAATACGAACAGTTTATAGCCTTTATTTTTACTTACACCAAGTTCTTTCATTAATACATCTTTCTTCATTTTTAAAGGGACAAAGATGGAAACTAATAAAACACCAAGTGGCATTAGTATGTTACTAACCGCATAGTCTGCTAAATCAAAAATTGTTTTCCCAAATGGTTTCACATCACTTAACAAACCGAATGATAAGGCTGATGGAACCCCTACAACAAAGATTAACAAGCCAACAATTAATGCCATTTTTTCACGTTTCCCTTTACTTTTACCTTTAGTTGTTAAAGACGCAACACTAATTTCTAACATCGAAATTGCTGATGTAATAGTAGCAAAGAAGAATAGTAATAAGAAAACAATGAAGAATAATTTCCCGAACGCCATTTTACTGAAAATAGCTGGCAGTACGATAAACAATAGCCCCGGCCCTTGAGATGGTTCCATTCCAAATGCGAATACAACTGGGAAAATCGCTAGCCCTGCAAGTAATGTAATAACAAGTGTTAAAGCTACGATAGAAAATGCTGAACGCGGTAAACTTTCTTCTTTCGGTAAGTATGAGCTATACGTTACCATAACGGCTACACCGACGGATAGCGAGAAGAACGATTGCCCCATTGCATATAAAATGATTTCTGATGTTACGTTTGAGAAATCAGGTTGTAAGAAGAATCGAACTCCTTCTCCAGCACCGTCTAACGTAAGTGCACGAACAATTAATACGAAGAATAAAACGAATAGCGCTGGCATGAAATATTTATTTACTTTTTCAACACCATTTTGTACACCTTTACTTACGATGAAAATAGTAATAAGGATGAATAATAGCTGTGATCCAACTGCTAAATACGGATTGGAAATGATTTCACCAAACGTAGCTTCGTATGCTCCATTTCCTTCCCATAGTCTACCTGTAATTGCATTCCATAAGTATAATATAATCCATCCTCCTACAACACTGTAGAAAGAAAGTAATATGAAACATGTTACAATCCCTAACTTCCCTAACCATGGCCATAATGTTTTTGGTGCGATTTCTCTATATGCATCAACGGCCTCTTTTTGTGTACTTCTTCCGATAACGAACTCAGCTAATAATAGCGGTAAACCAATTAATAATGTGAAACCGATGAAAATAAGGAAAAACGCGCCGCCCCCTCCAATTCCGGCCATATACGGGAACTTCCAAATCGCCCCTAGACCAATTGCTGAACCTGCTGCAGCTAATACGAAACCTAATTTCGATGTCCATTGCTGTGAATTCATTTGTTAATCTCCTCTCTTTATCTTTTTCTGTTTTACAATCCGGTATTTATATTGTTCTATCCATACTCTTTTCTAATACGTTCACTTCCTCCCTAATAATAAAAAAACGCCCCTACGTAAATACGTAGGGACGACAAAAATATCGCGGTACCACCCTAGTTATGAAGATACAACAAAAGTAAGACCTAAATAAAAAACGTCCCTACGCAAATACGTAGGGACGATAAAATATCGCGGTACCACCCTAGTTATGAAGCCACACCAAAATTAGGACCTAAATAAAAAACGTCCCTACGTAAATACGTAGGGACGATAAATATCGCGGTACCACCCTAGTTGTGAAACAATCTTCACCACTTTATTTGATAACGGTATAAACTACCGTCTTTCATTTCCTCATAATGTGAGATTTATGAAAGATGCTCCAGGACGAACTTCATGAATAATCTATATACTGATTCACACCAACCATCAGCTCTCTGAAATAGGGAGATATTCACTACTATACCCTTTCATTGCCCAAATATTATTTTCCGAATTGATTACTATCATTTTTATCATACATTAAAAATAGTGTCAACTTATATTTTGAAATTTTATGCATTACATTCTATTTAAAAATTCAAAATATGACTTTTGTATGAATAGTATTAGAACATTTATGGTTTATACTGTATTAACTTCTCTAGCAGGTTTATAGTAGTATACGATAAATGCAAGACAGCACGAGTAGGAGGAAAGAATTTTGTCTACTTCAAAAGTTTTAAAAGGTACCGCTTTATTAAGTGGTGCAACAATGATTTCACGAATTTTAGGTTTTATATACTTTTTCCCCTTTCAATTATTAGTTGGAACGCAAGGGGTCGCTTTATATGGATACGCATACTCTTGGTACGGTATTTTATTAAGCTTTTCAACAGCTGGTATTCCTATTGCCGTCTCAAAATTTGTTGCAAAACATAATGCACTTGGTGATTATAGTACAAGTAAAAAATTGTATAACTCGAGCGTAAAATTAATGATGTTTATGGGCTTTTTAGGATTTTTAACTTTATTTATTGGAGCACCGTACATATCACAATTTATTATTCGCTCGAAAACACCAGATCCACAATTTATCGCAGACGTAACACTTACGATGCGAGCATTAAGCTTCGCGCTTATTATCGTACCAGCTATGAGTGTTACACGTGGTTATTTCCAAGGTTTTCAACATATGAAACCAAGTGCTGTTTCTCAAGTCGTAGAACAAATCGCACGTGTCGTTTTCATTTTAGTTGGTAGTTTTATCGTCTCAAAACTATTAGGAGGTTCAGTAGCTTCTTCTGTTGCAGTTGCTACATTTGGTGCTGTTATCGGGGCACTTGCAAGCGTCTCTATTTTAATGATGTACTGGAAAAAATATAATGGATTAAAACCTCCTGAAGGTGAGCTGAAAACGAGATCATCAAACATTCCGTTAAGAAGTATTTATATGGAATTACTACGTTATGCAATTCCAATTGTATTTGTAGGCATTGCAATCCCGCTCTATACGTTAGTAGATCAATATACCGTAGCTGATGTCCTTAGAGCGATGGGAGAACCTTTAGAAACCGCGAATGCAGTTTTCGCTTATATAACGAACTATGCCCAAAAGTTAATTATGATTCCGGCTTCACTTGCAACTGGATTCTCATTAACAATTATTCCGGCTATAACGAAATCATTTACAAGCGGGAAGCTAGATGAATTACAAGGACAAATTTCAAAGATATTTCAAGTGTTGTTATTCTTCACTATCCCAGCCGCATTCGGTCTTGCTAGTATCGCTTACGATGCATTCCGCATGGTTTATGTAAATCCTGAAATTGCACTTGGTGGATCACAATATTTAATTTCATTTGCACCTTCTGCTGTATTAAGTGCAATTTTCACAGTTTCAGCCGCTATATTACAAGGAATTGATTATCAAAGAAAAACAATGATTGCATTCTCAGCCGGTATTCTCGTTAAAATTGTGGTGAACACACCGCTCTTACATTTATTCGGTGGACATGGTGCTGTACTTGGGACAATTCTTGGATATCTCGTTTCAAATATTATTATGTTGTACTGCATTGTTAAGTTTGCGAAATTTAAAATTGGCGAAACAGCAAAAACAGTATTTCTTATTACGATTTACTCCGCAGCAATGTCTGCTGTTGTGATCGTATTAAGAGCATTTATAAGCTGGATTATTCCTGGCCAATCTTATGTAGAATCACTGATTATTGTATTTATATGCGCATCAGCAGGAGGACTTGTTTATCTTTTATTCGTATTAACAAGTGGACTTGCTTCGCATATTCTCGGTAATCGTATTCAACGTTTACCCGTATTAGGGAAGTTAGTAAGATAACATGAAACTATAATCAGTGGGTGTTTTGTCCGTCCCCTACTGATTATTAGCCCACAAATAGCAGAGTAAATTTTGAAAATTAACTGCGGTTCTTATATTGGAAATTTTGTAGTTCTTTAAATGCATGAAGCTTGTTTTATCAACAAAAAAGTGGAGCCTCAAGAATAGCATCTTGAGGCTCCACTTTTTTTAACAATGAAATTTTAATCTCCTCTAATTCCGCCTAATTTACAACATCATAACATGACACTTATTTCAAATATTATTAGATTTTTTAAGAGTTTGATGGATACCAAGAGAATTTCGTGTCACTATCCAGCGGTTTATTCTTAGTTTCCTTTTTGATTAAGTTAAACCACTCATTTAACATTTGAGTTTTTGGCAATTGTGCGGCAGGATCATCTTCCCAGATAATATGTGAAAACCACGCTTTTGTTTCCCATTCAAATTGTAATTCTGCAAAGGAAATTGCAGGATGTTCAGCTTCATTAAATTGCTGATTTACTGCATTTGAAACTTCTGAGGCTTGAGGTAACAACTCGTTCTGAATTCTATTTTTTATATTCTCATTTTCTAATTGATCCCAAAAATACAATTGCCCGTTTATTTGATAGAAAATATCAAATGAAGCTTCACTTTTTTTCAAGTTCAGTAATACGAATGCACGTTCCACATTATTATCAGCTGCTTTTACAGCATTAATAATTATATTTTGTGCTATGGATACCCAATAACTATTTGCTTCTTCTATCGGTGATTCAACATATAATTCTTCATTCAATTCTGATAGAGTCGCCTCATGATTATTTACTTGTTCAACTTTTTTGAAAAACCTATTAAAAAACCCCATAACTGCCCCCTTGTTACCTTTTTCTCATTTAAGGTGTTTCCATCAATTTTATTCAAATAGCCCCATACTTAAATAGCGCTCCCCTGTATCAGGTGCAATACATAAAACCTTTTTACCAGCACCTAAACGCTTCGCTATCATTATTGCTGCGTAAACAGAAGCTCCTGAAGATGGCCCTACTAGTAATCCTTCTTGTCTTGCCAAGTTCCTCATTGTAGTTAATGCCTCTTCATCTGCAATTTGCATAATTTCGTTATACACTTCTGTATTTAAGTTTTTGGGAATAAACCCTGGGCTTGTTCCGACTAGTTTATGAGGGCCTGGAACACCACCAGATAACACTGGTGATCCTTTCGGTTCTACTACGGCAATATATAAGTTTGGTAGTTTCTCTTTTAACGTTTCACCGGTCCCTGTAATTGTTCCACCTGTTCCTGCGGTTGCTACAAATGCATCAAGTTCTCCATCCATTTGTTCATAAATTTCAAGTGCAGTCGTATAACGATGAATATTCGGATTTGCTGGGTTTTCAAATTGCTGCGGAATAAAACTATTTGGAATTTCTTTTTGTAACTCTACCGCCTTCGCAATTGCTCCTGGCATTCTTTGTTCTGCAGGTGTTAAAACTACTTCTGCGCCGTATGCTTTCAATAAATTAATACGCTCTTTGGACATATTATCTGGCATAATTAAAATAGCTTTATACCCTTTAGCAGCTGCATTCATCGCTAAGCCAATTCCTGTATTTCCACTTGTCGGTTCAATAATTGTATCACCTGGCTTAATGAGACCATGTTCCTCGGCAATATGAATTAAGTTATAGGCAGCGCGATCTTTCACACTGCGTGACGGATTAAACATTTCCAGTTTTACATACACATCCGCTGCGTCCTCTGGAATAAATTTAGATAATCGGACAACAGGTGTATCTCCTATTAATTCTGTAACGTTTTCACATACTTTCATAGCACATCCCCTATTCTATCTTTTTCTTGTCATTTGGCAGTAACAATGAAGTCAGTCCAATTAATGGTAAACAACTACATAATAGCATAATAAACTGAAGACTATACACATCAGCCAATTTCCCAAGGACTACAGCACCTAATGCTCCAAGACCAAACGCAAGACCGACAATTAATCCTGATACCATTCCAACTTTCCCTGGAACAAGTTCTTGTGCATATACAACGATTACACTAAAACTACTAGAGCTAATAAATCCAATGCATAAAAATAACGGTACAACCCACATAAGAGAAACGTGAGGTAACAATAGTGCAAGCGGCGCTGAACCGAGCATCGAAAAGACAATAATCTTTTTCTTACCGAATCGATCCGCTAGCGGACCACCAAAGAAAGTACCTAATACACCAGCAATCATAAAAGCGAAGACGAAATACTGTGCATTTTTTATAGATAAACCGTAATGCTCTATTAAATAAAATTGATAGAAATTCCCGATACCAGCACCGTACCAAGAACGTACGAATGTTAGAAAAACAAGAAGTATAATAACAAATTTAATGTGCGTACTTACAATCGCATTTTCAGCCTCAAGTGCAGCCCTCTTTTTCCTTCTTACAGCACCAGTGGCTAATTCATTTTTATACCAATTTGATACGAAAATTAGTAATACAATTCCAACTGCTGCAAAGGCTGTAAAACCTAAAGAACCAATTTGACCGAGCGGAACGAAAATTAATGCTGTAAAAATAGGTGCTAGAGAATTCCCTGTATTTCCCCCCACTTGATAAATCGCTTGTGCTAAACCTCGTTTTGCACCGGCTGCCATGTAAGCAACACGAGCGCCCTCCGGATGAAAGACCGCGGAACCTAATCCAATAAATAAAACAGAAATAATAACAACTATAAAGTTCGGTGCAAATGCGAGTCCAATCATCCCAAGCATACTCGAAAACATACCGAGCGGTAATAAAAATGGTGACGGCTTCTTATCTGAATACATCCCAAAAACCGGCTGCATAATCGATGACGTCATATTTAACGCAAACGCAATCCACCCTACTTGCATATAGGATAAATTCATCGTTTTTTCCAAAATAGGAAACAAAGCTGGCACAACTGCTTGCATCGAATCATTCAAAAAATGTCCGAAACTAATCGCAAATAATATTCGATATATTGTCGGTGTTTCTACTGTATTTTTTTGTGAAACTGCCTGCATATGTGTATTTCTCCTTCCTGTACAAAATATATATTTATTACAGTTAGTGTAATAAATTTAGACTTTACTCAGAATAAATTCTGAGTTTTGAAACATTTCTATTCTATACTGGTTTCATTTCTTTTTCCAGAAATTCAACTTCTAAAAAAATATATTTTTTCTATGTGCTTTGTCGGATTTATTTATATGAACTCTTTGTATTTTCTTTTATACTAAGGCAGAACGAAAGGAAGGCTTGCAACTATGAAGAAAAAGACGATCCTAAAACATATTAGGATCGCCTTTTTTTATTAAATAGAAAAACGCTTATATTTCTCATAATCACTCGTCTTACATTCTAGTGCCATTTTCGTACCTTCGTTTTCATAACTCGTAGATAAAACGTGTGCATGATTGTTGAAATACGAAACTACCTGCCCTTGATCATACGGAATTAACATTTCACACTTCGTATACTCTTTATAAATGTGTGAACGAACTACTTCTACAAGCTCTTCAATTCCAACATGTTTCTTCGCAGATAGATAAACGCGATCTTCTTGCACTTTCGGAATTTCAACATCTACCAAATCTGATTTGTTGTATGCATAAATCGTCGGGATATTTTCCACGCCAATTTTCTTTAACGTTTCATTTGTAATATCAATTAATTGCTCATAATTGGGATTTGAGTAATCTACAACGTGAATAAGTAAATCTGCTTCCGCCACTTCCTCTAGAGTTGAACGGAATGCTTTCACAAGATGATGCGGTAATTTACTTACAAATCCAACAGTATCCGTTAATAAAAATGATTTATTATCCGGCAAATCAATATTTCGTACAGATGTCTCTAACTTCGCAAATAACATATCTTTTTCAAATACTTGTTTCCCTACAGTACCATTAAAAATTTCAAGCATTGTATTCATTATCGTTGATTTACCTGCATTCGTATATCCTACTAACGACACAACTGGAATTTCATTTTTCTTACGTTGTTTACGCTGCGTTTGGCGCTGTGCAACAAGTGCTTCTAATTCTTTATTTAGAGCCGCAATTTGTTCTTCAATTTTACGACGATCTAATTCCAACTTCTTCTCACCGACACCTTTATTTTTCGTGCCAACTCCCCCGCTTTGTCTTCCTAAAGATTCACGAAGACCGATTAAACGAGGCATCATGTACTGAAGATGGGCCACTTCTACTTGCAACTGCGCTTCTTTCGTTTTCGCACGTTGCGCAAAGATATCTAAAATTAAAATGGTACGATCAATTACTTTACAATCTAAATCCTCTTCTAAATTTCGAATTTGTGAAGGAGATAATTCGTCATTAAAGATGACCATATTTGCATCTGCTTCTTTCACATACGCTGCTACTTCTTCAATCTTCCCTTTTCCAATATAATGCGACGGATTTACTCGTTGTAAATTTTGCGTCACTTGACCGATTACTTCCACATCACAAGCTTCCGTAAGATTTGCTAACTCTTCCATCGAATATGCAAAATCAGCTTCCTTACCTAAATTTACTCCAACTAATATTGCTCTTTGTAATAATTCTTCCATATATTTATTCCTCCATTTCGATTACGCAAAATAAAAAACACAGGTCACTGCCTGTGTTTTTGTAAACGGATAAGGGTTCACCAAAGAAATAGAAGAAAGCAGTGCTTTCGTCCTATACATGGTCAAAAAGTCCCAAGATAGTATACGTATCCAACAAGTGTTCACCTATACTATCCCATTCTATTTATAAAGGCAAAACAAAAAGAGGGCGTATTCGTCCCTCCCTCTTTTTCACATATAAGCTTAATAAAGGGTTCCTTTAAAATAGGCAGACCAATCCCGTTCACTCTGTACACAGACAGAGCCTTTGAGCGCTATTCAATTATCGGCACAAAGTATTGAGACGTAATCTGATTAAGATCAAAGGAAGCCCCTCCGTTCATTTTAAGTTACATAAAGTGTAGCATAAGTAATTCGCTTTCACAAGATTAAACCACCTATAGAAACCGAAAGAAAATCTTTATATTTTTACTTTAATCGTCATTTTTTGCGAATTCTTTTCACAATAAAAATAACCACAGCTACAATGAATAATACACCTATAACAATAACCACAACTTGCCACAAACTTAAGCCGCTCACCATATCCCCTTTTAAATTCACTTTCTTCGTTGGAACAGACTCTTTTGCAATATGACGTAAAGCCATTTTCTCTATCTCTGCCTCATCTAATCTCTTCGTTCCACTGCAGCTAGATGTCTCCAACAGTTTCACTTCTCCTCTATGAGAAGTGAACACTAGGTACTCTCCTCCCTCTGCAAAACGAAACGCACAACTACTACTACTGCTTGTATATATAATAATTTGCGAAGAACTTGTCCCTTTCCAAATTTTCTTCACTTCAAATAATGTTTTCATTCTTCCGTCCTTCTCTTGAACTTCTAATACCTTACCTTCAAACACTACATCATTTTGTTGTAACCTCTCTTCTGGTGATGCTTTAGTACAATCACAAGCATAAGGTTTCTCTGGTAAAATAAAATAAGTAAAGCTACAAATTAAAACAAGAGACAATACATATACGATTCTTTTCAAGAATCTCAAACCCCTTCATTATCAAATTTAGAAGCTTTCCGTATATTATTTGGACATCACTCCTCAAATCCCTTTCCGTTTATTAAAATATATTAATTTTATTAAACAGAAAATCTTTATCCACATTTTTATGATCTAATATTAGTATCAGATTATAAAAACAAGTTAGGAGATGTTCTTATGAATTCTCAATCTCGTATTACTGCAATTGGTACTTATGTTCCAAATCAAATATTATCTAATAAAGATTTAGAAAAGAAGGAAAATTAAATAATGGAGATACACTTTTACTGTAGGGATTTGGCGATGGATGTATGCATTTAGGGCTTATTGTGGAGTGGGATTTAAACTGAAATTTCCTTTTATACAACTAACATTACGGTAAATAAAATTATATCAACGATTCCAGTTAGACTATTAGTTGATCACAAAAAAGCGGCATTCAAAGATTGATTATCTCCCTTTGAACGCCGCTTCTTTTATCTAAATTTTATTTACCTGTCCGAGACCATATCACAACAGGAATAAACAGTAAGGCTACAGCCCCTCCCGCTAATGATAATGCCGCATAACTGGAATTAGCTACTACCATTCCTGACATCGCTCCACCTGAAGCTCCGGCTAACGCAATAAAAACATCTATTTTCCCTTGTGTTTTAGCACGTGTAGAAGGAGTTGTGGAGTCAACGATTTGTGCTGTACCACTAATCAATCCGAGATTCCATCCTAATCCAAGTAAAGAAAGAGCAACAATTAATAATAGTAAAGAATCACTCGGTGCTATCGCAGCTATGACACCCGCTGCAAGTAAAATCCCCCCACCAGCTATACTCATCTTAGTACGGCCAATTTTATCAATTAACATTCCTGTAACAAGTGATGGAAGGTACATTGCACCTACATGAAAACCAATCACGAGACCTACTGCACTTAATCCATGACCGTGGTGTCCCATGTGAACTGGAGTCATCGTCATAATCGCAACCATCACTATTTGAGTAAGTATCATTACGATTGCTCCAACAGTAACACCACGTTTATTTTCTATCATTTCTTCTGTTACTGGTTGCCCTTTATATGTATGTTCCTGTTTATATCTTTCTATTATGTTAGCAATAATTAACGGATCTGGACGAAGCATAACAAAAAGAACAAGACCCGCAAGTATAAATGCCGCTGCTGATAATATGAACGGACCAGCAAGGTTAGGAATTCCAATTGAATGGGCAAAATCTCCCATTACGCCTACTAAATTTGGACCAGCTACCGCACCAAAAGTCGTCATAACCATCGTAATACTAATAGCAGTTGCTCGCTGCTTCTTATCTGCTAAATCGGTACCAGCATAACGAGCTTGTAGATTCGTCGCTGTACCTGCACCGTATATGAGTAAAGAAACTAGTAAAAGAATAATACTATTTGTTAACGCAGCCAATACAACTCCAATAGCCCCTAGCCCCCCTACTATAAACCCTGTTGCAAGTCCTATTCGGCGACCATATTTTTGCGATAACTTCCCAACAAAGAAAGCGGCTACCGCAGATCCCATTGTAAACATAGCAGCCGGTAATCCTGCATATGCATCTGTCCCAAGCATTTGCTGTGCAAGAAGTGCACCTACTGTAATACCAGCAGCTAACCCCGCTCCACCAAACATTTGTGAAATACTTACGATTATTAACGTTCATTTATATAATTTTTGTTGCTCTTCTTCTGTATACATACGCTTACTTATTAAAGCATCTGCTGTATCTATCATTTCCTCACCCTCCCTATGAAACTAATATCTCTTGTTAATGTACTATAAAACAACAAAATCCCAAAATTTAAAGCGCTTAAATTTATCCATATTTCGTTACTCCTACACCTTAAATAATGCTAAGTTCCTTTCGTGAAGAAACTTAGCAAAAAAATTATTGTTTCCAAATAATGATTAAAGTGCGATTTATTACAAATACCATTCCAAGAATAATAGCTCAGGTTATTTGATCAACAACATATAGAGCAACTGAGGTAACTCCAAACAATATGATTTCCAACATAAACCTATATGGTTCTGGCAGTTTTAATGATGCTTTAGGTGCAATGAAAACCCCCCATATTGTCGCAAAAAGTAGTGGTGAGCCAATGCCAAAAATAAATTTCACATATACACTTTCCCAAAATTGAAAGCCCCAGTAACATAGTGATGCAAGAGCACATAATTCTAGAAAAAATCGAATCGCTAAATTTATAGGTTTTATAAACATTTAAAGAACACCCCTTTGAAAAATATATTTAAAATCCTATGAAAATAATATTATGCATCCGTTATTTGAACTTGATACGTGCCCATTCATGACATGTAAAAAAAAATTATACATCTTATTAATATTATTCAGTTTATCTTTCTAAACTTCGAAAACTTGATCTTGACGGATAATGAATGAAAGCAAATACTTAATGACAGTGATACATATGCCTATAATCACAAAATAAAGAACTCCACGGTTTACGTTTCGCCCATTACCGAGGAGTTCCCAAAATAACTCTATAAATTTTTTTGACAGCTAACGTTCCATAATTAAAATGCGATTCATATTTAGCCTATTCCCCTACTACTCTTTCTTAAAGCTTCCCCTTCCTAAAACAACAAACTTACTACAGCACAAACTAAAATAATTGGTACACTCGCTTTATATAAATATATAAAATACTTCCAACTAAAAAGCTGTCTTGTAATTTGGTAAAACCAAATTACAAGACAGCTTCCCTTCATATTTCCTATACAAACCTTTTTACTATTTGACTCCTGCATCTTGCACAGATTCAATTTTCTTTTTCTTTCCTTCTTTTATTTCATTATAATAAGAAGGTAATTCTATATTATGCTCTAAGAAATAATCCTCAATTAATGAAATAATTACTTTCAATGTTTTCAAACGGGCGTATAATTTATCATTACTCGCGATAATATGCCATTTTGCATTCGGCTTATTTGTATTTTCAAACATGTCTTCTATTGCTTCGACATACTCATCCCATTTTTCACGATTTCGCCAGTCTTCATCTGTAATTTTCCACCTTTTAAGAGGGTTGTTCTCTCTTTCTGTAAATCTCTTTAACTGCTCATCTTTACTAATATGATAGAAAAACTTTCCTATTATGTAATGATCATCTGTTAATAGTTTTTCGAAATCATTAATTTCATCATACGCTCTCGTCCACTCTTCGTTTGTAGCAAAGCCTTCAACACGTTCAACTAATACACGCCCATACCATGAACGGTCGAATATAGTAATTTGCCCGTACTGAGGAAGTTTCCGCCAAAAACGTTGCAAATAATGATACCGTTTTTCATGAGGAGCAGGCGCTCCAATTAGATTTACTTGGAATCCGCGTGGATCAAGATGTTCAGTCACTCGCTTAATTGCTCCGCCTTTACCTGCCGCATCCCAACCTTCCATAACCATCATAACGGCTATTTTCTCTTCTTTTAATATTTGTTGTAGTGCCAATAAACGCATTTGATATTTTTCAAGTTTCTTATTGTACTTAAATTTCGAATCAATTCTTTTCGTTAAATCTACTTTAGCAAGATGCTCTTTTTCCATCAAACGAATCCCCCTTGTTATATGACAATGTTATTTCAACATATTTATTGGTAATTTTTTCTTGTTTCAAAAAAGCTGTGTAGAAAATCTCTACACAGCTTCTTTCTCTAATTGTACATCCACCTCAATATTCTCTCTTCTATTCCTTACAGCTTTCATAAAGAATACAGCAGTTAAAATAACTGTAATAACCGCACCTACAATATACGATGTATTTAGCTGAATATTAAAACCAATTTTCGCATTTAAAATATAAACAACTGTCATGAGCGTCATAAATATCGCTGGAATTAAAGAAACGATATACTGTTTTCCTTTTATAAATAAATACATCGTTCCAATCCATAACGCAATGGCTGCAGTCGATTGGTTAGCCCAAGAGAAATATCTCCATAATAGTGTAAAGTCAATTTTCGTTAAACCATATGCAATAACAAATAATGGAATCGCAATAATTAAGCGATTTTTTAATTTTGTTTGATTGAAATGGAAGTAATCCGCAATAATAGAACGTGCCGCACGGAATGCTGTGTCTCCAGATGTAATTGGTAATACAATGACACCAAGAACAGCTATTGTGCCACCCACAGCACCTAACATCGTCTTCGAGATTTCACTTACAACCGCAGCTGGTGTACCCGATTTAATTAGCTCATTTAATTCACGGTAAGAGAAAATACTCATTGCCGCAGCTGCCCAGATCATTGCAATTATCGCTTCTGCAATCATCATACCGAAAAATACATAACGGCCATGTTTCTCCGTTTGAAGTGTACGTGAAATAATTGGTGATTGTGTTGCGTGGAATCCTGATAAGGCACCACACGTAATCGTCAACATTAATAATGGGAAAATAGGTGCATTGTCTGGATGCATATTTTCAAACGTTAGCTCTGGAATAGGAGAACCTTTTATTATCATCATTCCCCCTATGCCAATAGCACTTATTAGCAATAATGCACCTAATACCGGATAAATTTTACCAATAATTTTATCAATCGGTAAGATAGTCGATAAAATGTAATATATGAAAATTACAGATAAAATAATAGTTATTGACACTTTTCCTTGCAATACAATATCAAGTAATGATGCTGGCGTTGTTATAAATACAGTTCCTACTAATACTAAAAGTAACAATGAAAAAACATTTACAATATGTCTCATTGCATTCCCTAAAAATTTCCCTGCTAATTCAGGAATATGCGCCCCTTTATTTCGTATAGAAATCATCCCTGTAAGATAATCATGAACGGCTCCTGCAAAAATCGCTCCTATCACAATCCAGACAAATGCAACTGGACCATATAAAGCACCTAATATTGGTCCGAATATAGGACCAATATTAAGTAATTGAATCATAGAATTCTTTCGCCTATCCATAGGTACATAATCTATCCCATCTTGATTCACATAAGCTGGTGTCTTTCTCGAATAATTTACTCCAAATATCTTTTCAATTAACTTTCCATATGTAAAATAACCGATTATCAATACGACGATTGACACTAAAAATGTAATCACTTCTATCCCCTCCCCCTTCAGAAAGCATTTTCTTATTTCTATATAAGAAATCGCTTTCAATTTATTCTAGCATGTTTAAATATATTAAATAAACGTTTTATACAGAATTTTTAGCATATTCTTTTTATAAGATAAAAAACAGCCTCTCTTATTTACAATACCCCCTTACATTATATGGTATATTTTTTCACTAAGAGAAGATAATAACAAATAAATCCTTTAAAGAATGGGAGCTCTCTAAAGATGAAACGAAAAATATTTTCTCTCTTTGCACTAATCTGCTTAGCACTACCAATACAAGCTAGTGCATACACATTTCAATCACTACCAATTGCGTCAAAGTCTAAACAGTGGTATATCGAAATTGACAAATCTCATAACTCAAACAAGCAAGCCGTGCAGCCAAAACAAGGTGTATATGATACGTATAGTTTACTCTTAAAAAATATTGGTAATGATGTTGCAAATGTATCGGTGGAAATACTTGATAACACACCTACATCTAAAGCTACCTTTAATCCTACTTCATCTAATAACAACGTTTCAAAAAGTCATACAAGCTTTGACTACATGGTATTCCCATTAGACTTTAATAGCCATAATTTTAAAGTTGTCATTACTTGGGAAGAAAAGAATTTCTCTTACAACGGTCATCCAGTACATGAGAGTAAAAAAATGAAGCAAACATTTGTGTTTAATGAAGAGTAAGTCCTAATTTGATTAGGGCTTACTCTTTATTTACAAAACCCGATTGAATTGCTTCTGTCACTTCTTTTGCAATATGTATTTTTGTAGCGTCTACACAGATTTTTTTGTCCCAAACATGTACTGAAGGCTCTTCATTAGACAAATGCTTAATTAAGATGAATCGATTATATGTCATTTTATTTTCTATAGGAGTAGCAATATACACCGTGAAATTCCTTGCTTCAAATACCTTTTCTCCCAAAACGTATTTACATCCCAACTCATGTACTACTAAATCATGTAGATTTTCTATAGTCATATACCATCCCCCTTTTTGCCTACATAATCAATCGAACCGCCGAATACTTGGTACAGACAATGCCATTCCAATTGTTATGAGTACTAAAATAGCTAGCATTATAATTGTTATCTTTCCACCTATTACAGTAGCTAACCAGCCTACCACCACATACCCTAATGGTAATAAAGCAAATGAGCCTAACATATCAAGACTTGCCACTCTTCCAAAAGCTTCTTCTGGTACAAGCTCTTGTAAACTTGTTTCCCAAATAAGCCCAAATATCATAATACCGAATCCTTCAATTGCCATTAATCCAATTAAGGCGGGTGCCCAAGAAACGAAAGGCATAATTAATAACGCCATTCCACTAATTAAAACACCACCATACGCAAGTAATCCTCTCTTATGCCACCGCTGCCTCCCACCAAAAATTAGTGCTGCAATTACAGCTCCAGCACCAGAAGCAGCCATACCTAAGCCATACACGTAAGCTTCAAAATGATGATGAACATTAAACAACCATGGAATTAATACAACGATAACGCCTGCATAACAAATATTAACGAAAGAAAAGACTAGAATGGTAATCCACAACCACGGATGACTTTTTAAAACTAAAATACCTTCCATAAACTCTTGTTTGTAATCGATCTTACTCTTTTCAATGGGTTTTACTTTTTTAAACTTAATTTCTTTTAAAAATAATAAACATAAAAATGATAACAAATACGTTGCTGCATCTAGTCCGAAGCCTATCCCTGCAGATGTAACTGATACTATTAACCCACCAAGTGCTGGGCCAATTAATCGTATTCCTTGATTACTCATTTGCGTTAATGCATTAGCTGCATTTCGAATTTCCGGTACAAATACTTTTGCTCTTACAGCTGAATATGCCGGCTGAAATATCCCTTCCATAAGTCCATATAATGCAACAAGTACATATAAAAGTGGAATTGTTAAAATGTCCATAAATATAAGTGTTGCAAATAAGAGCATTAATATACAGCGAATTATATCTGTAAATAACATCAATTTCACCCGGTCAATTCGATCCACGACTAATCCAGCAAACGGTAACGCAAGAATATTAGGAAGCATGTATATTGCCATAGTCATTCCCATTACAACCGTTGAACCAGTTAATGAATACACAACGACTGGCAGAATAACCATCGTTATCGAACTACCTAAAGTCGAAAGTAATTGCCCAATCCATAAAAACTTAAAGTGCGGTGACACTTTAACTGGCAATAACAATTTACCGACATAACCTAAATTTTTCTCTGTTGGTATTTCTCCTTGCATATCTCTCTCCTCTTTTCAAATTAAGTTAATACCCAAAAATAAACACAGAAAATTCAATCTTTAATAACTTTAATTATATATGAAACTGTTAAATTATTGGTAGAAATATAAAAAAGAAAATCATAATGAATCTACAAATATTACGTGTTGAATATAAATAAAAAAGGTGTCTTCATATATGAAAACACCTTTTTTATTTATAATTTTAAGTTCTTCTTCAATGTCCAATATTTTTCTTGAGCATTTTCAAGTGAGAATTCTACCCAGCCATTTGGATCTTCACGATATACATTTACTTTTGTACCATTTTCTAATTTTCCAACTTCATTTTGTGTAACATTTGGTACACTCTTTATTGGGTTGTTAAACGGGAATGGAACTTGATAGTAAGATCCTACTGATTGAACTGTAGCTTTCGCATCTTTTGCATAATCTTTATACGGAATTGTTTCGCCTAATGCATCTACATTTAATGTATTAGGGTTTTTCGGTAATCGTTTTACATTTTGATAATCTTTGTTATTGAAAGGCTTAATACGTTCCATAATATTAGCGATTTTGCCAGCCCATTCTTTATCAGTTGAATACATTACATTCATCGCAGGTAATGTGTAACCTTTGAAATACTTAGCACCTTGTTCTAAGTAATTCTTTCTCACATAATCAGCATTGTATGAAATACTTAATCCATAAGATGGTAAATATTTTGCATGTGCGAATGGATCCCAATCATACGCTCGTAGTCCAAATAAATTATGTTTACGATATGCAATTTCTGATTTCCCGTATCCAGACTCTAAGATTGCATGTGCTGCTAAATATAAAGAGTTCACGCCATACTCGTTTTGCGCTTTAATAAAGTCTTGTCCAACTCCAACAAGCGGACTATCGGGATGATATCTTTTAATATAATTATCAATCTCTTGAGCTGTTACATTAGAAGGTAATGTTACATCTAAATCGATATATGATGCCATGGCGTTATATAAAAATTGTGCATATTCTTCACGTGTTAAAACACCTGTTGGATTAAATGCACCTGCTCCATTACCTGCAGCAACACCGTTAGACTCTAATGCACTAATCGCTTCATTTGCCCAATGATCTTTCGGAACATCATTAAATGTATGATTAGCTTTTACTTTTAGTTTAAAGGCTTTCTGTAAAATTACAGCCATTTCAGCACGAGTTAAAGATTCTTTCGGTCTAAATGTTCCTTTACCATCACCTACGAAAATCCCCATATCTGTTAAAGCTAAAATTTCTTTTTGGAACATTGTTGTCCCTTCGTTAATATCAGAGTATGGATTTTTATATTCGCTTTTCGCTTCTGCCTTTAACGCGCGATACATTAATGCGGCTACTTGCTCACGAGTTACAACATCCCCGAATCCAAACTTACCATTATCATATCCTGCAATAATTTCTTTTGACGTTAAATTAGTAATTGCTTTATACGACCAATGACCTTTTGGAACGTCTGGAAAATCTTTTTCAGCTGCAAATGAAGTTGCCGGAGCCATCACTACTTGAAGTGCGACTGTCACTGCTAACACATTAGAAATAATTTTTTTCATATTTTTTAACACGTTATGTATATGCTTGTCCCGTGTTAACTTGCCTCCCTTTATAATAAAATTTTCCCTATCAAACTAACAAACTCTTAATTAGTCAACAGTAAAAGTATACGTGATACAAATAAACTAATCTACCATTATTTTATTTATAATCAGCATAATACGATATATCTTTTTATTTTGATACAAAATTATATAAACTCATATAAAAAGTCCATCATCTCTATATAGATGATGGACTTAACAATTAATATTTTTTATTTAGCTAAACGATATTTTGAAACATCGAAACCTTTCCACTCATAATAATCTAAAATCCCAGCATAAACTGCCTCTGCAGCAATTTGTCTTCCTGATTCAGTAGCTAATTTGCCATTATCTATATTATTATCAATAAAGGCAAGCTCTGTTAAAACTGCTGGTACTGTATTTTTATTTACTACATAAAATGAATGATCATCTTTTATATCTCTATCTCTTGTATGTAGTGCCTCTACTACTCGCTTTTGAATTTTTTTCGCTAATACTTCGCTATCCTTTTCAATCTGTGTCTCTTCTCCACGCTTGGATTTTTTATAGTAATACGTTTCTGTTCCATAACCATCATGATTTTCAGAAGAATTTGCATGAATGCTTACAAATATATCTCCATTGTTCTCTTGACCAAATTTCACTCGATTCGCAAGAGATTCATTTTTGTTACTTCCTGGATTTCCGTTCTCTTCACGTGTTAACAAAGCTTTTAAAGGTGTATTTTTCTCTAACAACTTCTGTAATCTTAAAGATGTATCAAATACAATTTTATTTTCCTCTACACCTTGCCCTGGATTCCCTGGATCAAATCCTCCATGACCAGGATCAATAATAACTACTTTTTCTACTAAAGGGTTACCTATTTTAAGAGAATCTGCCTTTTTAATAAATTGAGCTGCCTCTGCTTTAGTTAGAATTTTTTCAGGATCCCATTTATCACCAGTACCAACAGAAATCCCCAATTCAACTAGGATGTTAGCTTTTGCTTTACCCCAGCTTTTTTCTAAATCACTGAATTTAGTTGCTGGAGTACCATTTACTTTAGAATCTAATTTGTAAGCTTCTACAATAAGAGAGGCCATTGAAACTCGGTCAATTTTCCCAGTTGGATCAAATACGCCTGGGCCCTTCCCTTTAACAACACCAGCTTTTTCTACAGCTGCGATGTATGGGGTATACCATCCGTTTTGAGAGTCACCGAAAGATGGTTTAGCATCTTTATCGAATGGTAATTTTAAGATTTTAGCCATCATTGTAGCTGCTTCTGCACGAGTGATCTCTTTTCCAGGCTCGAACATTCCTTTCTCGTTACCTGTAACTGCGCCTTTTTCTGCTAAGTAGTTAATAGAATCTTCTGCCCAGTGCCCTGCTTGGACATCTGGAAACGTTTTTATTTGTGCGAAACTACTAGATGAATAAGATAATATACTAGCTGCGATTATTCCTGCTGCGATTATTCTATTTTTCATAGAATATATTCCCCTCTCAAGTACAATTTTTTATATAACAGAGTAATTATAGTTCTGAAAATTAGTACTAGTCAATTGCATTTTGTATAATTTTGTCTTATTATTGTATTTTTTGGAACAAATAACTATAGTTAAACTATAAGAGGGGAGATTCGTATGAGCAAGCATTGGAAAAGTATCGAACACCGCATTTATACAATGTGTATGATTCAGCATAATAATGAAGTATTACTAATACAACGGCCGGATCATCTAGGCTTCCCTGGTTACATCGCTCCGGGCGGAAAAGTAGATTTCCCAGAAAGTATCGTTCAAGCCGCTATAAGAGAAGTAAAAGAAGAAACTGGATTACTTGTTTCTAATTTAATCTTTAAAGGATTAGACGAATATGTAAATCCAAAAGAACAGGTTCGCTATATGGTTTTCAATTATTGGACAAATTCATTTGAAGGTAACCTTCTCCCTCACCCTCCAGAAGGAGAATTAGTATGGGTTCCAATTGACTCTGCGTTACAGCTTCCCATGCAAGAGTGGTTTAAAGAAAGATTCCCATTATTTTTTGAAAAAAGCACTTTCGAAATTCAACGTGTTTGGGATCGTGACTTAGATAAACAAGTTGCTATGACAATTACCCATACATAAAAAGCTTGGAATCTCTCCAAGCTTCTCTTACTTCTCCTCTATTTTCTTAATCTCATAATCAATTTCTAAAAACTTGACTCCGAATATCCACATTCTATGGTGAGCTGTTAACATTTGGTTCGCGCTCTCTTTAATGATAAATGTCTCTGCTAATGGTAAACGTATTGTAAAGAAACGAGTATATAAATAAATCCCCTCATCTCCCCTGCCATTCTCTCTTAACTTACTTGTAATGATTAAAGCATTATCATCATTGCATAATTTCAAAACTCCCGTCATATTCGAATATAGTAAAGGTAATCCGATATTCATATATGTCTCATTCTTATGTGTATGTTTTGAGTAAAGAGCTACAAAAATAGATTCTCCTGCTTCATTTTTTCTTAGCCAAGCCCTTACATTCTCTCTTCCATCCTTCTCATCTATTATCCCAATGATAGAGCCATGCATCGTTTCCCACTTGCCGCCCATTCCTAAATGTATTTGTCCTACACGCTTACTCATTTTCTCATAACAAAATGCAACCGGGCGGAACCAACGAGTCCATTTAATATGCGATTGTAACTCATACTCTTTTGTATTTTCATAAAAACGAATAATACTTAAAGGAATCTTCGTCATGTCAAATGCCTCACTATGAAAATCATTCATTTTATCAACTAAACCTTTGTATTCCTTGCTATCTATTAAATTTCTGTTATGTAAAAATGCTTCACCAACTGTCGCATTTCCTCTTAACCTGCTCATTGTTTTCCCGTAATATTTATAATTCGGAGTACTCTTTTCAATCATCCAACCAAGAAAAGCTGGTAACGCTACTCCAATTCCATTTACAACACCATGAATCCAAACCATTTGTGCAATTGTAATCGTCATTACTTGTTTGAAATTTCCGTATGAATATATGAGTGAAAATATTATTGTTACCATAAGTGTGCTGGATGAAAGAGTAAGGAGAATCTTTGCACTTATAGCATTGAATTTCGTTCTCCACACGTAAACTCCATATCCATAAATCGCACATAAATATATGAACACTGCAAAAAATTCAAATATCCTTGAGTATGTAATTCCTATCGCAACTGTCATAGGTGAAATGACTATGATAAACATAATAGCATCATACACTTTACTTCTCTTTTCTCTTTTCCTCCCTATTAAACCCGCTGATAATGGTAATAAAAACGCCGAATAATGAAAGTGTGCCGCTGTAAGTAAAACAATGTCAGAACTAAAGTGCATAATTGAAACCTTTGCTACTGAAGCAAAAAACCAAAAACCACCTAAAAACAAATAAATAAACGCACTATCGATAGCCGTCTCTTCTATCGGTTTCCATCCTCTTTCTAACAATCTACTTACACCAAATAACGCAACGATTCCTGTATATGCAAACCAAAGTAGCGCAAAGAAATAGTGATTTGTTACGAAAGCTAGCATTGCACTGATTGCTGCGATTGGATATAAAAACGATACAAATTTATAAAATAATACATACGATCCATTTCTTTTTTTCTTGTCAATAATACAAAAAGACATCGGTATAAATAACAAAATAGATAATAAAATAATTGCTTCAACTGGGTTTACATTTGACCACTCACATATTAGAAAAATAATATAGCAAGCAAGCCCAAATAGTATATTTTTCATATCGTTTATTCCCTTTCCACAAATGTTCCCTTATATGAAAATAACGAACCAATTAACGGATTCCGTACTTGTACATGAATTCGAAAACATTGCAGTGCATCATCATAACTTTCAACAATTTTTGCCTCTCCGTATAAAAATCTAGGTAACGGTATTTTTCTTCCAAACATAAAAAACCATTGTTTCTTTGAAGAAATATGCATCCCGCCTTTTTCATCAATATAAAAATTCAATGTAGAAACGAGTAAATGTGGCTCACCAAAATAATCTACAATTTCATTATTCTCTTCATCCAACTGCATAACAGCGTTAAAATATCTTTTCTTATTATGAAAATAAAAAGTACGATTCCACCGTACAAACTCATTTCCATGTTCATCTCGCTCAGCGGTATTATGTATCACAAACGGAACTTTTTGCCCTCGCTCAGAGAAAAACATTCGAAACTTCGATGTAATTTTTAATATTAATTTAACGAAAAAAGATCCTCCATAAATTTCATCCATTTCCCCTTCCCCAATAAAGCTATTTTCCTTTGTTATCGCATATCGTTCCTGCAATTTTGGATGAAGCCTTTTATAAGAATCCCCTAATAATCTTTCATAAATATTAACCATATACTTATCCCTTTCTCGTCCTCTTGCAATTTTTTGCGCTTGGCAAATTAGTGCTATTTATATAACCGACAATCGATAACCCTATTAGAAGAAAATTTAATGTAATCGGATTAAACGGTTGCGTAAAACTAGCGATATTCGTCGATCCTGCCGCTAATGTTAAAACTATCAACAATATAATATGCAATATAAATAGTTTTCGCTTTTGAAGTGGCAATAGCCACATAACACCCCATATTATTTCTAAAAATCCAACTATTTTAAGTATAAAAATACTACTTTCATTCGATCCGATTAGTGCAGAAAGCATCTTTACTTCTTCTGAATGAGTAAACATCAATTTCGGTACAATCCCTTGATATAACCATACGAAAGCAAATAAAAAGCAAACTAGCCAATACGTCATCGTTCTTCTAATTAGCAACTTAGGATGAAGTCCCTTTTCTAACCATAATTTTAAAGCATCAAAACTCCATGCTGTCGCCCAACCTAATAGTGGACGAAAAACATATAAATCTATCACATTTCCTATACGACCAAATCTCGTATCATAATCATATTGCGTTTCAAAATGAATATGTTCTTCATTCGGTGTATACTTCCAATAACCACGCCCTATTTGTATAAGTGATAATTGATTGTCTGTCCAAAATTTTAAAGAGGAAATGCGTTCTCCAGTTTCTTTTCTTATTTCACCTATCGATCCCCCTTCTCCGGCTATTTCAAGTCCAAATCCGATCTTTGTTTTATATAAAAACTTCTGTGGTTCTCCCTCTTTTTTTTCTAAATACGAAATCTCAGTAAAACGAGCATCCCACTCTGTATGTATATCAGGCTCTTGTGTATATGCCCATAGTTTCTCCATTGTTGTTTTCATTTCTGTGGCTACATAAATAGGCTTTTTCTTCCCCATCCTTCCACCTCCCATGCGCTATATTTTCAATGTACATGCAATGAATCGATTTTGCTACATTTTTCACAAACTAATTTAATAAAAAGATAGAATTTCAAAAAAATACAAAAAACACTTGATTCCCTGAAAAATTTAAATTATTATAAAACAAATGTTACCAACAACTTCATAAATCATACACTCTCGCCTAAAACGTGAGATAGAGGTTGCAACGCTTATAAGTATTCTAAAGGAGACACAGAGATGTCTATGAATTTAGAGGAAAGGAAGTGTTGCCGAAATTGATAAATTTCTCTGCATTTATCAATTGGGGCTGTTTTCGAATAGAAACAGAACTGTCATATGTACAGACGTGTACGTATGAAGAGCTATCTACAAAAAAGAGATATCATTTTTATGATATTCCTTTTTTGGCGGTTTTTTTATTAGCTCCGTTTTCTGTTTCCCTTTTCCTGTAACAGCACCATCCTCACTTATTTGAGATGGTGTTTTTTGTTTTTCTCTCTGGTAACTACAGGAATATTGGGATTTGTATATGTCCTAACCTATTCTTAAAAATGGACGAAAGAAGGAATTCGTAATGGAAACGATTGTACAAAAATTTGGCGGTACTTCTGTCGGAAGCGTCGAACGCATTCAACATGTAGCAAATTTAATTATTGAAGAATATGAACGAGGACATAGTATTGTCTCTGTCGTTTCAGCAATGGGAAAAAGTACGGATAAACTTGTAGCACTTGCTAACGCTATTACTGAAAATCCAAGTAAACGTGAAATGGATATGCTCCTATCTACAGGAGAACAAGTAACCATTTCATTATTAACAATGGCACTACAAACAAAAGGTTATAACGCAATTTCATTAACAGGATGGCAAGCTGATATTACGACAGAATCTGTACATAGTAGTGCACGGATTATTGACATTAACACTACTCGTATTCAGTCTCACCTTACTGAAGGCACGATTGTTATAGTAGCTGGTTTCCAAGGAGTAAGTGAAGAAAATGAAATTACCACACTTGGCCGCGGTGGCTCTGATACGACTGCTGTCGCATTAGCTGCTGCACTAAAAGCAAAAAAATGTGATATTTATACGGATGTGACCGGCGTATATACGACTGATCCACGAGTTGTACAAGATGCTTATAAATTAGATGAAATTTCTTATGACGAAATGTTAGAGCTTGCCAACCTCGGTGCTGGCGTATTACACCCACGCGCTGTTGAATTTGCTAAAAATCATAATGTAATTTTAGAAGTTCGCTCAAGTATGGAACAAGAAAACGGAACAATTGTAAGGGGAGAATGTAACATGGAACAACAATCAATCGTTAAAGGTATTGCATTTGAGGATAATATTACACGCGTCACAATTAAAGGATTAGAACAAGGTGCACTCTCAACAGTCTTCTCTACATTAGCAGCGGCACATATTAATGTAGATATCATCATTCAAAGTATTACAAATGAAGGAACTGTTCACCTCTCCTTCTCAATCCATTCTAATGATTTAAAAGAAACATTAGAGGTATTGGAACAAAATCAAGAAACACTTCACTATGAATCTGTAGAATATGAAAATCATTTAGCAAAAGTATCCATTGTAGGATCTGGTATGGTCTCTAATCCAGGTGTTGCTGCAAATATGTTCACTACTTTAAAAGAAGAAGATATTCATATTAAAATGGTAAGTACATCAGAAATTAAAGTATCTGTCGTTATTGACCGTCTTCATTTAGTAACGGGTGTTGAAGCACTTCATCAATCATTTATGGCGAAAATTGAGCCTTTAGTGCAAATGAGCTAATTTCCACCTGTAAAAATTAAAATAAATTATATTAATCTATTTCCTTCCTATATAAATAGAAAGCTGTTTGCATAGTGGAAAGTGAGAAAAAGGTTATTTAGTTTAAAATAAAGTCGTTTAAAGAACAATAAAATTGTTAAAAAATAGAAGAAAGTCATTCTATTCAACAATCAGGAAGTTATCTCCCACCTAACTTCCTCGCATTCGCCGAATTTTGAGGTGGGAGTCTTATTGCCCGCAAATAGCGGGATAAATTTTCACACATAAGGAGATAAAGACTATGACAAAAAACAAATTACTAAGAATGGACAATGTCAGCATCGTTGTAGAATCCCTTGATGACGCAATCTCTTTCTTCGAGGAGATTGGCTTGAACCTCGAAGGGCGAGCGACTGTCGAAGGTGAATGGGCTGGTCGCGTAACAGGATTAGGTACTCAGTGCGTGGAGATTGCTATGATGGTTACGCCAGATGGCCACAGCCGAATTGAACTTTCGCGATTTCTCACCCCACCTACTATAGCAGATCATCGGACAGCTCCTGTAAACGCCCTCGGTTATCTACGCGTCATGTTCACCGTTGAAGACATTGACGAAATGGTATCCAGACTTACTAAGCATGGTGCTCAGCTCGTTGGCGAAGTAGTTCAGTACGAGGACTCGTATCGACTCTGCTACATTCGTGGAACCGAAGGAATTCTAATCGGTTTGGCGGAACAACTCAGTAACAAATAAGTAAGTGACGTTTTATAAAAGGCCTTTACTGAAATATACATTACTGAAGTAAAAATATTTGAAGAAAATTCTTATTCAATAAAACTTAAATTTTCAACCCCGTCCTAACCTTAGAACGGGGCTATACTCGTTTGAGCTTTTAAAATTAAATAACTTTATTATCATTTTACACATAGATTTCAAGACTCTATACAAACAGCTTTTTAACATATTACCTATATCTAAAAATCGTTATAAAACAATTATATTATTCGCAATACCTTTACCTAGGAAATATAACGGACTCTTCTCACTTCTTATCATATATATCTTTTCCTTTAAATAACGAGCGAAATTCATTCAAAATAACTTTCTTCACGTCGGAATAAAAGACCATCATGAATAGCGCAGCCCCTAATAAAATCTCTTGAATTCCTTCGTAATCAATGAAAGCACTCATAATTAGCAAACCAAATCCAATATAAAAACCAAACTCATTCTCTTTCTCAAAATCCTCATCTTCTTCATCAATATGTATTTTCTCTTTAAAGTTTTGATTCCCTTTTATTAATTCATCGAGCGTAACGTTGTACATTTCGCTCAATAAAATTAAATTATCAATGTCAGGGTAACTTTTATCATTTTCCCACTTATACACCGCTTGCCTAGTTACACCGATTTTCTTTGTAACATCCTCTTGCGAAAAACCCTTTGACTCTCGTAGTTTTTTAGCTGTACTCCTAAGTTCATAACGTCCCCTCCTTTAACAAATTATTACATAAAAGGAGATAAAAAAGAAAGAAACTATTAGTAACACTCACTGTAAACCAGCAGTTTACACAATAAAAAAGGGAGAGTAACTCTATTTTCGAGCCACTCTCCCTCTCACTTATATTAAAACAAATGAATGTTTTCTTTCTTGCAAGCTTCACGTAAATCATCAGGCCATACAGAAGATTGAACTTCACCGATATGTGCTTTACGTAAGAAGTACATACACATTCTTGATTGGCCGATACCACCACCAATTGTTAATGGTAGTACGTCTTCTAAAATACCTTTATGGAAATCATACTCACGTTTGAAGTCTTCACCAGTTTTCATTAATTGCTCATCAAGTGCTTTACTATCAACACGAATTCCCATTGATGATAATTCGAACGAAGCTTGTAGTACTGGGTGCCAGAATAAAATGTCACCGTTTAATTTCCAATCATCATAATCGGATGCGCGTCCATCGTGCTTTTCACCTGAACGGAGTGCATCACCAATTCCAATAATAAAGACTGCACCGTGTTCTTTCGCAATCGCATGTTCACGATCTTTCGGTGTTAATTCTGGATATTTATCTTCCAGTTCTTGAGAAGTAATGAAAACAATTTCTTCTGGTAAATACTTTCCAAGGAACGGATACTTTTCAAATAAGTGATCTTCCAATTCTTTGAATATTCCATAAATTGTTTGTACTGTTTTTTGTAAGTAATCGACAGTACGCCATTCTTTTTGAACGATTTTTTCCCAATCCCATTGGTCAACATAAATGGAATGTGTTGCATCAAGTTCTTCATCACGACGAATCGCGTTCATGTTTGTATATAAACCTTCACCAGCTTCATATCCGTATTCATGTAATGCGAATCTTTTCCACTTCGCTAGTGAATGCACAATTTCTAATTCTTCTCCTGAATGTAACATATCAAATTCAATTGGACGTTCTACACCGTTTAAGTGATCGTTTAATCCTGATTTTTTCGTTACGAATAATGGTGCAGATACGCGGAATAGTTCAAGACGTTTTGCTAATTGATCCTCGAAAAATGTTTTAACTTCCTTAATTGCGATTTGAGTCTCTCTTACTGTCATTAATGATTGATACATGGTGGTTTCCTCCTAAAATGTTTGGATGTTGTGAAAAGAAGCCAACAAAAAAAGCCCTTCTTTCCCAAAAAACTGGGACGAAAGACTTTGGTTCCGCGGTACCACCCAAATTAGCAACAGAGGTTGCTCACTTATACAGTACGGAGATTAAAAAATCTCGATACTGTTCTTCTTGTAACGGCGAAGTTCCCGGCTAAGTCTACTTTCCTATAAAGGATTTCGGTTAGCGACTCCAGGAGGTTCTTCATAATAGGCTTCGTATCAGGCTCACACCGTCCCTGACTCGCTTAAACTACATCCTACTACTACTCGTCCTTTCATAGTCGTTTTATTGTCACATCTCTGAAACATTTTATTAATGATTATTCTATACAAAAAATAGATAAAGTCAACAAAAAGTTTTAAAAAATTTTTCAATTCTTTATTTTATGCCTTTACCGATTGTTCTTAATATAACATTTTTATTTCCTTTGTCTCTTCAATCCAAAAAACATTTCACTAATTGAAACTAACATATATACAACAACTAGTGTGATTGTTCGAAATATAGAATCCGCAGTATTTCTTATTATTTTCATTTTCTTTATAATTCCTTTCAGTTTACTCGCAATTTCATGATATACTATAGCATTCAAGCAGTTTGTTTTTATTTAAAGCAAGCATAGTCATTTATCGATAGTATTTTTCTAAAACATTGGCTATTATCAAATCAGATTTTTTATATAACGGAGTGATCATATGAGTAAAACGAAAGCAAAACCGAAAAAAGGTGTAGGACAAGGTACAGGAAGTAAAGGATGGAACCGTTGGCAATCAAGTGCGAAAAAGAAAGCTGCAAAACCATACAAAAGTAAAGGTACAAAGAAATAAAATAAATAGTGGGAGACGAACAACTCCCACTATTTAAAGTTTCACTTTATCTCTTTACTTTGTACAAAACAAAATATAATTATTACAACAAAAAAGCTATGCTTTCATCACTATGAAAGCATAGCTTTTTCCATATTAAATCATAAGAATATCGCGGATTTCTTCCTCCGTAATAGAAGATAACTTCTCTTCTCCCGGCTCGATAATTTCAGCGATTAAATTTTTCTTACTCTCTTGTAACTCGTGCATTTTTTCTTCAATTGTTCCATGTGCTACTAACTTAATCACTTGCACTGTATTTTTTTGTCCCATTCGATACGCTCTATCCGCAGCTTGTTGTTCAACAGCTGGATTCCACCACAAGTCGTACAATATAACTGTATCTGCACCTGTTAAATTTAGTCCTGTGCCACCAGCTTTTAACGAAATAAGAAATAGATCCCCTTCTCCTTCGTTAAACCGATTGCATAGCTCTACACGTTCTTGCGCTGGTGTACTCCCGTCTAAATAAAAGTATGGAACTGCTTGACGATTTAATTCACGTCCGATTATCGAAAGCATCTTCGTAAATTGGGAAAAGATAAGAATTCTCTTCCCTGTACTTCTGCATTCCTCCAAAATTTCTAGCAGCTGATCAAATTTAGCTGAACTACCTTTATAGTCATCAACAAACAAAGCAGGATGACAACAAATTTGCCGTAGTCTCGTTAAACCAGCTAAAACCCGAATTTTATTTTTACGTAACGTATCTTTATCCAAATGTTTTAACGTTTCTTCTCTTAACTTTGCTAAATAAGCTGCGTAAAGCCTCTTTTGATCTGGTAAAAGTTCTGATGATTGTAAGTGCTCAATTTTTTCTGGGAGTTCGTGTAATACATCACCCTTTAACCTTCTTAACACGAATGGTTTTACCCGCTTCGCAATATCTTCTCGTCTTAAATCACCGAACTCTTTTCTTCCCGGTAATAATTCTGGGAAGACAACGTGGAAGATAGACCATAGCTCTTCTAATGAATTTTCTACAGGTGTTCCTGTTAATCCAAAACGGTACTCCGCCTGCACTGTTTTTACCGCTCTTGCAGTTTGCGTCGTATGATTTTTAAATGCTTGTGCTTCATCAAGAAATAGCGTATGAAATGGCTGCGCATATAACCTTATATCTCTTCTCAGTAAAGGATATGACGTAATTACTACATCAAATTTCGTTATATCTTTTAAAATTTTTCGGCGCTCTGCTTGATTTCCATCGGCAATAACTGCTCTAATATGTGGAGCGAATTTTTTTAACTCGCTAAGCCAGTTGTAAACGAGGGACGACGGAGAAACAACTAATATAGGCAGTTTCTTCTCTCGAATTTCCGGCAAAACAGAGTCTATAAAAGCAATACTTTGCAACGTTTTCCCCAGTCCCATATCATCAGCTAAAATGCCGCCAAAACGATAATAGGCAAGTGTTTTCATCCACTGGAATCCGTATGTTTGATACTCTCTCATTATCGCATCTAAGCCACTTGGCACCGCAAACTTCAGCTTTTTAGGATTTTGAATGTTCTCTACCAATTCTTGAACAGACTCATCTAAACTTAATACGTTTCCTTCTTGCAGTGAATTCATCCATTTCACACTACGAATAAGAGGGACATCTATTTCTTCGCCCTTTAAAAATTCTTTTCGAATACTAGATTCTTTTATAAACTGATTAATACCATTAAACTCTTTACTCTCAAGTGATAGTAGAGCACCACTTGCTAAACGATAATATTTTCGTTTCTCCTCAAGAGCGACTAATACCCCTTTAATTTCTGCCTCTGGAATACCTTTTATATCAAAGCGGAATGATAACCAATCAATTCTCTCTTTCCTTCTAACTCTTATAAGAGGAGCTGTGTCTCCCTTATGAATTCGTAATTTGATGGCTGACGTCGCATAAATATCAACTAAACCTTTTAACGTTGGAACAGCATGATATAAAAAGTTATACTCAGCTTCTTCATTATGCATAAAATAACCGCCTTCCGTTTTCGCAAAGGCACTTTCACTCATAATGTCTAAAATCTCTTTTTCCTTTTTCTCATCACGATTAAAAACAGATGGCTGCCCATCCTCTTCTAACGGATTAATCACGACGTTTCCATAATGAAATTCGAGACCTGCTAACAAACGATTTTTCACTCGATCTAAATACAATTTTGCTTTTAGCGAAGGCGTTTCCACACAATCTGCTACTACCTCATCTATTCGCACAGTTCCTAGCTTCATTAACCCTGGTACAACTTTTGCTACAAAGTGCTCCATCTTATCTGCTGGAATATACAATTGGTTACTACTAGAACGATTCATCATTTTTTGTAATTCGATAAGCCGCTTACAATCCTCAGCGTTCAACTGATACAGTTTCCCTCCAAATAGAGCATAACTATACGTATCCATTACTTCTACTTGTTGTAAGCCGTCAATATAAAGTGTAAACCCACCGTTACTCCCTTTATTAAACTCAAAATGTAAAGGAAGTAGCCCTTTTGAAATTTGTAAACCATGAAAAGATTTTCCATCTTGATTAAGTCCCACAAACTCAACTTTAGAAAGTAAAGAAAGCATATCCTTCCATGAAGCTGGCGGTATTAAAATCATACTATCATCTTGTTTTGCATGTACTTCCAGTGTATCCTCATACATTTTTTCATTATGATAAATTTTAATGAGCTGCTGAATAATCGCATCCGTTTCTTGCCTGAAGCTATGTACATCTGGTGTGTATGTAAATTCATTGGAACAATGAAAAGTCTCTCTTTTCTCCACGTTAGAAAGAAATTCTCTAATATGATTTATAAAGTATGTTTTCGCAAGTTTTAACTGAATTCCAAGAAGGGCCCCACCGCTTTTCGTCGCTACTGGTGAACATATAAACGCAACATCTAATATTTCACGTGTATCAAAACGGTGTTGTTTACTTTTTGGCCGCAGTGGTTTGTCTGCAAACAACTGAAACATCCCGCTCGTTAATTGATCATTTCCGCTCATATTTTCGGACATGCCGCCCGTTTGCTGGTTATAATTTATTTGTATTAGTACGGCTGCAACATGTTGACAGTACGTTTGAAAAGACGCTAATGAAGGACAACTACATTTCGCAACAACATCACCTTTTTTAGCTTTTTCTACTGTAACATGAAAATCTTCATTCCCTTTTACCGTTGCCTCGCAAATTTCTTTATTTTCATCATAATGATCTATTATTACTTTATTTGATTTATAATAAGCTTCACCTCTTTTATATGAGGTCTCTCCGCATACTTCTTTAATAATCGATTTATTTAATGTAAAACTCATTTTTTGACACTTCCTTAATTTAAAACCAGTTTCTCTTAACTAACATTTTACATGCTCTACGAGAAAATATAAAATGTAGATTTAATAAAAAAAGATGCTCATTTATAAGCACCTTTTTTCACGCTATCTCCATCAACCGTTTCGCCTCAAAATACAACACTTGAATAAACTTTTTCGTATTAATTCGCGTATGTCCAGAAGTTGCTACTTCTTCTTTTTTCATTTCTGTCATCCGTTTTCTAACTACAGTGAAATCAAAAAATTTCGGAGCATAGCTTTCAAATTTCGGATTTGAAAAGTCTGTTAATCCAAGGGAAGCTAAGTGATTTAACGATTGATAAATCGCTCTACGTACCCTTTGTTCAGATGCTTTTCTCTCCTTATCTATATCTGCATCTGAAGCTATATTCTCTAATTTTCTTATAGTTATATGGTGAAAGATATCTTTTAACGCTGGAAATCCAAATTCAAATGTTTGTGCTTTTTCTTGTCCATATAAATATTCCAACATACTAAGTAAATCTTTACTTCCATTCTCTCCTGCAATACCGAGTTCTGATAATAAATAGCGCCCTGAATCTGCTATTCTTTTTCCTTCTTGCATTGGCTCATTTCGAACTTGCGGCTGTTCCCACTTAAAAACGTTATTCAATGATTTTTGAATATCATGTATAGAGCGCTCTAAACGAATACGTTCCATTACTTTACGTACAACAGACATAACCTCAATTTTATTTAATGGTTTTGTAATATAATATTCAACACCAAGTGTATACGCCTCACCAATAAGCTGTTTCGATTCAACTTGAGAAATCATAATGATTTTCCCTGTAAAAGAGGATGCAATATGGCGAACTGTTTCAATCCCATCTCGCATTGGCATTAATAAATCAATAAATAAAATATCTACTTTTTTAAAATTTAGTTGATCCGCTTCAATAAAAGCTCCATCTTCCGACTCTCCAATTACTTCCCCAAGATCGCCATCTTCAATAATTTGTGAAAGCATGGAGCGGAAAACTTCATCATCATCTACGATATAATAAAACAACTTTATTCTCCTTCCCGCTTTAAACTGCACTCCGGTAAACAAACGATAAACTTACACCCTCCGCCAGTTTCTCGGTCTTCTAATCTCACTTCTCCACCTAGCTCTGTTACCATTTCGTTTATGTAAGACAGTCCAATACCTGTTGAAGGTGTTCCCGTTTGATCATACTTTGAAGTAAATCCTGGCTTAAATACTAATTTCTTATACTTCTGTGCAATACCAGGACCATCGTCAATTACTTCGAAGAATATATGTTTATCTCGTTTATATAGCTTAATAATAATGAGACCTCTACCCTCAATTGCTTCAACTGCATTTGCAACTAAGTTATTAAAAATGGATAAGACCGTGTACACATGATATTCTGCATGCTCACCTTCTATATGTTCCGAAAAACGTATATCTTTTTCTAACATTTCAGCATATTTCTCATTAATTCTTACAATCATTTCCGCTAATTCATGTCCTTCTACATACTCAGCCACATTTTTATCTAATAACAGTTTAGATAGTCCTGCAAAAATTCTTTGATTATCCTTTTTGATTTCGTGCACTTCTCCTGCTATTTTTAATGCTGTTTTGCTATTTAAATCATCGTTCGCTTGTAAGTTTCGATATAGTTGATATGCTTCTTGTGTAATTAACTCAGCATTTTGTAACGTTTTTTTCAAATGGACAGATTCCACATATAAATTAGAGAGGTACATTAACATATTTTCATTTTCTTTTCGAACTTGTGATTCTTTTAACTTCGTTTCATATAAGTTCATCATATTTAAAAAACCAAGTGCAAAGAAACTACGGAAAATAGCAATAATAATTAGTTTATTCACTTCAGAAACTGTTATCGTTGTCCCCAGCACTAACATATGATAAAACGCAAGTTCAGACATACTTGCGATAATTTCAATTGTAATTCCAAGACATCCTATCACAATTGGCTTCTGATGAAACTTATTCACCCTACAAAGCGAAAAAAGACTTCCATAAATAAAATAATAAAAGAACACAGGATAACGCAAATAAAATGATTCTGTCATATGGAATGAACCTTGCAATACCCAGTCAAGACATACACGAAATAAGACTACAGATATACCTACAAGAATACCTGCAGCTGCTGCTGGCACTCTTCTTAAAAATAGTAATAAAAAGAAGAAAAGCGGTGTCCCGAAACTAACACGAAACATATCATTAAAAGGATGAAAATTCAGCTCTCCAGCAATCGGAACAACAACCATTAATATAATTAAAAGATACATATCTTTCTTCCATAATTGATTCCAATTCAAAGGTGCCACTTCCTATGCTTTTTTTCAATTGTAAAAGTGAAAGCCCGCTTATAATTATAAACGGGCTTTATTTCTATATTCTAACCTTTTCTACCGCTTTTATTTGGCGATACTCCGGTTCCCATATTGCTTCTTTTACTGCAATCTTAATATCGTCATCACTTAAGTTCTCTCTAGCAACACCTTCTGCAACTGCAACTTTCGCTACTTCAATCGCAACCAGTTCAGAGATATTACGTAACTCTTCAACTTCTGGCAAAATAGGCGCTCCTGGCTGACTTGTATCTACCATACTTGCAACTGCTTCTGCTGCTGCTGCGAACATTCCATCCGTCATGACGCTTGCACGAACAACAATTGTACCAAGACCTAGTCCTGGGAAAATAAGTGCGTTATTTGACTGTCCAATCACATACGTTACACCGTTATATGTAACCGGTTCAAACGGACTTCCTGTTGCAACTAATGCTTTTCCTTCTGTCCACTCGATTAAATCTGCTGGTTTCGCTTCAGCAAGTGGCGTTGGATTCGACATTGGTAAAATGATTGGTCTTTCTACGTGAGAAGCCATTTCTTTAATAATTTCCTCTTTAAATGCGCCTGCAACAGTAGATGTACCAATTAAAATTGTCGGTTTTACATGTTTCACAACTTCAGCAAGTCCGATAGCATCATTTTGTTTCCAATCACTTACTTCAGCTTCTTTTCTTGCATATGGAATTTGGAAATCAAGAAGATCTTCCATATTATCTGTAACCAACCCATTACGGTCAATACACCAGAAACGATTATGTGATTCTTCGTCTGATAAGCCGACACGAACCATTGCATCTCTTACTTGATCTGCGATACCGATTCCAGCCGTACCAGCACCAAACACAACTACACGGTGTTCACTTAACGGTACACCAGAAGCTTTTACTGCCGATAATACAGCAGCAAGTGAAACTGCCCCTGTACCTTGAATATCATCATTAAATGTACAAACGTCATGACGATATTTATCTAAAATTTTTCGTGCATTACGAGAACTGAAGTCTTCCCAATGTAGAAGTGCTTTCGGGAATTGTTTATTTACCGCTTGAACAAACGTATCAATAAATTCATCGTAAGCTTCACCTGTTATACGAGGGTGACGATTTCCAATATAAAATGGATTGTTTAATAATTCCTCACGATTTGTACCTACATCTAAAATTACCGGTAATACACGGCTAGGATCGATTCCAACTGCGGCCGTATATACAGCCAATTTCCCGATTGCGATGTTAATTCCACCAACACCCCAATCACCAATTCCTAATATACCTTCTCCATCCGTTACAACGACTAAATCAATGTTTTCAGCTGTTGCACCGATATTTGCAAATGCATCTTCAATACCTGATGGATCGTTAATTGATAAATAAATGCCACGTGGTTTACGGTATTCATGACTATATCTTTGAATTGCTACACCTACAGTTGGTGTATATACAATCGGTAACATTTCACGTAAATGCTCTGTTAAAATACGATAAAATAACACTTCATTTCGATCATGTAACGCTGTTAAGTATACATTCTTTAATAAATCATCCGGCTGAGAACTAAATTGTTCATATGCTCGGCGTGCTTGTTCTTCTAACGTTAAAACCGCTGGCGGTAATAACCCTTTTAAACCTAACTCTTCTCTTTCCTCTTGTGTGAAAGCTACCCCTTTATTTAAAAGTGGTGTTGATAATACTTCTGCTCCTCTTAATGTTGTTTCTAATGCACCATTAGAAGCCACTGTAAACTTACTCATAACATCCCTACCTCTATTCATATATAGCATTTCTATATTGTAAACAAAAAAGAGGGGATTGTCCCCCTCTTCTTTTAATTTTTCTTTAAAAGAGTTGCTCCTGCAATCCCTGGGTGTGTCATTTCGAATGGATCTAGAATTAACTCTAATTCTTCTTGTGACAATACACCATTTTTCACACATAGTTCTCGAACGGATTGCCCTGTCGCAATTGCTTCTTTCGCAACGCGAGCTGCTGCTTCATAGCCGATATGAGGGTTCACGGCTGTAATAATTCCTACACTCTTCTCAACGTACTCTTTTAAGCGATCTTCATTCGCTTCAATTCCTTTTAAGCAATTATCTGTAAAGGCACGGAAACCGTTATTCATAATGCTAATAGATTGAAGTAAGTTGAAAACAAGTACTGGTTCCATAACATTTAATTCTAATTGTCCTGCTTCTGAAGCAAGGCAAATGGTATGGTCGTTACCAATTACTTGGAACGCAATTTGATTAATTACTTCTGGCATAACAGGGTTTACTTTCCCTGGCATAATAGATGAACCTGGTTGACGAGCTGGTAGCATAATTTCCGCTAATCCAACGCGTGGACCTGATGCCATTAGACGAAGGTCGTTCGCAATTTTAGACATGTTCATCATACATACTTTAAGTGCTGCAGATACTTCAGTGTACGCATCCGTATTTTGAGTTGCATCTACTAAATCTTCTGCACCAACAAGTGGTAGTTCACTAATTGTAGCTAAATGTTTTACAACTGCTTCAATATATTCTGGATCTGCATTTAAGCCTGTACCAACTGCAGTTGCTCCCATATTTACTTCATATAAATGTTGACGTGATTGCTTGATACGTTTCATGTCACGTTCAAGTACGCGGGAGTATGCTTTAAATTCTTGTCCAAGACGAATTGGCACAGCATCTTGTAAATGTGTACGACCCATTTTAATAACATGATCGAACTGTTCTGCTTTTAATTCAAATACATCATGCATATAACCCATTGTTTGTAATAAGCCTTCTAATGCATTTAATGTTGCAATATGAATCGCTGTTGGGAATGCATCGTTTGTTGATTGTGCCATATTTACATGACTGTTTGGACTAATATAATCATAGTCTCCCTTTTCCATTCCTAATAATTCAAGGGCACGATTGGCAATGACTTCATTTGCGTTCATATTCATTGAAGTTCCTGCACCGCCCTGAATTGGATCAACGATGAAATGATCATGCCATTTCCCCTCAAGGATTTCTTGTGATGCTTCTGCGATAGCACCACCCTTTTTCAATTCCAATCTTCCTACATCTGCATTAGCAAGTGCTGCCGCTTTTTTTACAATTGCTAACGCTTTAATTAAACCTTCATGAACTTTGTATCCTGTAATCGGGAAATTCTCTACTGCACGCATTGTTTGTACACCGTAGTACGCATAATTTGGTACTTCTTTTTCACCTAAAAAATCTTTTTCAATTCGTACTCCATTTTTAACTTCAGTTAATGTTGCCATGATTACTCACTCCTTAACAATCTCTTACGCTGCTTTTGTTTGTTTGACCGTTTCTACATATTGTTTTGCTTTCTCATCATCGAATTCGCCTTCCCACTTCGACATAACAATGGCAGCTAATGCATTTCCTAATACATTGACAGCTGAGCGAATCATATCTAAAATGCGGTCAATTCCCGCAATTAATGCGATGCCTTCTAGCGGTAAGCCCATTGATCCTAACGTCGCTAATACAACAACGAATGATGCACCCGGAACTCCCGCCATACCTTTGGATGTTAACATGAGAACGAATAGTAGCGTTATTTGCTCCGTCAGTGACATGTGTACACCGTACATTTGTGCAACAAACAATGCCGCTAACGCTTGATAAATAGCTGATCCAGTCAAGTTAAATGTATAACCTGTCGGAATTACGAAAGAGGCAACTGCCTTTGGACAACCGAACTCTTCCATTTTTCTCATTATATTAGGTAAAACAGCTTCTGAACTTGCTGTCGTAAATGAAAGAATAAGTTCTTCTTTTAAAATTTTCATTAATGTAAAAATATTTACTCCAACCATTCGCGCATTAATACCTAATACAATCACAACGAATAGTATAACAGTTACGTATACAGCTAGCACTAGTTTTCCTAAAGGAAGTAGTGTTGCTACACCAAATTTTGCAACCGTAACAGCAATTAATGCGAATACACCAAATGGTGCGAATTTCATCACTTGATTTGTAACCCAGAACATCGCTTCGAGCACACCTTCAAAAAAGTTAAAAACAGGCTTTCCTTTTTCTCCGATTGCTGCGACTCCTAAACCGAATAGTACTGAGAAGAATATAATCGGTAATAAGTCACCTTGTGTAATAGACTCAAATATATTTTTCGGTACAATATGAACAATCGTTTCTGCAAAGCCTTTCTTCTCTGTTGCATCTGCTGTTTGTTTATAAGAAGAAATATCACTTTGCTGTAAATTACTCATATCAACGCCAGTACCTGGTTGGAATATATTTGCTGCAAGTAATCCCATTAAAATAGCAATCGTCGTAATAATTTCGAAATAAAGAATTGTCTTACCGCCCAGTTTCCCAAGCTTTTTCATATCACCTACACCAGCTACCGCAACAATTAATGCTGAAATAACAATCGGTACTACAATCATTTTAATTAAATGAATAAATATATCCCCAACTGGTGTGATATAAGAAATCGCCGTTTTATTGCCATAAAAGATTGCCCCTACTACAATCCCTAAAACAAGTGCGACAAAAATTTGTGTTGCCAATCCGAATTTTTTCATTTATGTTCATCCCCTTTTATGCGAACGCTTTCATTTCGTATTTATAAAAGCTTACTCACACATCATATAGGCGAACCTACAAAATCATACAAAAACCTACAAGTTCGTCACAAAAAATTCAAATTTATTTCTTATAATATTCATTGACACTTTTTTATAAAAAAGAAATAAAATAACCTTGATAAAACATCAGATTATTTCGTATAATCTAAAAGATATACGTATTCTAAATAAATGGGGATGAAAAGGAGTGGATGTTATGAAAAATCACGTGAAGAAGTTCATCATATCTATTTCTTTTCTATTTCATTTTCTTACGAAGGAACAAAGGCATTCGCCTTTGTTCCTTTTTTATTGCAATCTATATAGGGGGAATTGTTATGAAACCATATAAACGCGTCCTAATTAAACTAAGTGGCGGCGCACTTGCTGATCAATCTGGAAATAGCTTTAACTCCAAACGATTAGAACATATCGCAAACGAAATAATATCCATTATTGACCTAGATATCGAAGTATCCATTGTCATCGGCGGCGGTAACATTTTCAGAGGTCATCTAGCTGAAGAATGGGGAATTGATCGTGTAGAAGCTGATAATATCGGTACGCTAGGTACGATTATTAACAGCTTAATGCTTCGCGGCGTTTTAACAAGTAAAACAGATAGGGAAGTACGCGTTATGACTTCCATCCCTTTTAATGCAGTAGCTGAACCATATATTCGCCTACGTGCAGTACATCATTTAGATAACGGTTATGTTGTCATATTCGGTGGTGGTAACGGGCAACCATTCGTTACAACAGATTACCCAAGTGTACAAAGAGCCATTGAAATGAATAGCGACGCCATTTTAGTCGCAAAACAAGGGGTAGACGGTGTCTTTACAAGTGATCCAAAACATAATAAATCAGCGAAAATGTACAGTAAACTGAACTATAACGATATTGTTAGGCAAAACATACAAGTAATGGATCAAGCAGCTTTATTGCTTGCTCGAGATTATAATTTACCGGCACACGTCTTTAACTTTGATGAGCCTGGCGTTATGAAAAGAATTTGTTTAGGTGAACATGTTGGGACATTGATTAATGATGATGTATCGATGCTTGTGCATGAATAATAGTTATTCCCATCAAAAAAGGGTGTCCTTTATAGACACCCTTTCTTCCTTAATTATTATAAATAAAAATCAACTAATCCCGCCAACTTCTCCTTACAACGCTCCCAAAAAGATAAGTTATCAAAAAACTCTTTCGTCATTTCTTTCGAATCATTAAAATCCTCTATTAACGCCTTATTTACTTGCGCTACGATAGGACCACCATGAATATACAAATTCATCTCATCATTTATATAGAAGCTACGCGCAGTAAAGTTTGTTGTACCAATAACGGTTAATTCATTATCAATCAGCATTAACTTCCCATGAAACATCCCTTTTTTATAGCCATATACAGTAATCCCACTTTTAACAGCTTGACGTATGTAAGGATACGCCGCCTCTTTAATGAGAGGAATATCTGGTTTATATGACCAAAGTATTTTCACTGTAACACCACGCTTTTGCGCCCCAATTAAAGCATTCATTAATTCTTTATTTTTCGCTATAAAATAAGGCGTTGTAATTACAATCGAATGCTTCGCTTGTTTTATTAACTTTATATATTTTTCAGCGACATAATGTCCATTGTAACTAGCCATAGTATGTAACGTGTTCCCTTTACTAGCCTTATTCGTACTCCTCTTTATATCTTCTTTCGCATCTCGTTTCCAATCTAAAGCAAACTGTTCTTCTAAATCTTTCGCTCCTTCCCCTCTTATCCGTACATGATAGTCACGCCAATATCCAAATCGCTTATCTTTCCCTAAGTACTCATCCCCCATATTAAAGCCACCCGTATAGCCAATCTCCCCATCAATCGTCGTAATACGACGATGATTACGATGATGAAGTGAATAAAATCCGAATGGCAATTCAGGTTTTCTACTATATGTAAAATGTACACCACTTTCCCGCAATTCATTTTTCATCTTTCTTTCAAATGATAAATCATTAATGCGATCAACCGATAAATATACGTTTACTCCTTCTTTCGCCTTCTCCTTTAATAAGTTTAAAAAAGTATGGCTACTTTTATCATCCGATAAAATATAAAAATAAGTGTAAATAGATCGCTTCGCTTCACTTATATCAGTAAATAACTGTTTATAAAAGGACTTCCCTTCCACATATAATTGAAAGTCACTATAATGAGGCGCATACTCTGTCGGCATGTTTTTCCCGGCTTCCATTTTCCTTCCGAGCGTAACGTCAATATGCATCCAAATTAAAATAACAACGAAAATAGCAATAATAATAGAAGTAACTCGCAATATCTTTTTAATCATTTGGATTTCCTTCCGATCATATTACTTACTATTTCGTAGTGTTTCATTAAATTACTTTTTCATACGAAATGTATTCCTTACTTTTAATTACGAACAAAAAAGGCGTGGCATTTACGCCACACCTTTTTTCATTAAACAAAGTTCCTCGCATCATTATTTCTTCCAAACTTATAAATAGCAATTAAGAAGAATGCTATCGCGAAAGCGAATAAAATTAAAATATTTAAATACAACTCAGAAAATGGAATGCCTTGCTGTAGTTTTGAAATCGTATCTAGTAACCAACGCTGCGGAAGGAAATCAGCTACTTTTTGTACTGCTTTCGGCATAATGTCGTACGGGAAATAACATCCAGCAAGTAAACATGTTGGTACTATTACTATATTTTGCATTGCATTTGAAGCAGTTGAACTTTTTGAAAAAGACACAATGACTAACGATAAACCAATTGCAATTAAAGCGAATATCATAAGCACACCAATCATAACTATGAAAGGCATATTTATAGTTGTGTGAAAAACATTCGTCATAAAGAATACTGCAATTACAATTTGTACTGTTAATATCATCATATTTACTGCGACATTAGATAATATAAATTTCTTTCCGTCAATCGGCGTTGATAATAATCTAAAATACGTTCTGTTCTCTTTTTCTTTTAAAATAAATCCTGATAAGTTCACTGCTGAAAATAACATAAACATAATAAGATAACCCATCGTTTGATTTGTCATATCTTTATTTTTTGAAGTATCTTCAAGTGTCTCAGACTTTACTTTAAATGAACTTTTTTGATAACCCGCGTACATACTATTAAACGTACTTTGATCGGCCCCTGCCACTTTACTAATCGCAGCGATGTTATCAACATAGTTATATAAATACGATTTTATAAATCCTGTTACTTGATCGCCTTTAATCGATGAAATCTCAATATGACTCGGTTTCCCTTCTCGAACACTTTCAGAAAAACCAGACTGTAATGTAATAACACCATCAAGTTTTTTTGAAGTGAGTTTATCTTCCACTTCAGATTCCTTAATTTTACTAACATTTACATGATTGAGTCCTTCTAAAAATTTCACTGTATCATTTGCGATAGGTTGATTTTCTTTATTTATAACCCCAATATTTAACGTTCCTTGCCCTACATTCCCATATATCGAAAAGGAAATGAGCGTTCCTATTATCGGCAAGCTAATAATAATGAGTAACCCCTTTTTATTTTTCAGAAGCACAGATAACGTTTTTTGTATGAGCCATAAAATATCTTTCATACTATAGCCCCTCCCGTCTACGTAATGCAATAATCGCAATTAATAAGAAGATTGCTGAAATCCCAAGATTTAAAGATATTACCGGCAGTGCCGCTCCTACATCATTTGCATAAATAATTTTCATAATAGCTGTGTTTGCCCACGTTAATGGTGATAAATTCGTAACGGAATTTTCTTCCACTACGAAATACGCACCACCAAAAATAGACGCTAATTGCACAACAACCATAATAATCGCTCTAGATGCCTCACCTGTTTTTGTAATATATCCGATTCCTAAACCGAAGCTAATTGCTAAAAAGACTTCTGTTAGTAAAATAATAAATATGATTCCAATATGGTCGCCCCAATTCGCTTGAAAAACAAATTTACTAAATAAAACGACAAGTAATAGACAAAGTGCATTCGCTACAAGACTACCGAGCACTTTCCCAATGAAAATTTCAGCCTTACTTATAGGTGCTGCAATTAAACGATCTCCTGTTTTACGTATTCGTTCTCCTCGAATTAAAAAACTCGCCCCCATTGCAGCGTACAGTGCAATCATCGTCGTCATTACAACCGCATAGTAATCCATAGAACCTGGTTTTTTAGCAGCTTGTAAAGATGTTTCTTTAATATAATCATTATGATTTCCGTTTGAAATAACTGCGCTAACCTTACTCGGGTCTACTTTTGCAACTTCGGCCACTACGTTGTACTTATCAACAAATGTTGTAAGCATGCCTTCCACAATACTTCCCTCAATACTACTTTTGTCACTTCCATAAAATTTTGCACCATCTTTATTTAACTCTACATAAGCAGCATATTTATTTTGCTTCACTTCTTCTTTCCCATCTATACCTTCGGAAGCTTTTTTAAAATGAATACCTGATTTATCGACTTCTTTTGTAAATGCTTCAAATGATTGAGAAAACGTGCTACTTGCTTCATCTTTATATAGCACTTGTATATCCTTAAACGATTGACTATCGCTATTAAATGCATTCGTTAACGCTGTTCCTAACACAAGCATAAGTACAATCGGAAATGCTAACATAAAAACTAAAGTTCTTACGTCCCTGAAATCTCTTTTAATGTGCATCACTGCAATGTTAAAGATGTTCAATTGATGAACCTCCCTTTACCTTTTCTTCATTTACCTTTATTTATCTCGTAAGTTTCTTCCAGTTAACGTAAGAAATACTGTTTCTAAGTTTGGAGCCTGCTCCTCTAACGAACGAATTTCAATGTCATGATTAATGAAATACTGAATAATTTTATTTAAATTATTTAATCCTGCATCCGAGTTTACCTTGATTACGTTCTCTTCAATTTGAATAGCTTTCACACCATTTATCTCTTTTAAATTTTCTACATCTAAATTTTCTACTGACTTTACTTCAATCCAAATATCTTTCGTATCTGTAATAATCGCTTTTAACTGTTCTTTCGTTCCTTCTGCAATTACTTTACCGTGATCGACAATTGCTATTTTCGTACAAATCTCTTCCACTTCTTCCATGTAGTGACTCGTATAAATAATCGTACTTCCCATTTCATTTAATTTTCGGACAGACTGAAGAATGTAGTTCCTTGACTGCGGATCAATTCCAACTGTCGGTTCATCCATAATAATTAACTTCGGTCTATGAGCGATTGCACAAGCGATATTCAGTCTTCGTTTCATCCCGCCAGAAAAGTTTTTCGGATAACTTTTATGTTTATCACTAAGGCCTACAAATTGAAGTGCTTCCTCTACTCTCGCTTTTAGCTCGGCTCCTCGTAATCCATACAATCCAGCAAAGAATTTCACATTTTCATAGGCAGTTAACTCTTCATAAATCGCAATATCTTGCGGAACGATACCGATATTCATTTTCGCAAATCGATTATGTTTCTTTATATTTTTTCCTAGTATGCTAATTTCACCTTCATTACTTCTTAACAAACCAGCAATCATATTAATCGTTGTACTCTTACCAGCACCATTTGATCCTAAAAAGCCAAATATCTCTCCTTCTTTAATAGATAAAGACATATTATCTACTGCGATGAAGTCACCAAATTTTTTCGTTAAATTTTTAATTTCCAATGTGTTCATCATTTCACCCCTATTTCGGTTTCTCTGCTTTTATTATAAACAAAAAGAATGAACCTGCTCAGTGCAGAAGTTCACCCTTTTCACATGAGATTATTCACTTTTTTCATATGAGATGATTCATCCCTCATATCGGCAACAACATCGTTACTGAAAAACCACTTGTTCCATCTACAATAATTTTTCCGTTTACAGACGCTGTTCGCTCCTCCATCCCCATAATACCGAGGCCTTTCTTAACAAGAGCTGCACCTTTACCATTATCCTTCACTTGTACTTTCACCATCTTGTTCAGTACATGAATATCGATTGAAATGACTGTCGCATCAGCATATCTCATCGCATTTGTTAACGCCTCTGTAACGTTTTCACCGATAATTTTCCACTGAATGGGAGAAATCATATCTAAGTTACCTTTATAAACGAAAGGAATATTCATATCATGCTTACCGGCAAATTCCTCTATGAATAATTTCATACGATGAATGCCAATTTGCTCAGTTGATGGCTTCATATTTTTTAATGTAATCCGAATGCTTTCAATTCCATCTTTTGAAATATGAATGGCATTTTGTAATAATTCCGCAGATTTTTCTTTATCTATTTCCATTAATCTCTTTGCTGCTTCCATTTGAATTAGTGCACCTGTCATTGAGTGACCGATTTTATCATGAATTTCTTGAGATAGTCGATTTCTTTCCTCTAATTTAAATGTGTATTCAGATTGCCTTATGTAATCTTTATTTTCATTTAAGCTTTTCGTAAGTCTTTGTATGTCTTTTCTCATTTTATCATTTTGCATTTCTAGTTTTAATAATCGTGCTATATAGCGGTGAGCTATCGTTAAGGAAAAAAAACAAAATGCACTAATAAGTCCATACGTCATCTGAATACCTTCACCTATAAAAATAATAGGAAGAATCATAATGAAAAAGATTAACCATTTCTTTTTTATGTAATAATTTGCAATTTCATATAAGTTCAAAGGTAAAAACAAAATAAAAAACGGATGAATCTTCCATGTAAATAACATAACTACGCCAATTGACACACAAGTTAATATGTTTTTGTACGTATCTTTTTTAAATATAGAGATCAACACGTTTACAGAAAGATATAAAAGCAAAGTAAGTATAATCCATGGTAAGTTCGTAACATTTAAATGAATGTAGCTAAACACTATATATAAAAAGACAATAAGTTTACTTACAGTTAACCAAAATTCCATAACATTAATCTACTTTCCCTGTTAAGTAATAAATCGCAATTTGCGTGCGATGTTCTAGTCCAGTTTTCCCTAAAACTGATGTAATATAATTTGCAATCGTTCCTTCAGATATGAAAAGTTGCTTCGAAATTTCTTTATTTGAGAAACCTTTCGCAATTAATGCGATAATACTAAGCTCTCTTTCTGTGAAAAGGCTCTTATCAATTTTAGATTCTTCCTCTTTACTTTCCATTAAATTAGACTTAATTTTATCAAGCACTACATCTTGCATAACAGTTTGACCGTTATATACTCCTTTTATTGCATCACGAATACGCTCCGGATCATTATTTTTTAATAAATAACCTTTCGCTCCGTTTTTTACTGCGTCCAAAATATATTCATCATCATCAAATGTCGTTAAAATGAGAGGCTTCGTTTTTGTCTCTTCACAAATTAACTTCGTCGCCTCTACCCCGTTCATGTTTGGCATACGAACATCTAAAAGCGCAATATCAACTTCATACTTTTTACAATACGCTACAGCTTCTTTTCCATCATTTACAGTATCTAATACTTCAAACTCTTCATATGTATTTAAAATAATTTTCATACCTTCTCTAATAAAAGAATTATCATCGGCTATTAATATTTTAATTTTCATGTTTGTTAGTATGGACCTTATCCTACTAACATTCACATCCTTTCTCTGTGTAACATTTCCTTCTTGCTCATTATATACTTCTCTTTACCATTTTTTCACACCTTTTTCATATAGCCCTCCTGCTAAAAATATATTATTCTTTTTTTATAACATGTGTAGGGTGACTTATCATTTCTTACGTCTATATAATAGAATGCGTCAAAAAGGAGGGAGAGACCGATTGAGGAAAAACAATTAGTTGCAAAAGCACAGCAAGGAAGCGAACATGCTTTTCGTATCCTTGTACAAACATATCGTCATTATATTTTTCAAGTTATCTTTTCCATTTTAAGACATGAAGAAGATGCTAAAGATGTTACACAAGAAGTATTCGTAAAAATTCACGCCTCTCTCCCAAATTATCAATTTCGCGGATTAAAAACGTGGATGGCACGTATTGCCACCAATCACGCTATTGATTATAAGAGAAAAAAAGCTAGAGAAAACGAAGAACTCTCCTTATGTAAAGAAACTGCGGAAAATATAAAATCCTCTCATAATATCGAGGCATTATTATTGACGAAAGAGCAAAAATTACTCATTGCTCAAAAACTGCGAGAACTTCCCGACAATTACCGTGACGTCGTTCTCGCACATTACTTAGAAGAAAAAAGTTATCAAGAAATTGCTTTGCAAGAAAATATTGAAGTGAAAACAGTCGAAATGAAACTGTATCGGGCAAGAAAATGGATTAAAAAACATTGGAAGGAGGAAGAGTTTCTATGATGCATTATTCAAAAGGAGATTGGCGCAATTATACATTAGATGTTATATCAAACAATGAACGTGAATCTATGGAAGAACATCTTTATGAATGTGATCATTGTTTAGCACTTTATATGGAAAGTATTGATGAACAACACGAAAACCTTCCAATGATAAATGATGATTCATTTACGAACGAAGTTATGACGCAAATTAATTTTGAAACGTTACAGCCTAATGAAAATATAAAAACAAACTCACTAAAGCGCACAATTATTCACTACATAATTGCGACTGCGGCTACAATTATTTTTATGGTAAGTGGTTTATTCCAGTATATTTTCACAGCGACATCAAATTTCGAGAAATCTTCAAAACATAACGAGTCTTCTATCTCACAACAAATTGTAAACAAATCGGTAGACACATCAAAAAAGGACGGAGGTTCAAAGCATGAATAAAAATCCCTTTTTAGCACTTGTGTTAGGGCTAATTCCTGGGCTTGGACATTTATATTTAAAGAAATTCGGACGATTTATTTTATATAGCGGCGGGGCTTTATTTCTATTTATCTTTGCAGCATTTTGTACAATAGCATTAGGAGCGCGTGATATTGCTTTTCTTTCTCTATTTTTACTAGTCGTGTTATGGGCGATCAATTTATTAGATTTAGTTATCACTATTATTAATCAATCGAAAAAACAAGCAGCCGGAGAATTTACAGAGTTCTCTAAAGAAAGCGAACGATTTTATATCATTCTTCTATCAATCATTCCTGGGCTTGGTCATTTTCAATTAGGACTTATGCAGCGAGGACTTACATTTTTAGTAGCTTGTACAGGAATAGGAAGTATGATTATATTCGTTGCACTCTTAACATCTCAAGAAAGTTTTCTTATCTTCCTTATTACGCTACCTGTTTTATGGATTTATAACTTCTTTGATGTTGTTCAACAACTACAGAAAAAAGAACGCGGAGAGCAACTAGATGACCGTACTATTTTCGAAGAGTTTGAAGAGCACCGAGAACAAGGAAAGAAAAATAAAACATTCGCTTCCATTTTAGCAATGTTTCCTGGAGCAGGACATATGTATTTAGGCTTACAGCGCCGTGGTCTTCAGCTTATGGCAGCCTTTTTACTATCTATTTATTTGCTCGACTTATTAAGACTTTCTGCGTTTTTATTTTTAGTACCAATCATTTGGTTCTATAGCTTTTTTGATGCGTTACAGCAAACTGCAAAATACGGAAAAGAACGTGTAAATGACGAACCTATCATTGACTATTTTATAAATCATCAAAGATGGATCGGTATTGGGTTAATTACACTCGGTGGTTATTATTTATTAGATCAAACAGTCCTTCCTATTTTGAATGACTATTTTGCAACTATATTTAATATTCATCTTAGCGAACTATATTATCGCTATTTCCAAACATCTATCGTTGCTCTCCTTTTAATTGGTGGCGGCTTTAAATTGTTACTTGGAAATAAAGAAAACAAAGGTGGTACAAACGAATGAGAACATGGCGCGTTGGAACATTCTCAATGGGGCTCTCCATTATTACATTAGGTTGCTTTTTACTATTTTCAGTCGTAAAAGGAGTTCAAGCATTAGATACATTAACAGCCTGGTGGCCTGTTTTACTTATCATACTTGGCGCTGAAATTTTACTATACCTTCTATTTTCTAAGAAGGAACATTCATTTATTAAATATGATATTTTTAGTATTTTCTTTATCGGAGTTTTAGGAAGTGTTGGAATTGCTTTTTACTGCTTATTATCAACTGGATTACTAGAAGAAGTTCGTCATTCTATTAACACAACTAGGCAAACGAGTAATATTCCAGACGGACAACTTGATATACCTGAATCTATCAAAAAAATCGTAGTGGATGCGGGGCATCACCCTCTAACGATAGAGGGAAATAATACAAATCAAATTCATCTTTTTGGAACATATGAAATGACGACAAAGGCAAATGAAAAACCTAATTTAAAACAAGAGGATTTCCTTTCAGTTCAAACGGCTGGAGAAACGATGTATATAACGTTAAAACCATTACCGGTTCAGCATACGTTTTTTAACTTCGCACCACAGGTGAAACAAACACTCGTTCTTCCGCAAAATAAAAATGTAGAGATCCGCGCTTCGAATAACGAACTATCTCTTTATCCAGGTCAATTACAAAATAATTGGTTTGTACAAAACAGTTCAAACGTATCTGTTCATTTAACTAAAGAAAGTGATGTTTCTTTAACAGCCGTAACAAATCAAAAAGAAACTCACGGAAACACACCTTGGGAACAAGTAGAAGATTTAGCGAAAAAAGAAAATAATTCTTCAGAAGAAAATCCAGAATTAAATGGGCAAGAACATTGGTATAAAAACTCGATAAAAACAGGAAATGGAACGTACAAATTAAATATTGAGAAAGCTTATAATTTAAATATGAGCGTTATCGAAAAATAAGAAACCTTCCACAATTGTGGAAGGTTTTTCTCATATAATCGCTTTTATTCCTTCTAAAATTAATCCAATCATAAAACCACAAACAGCCCCGTTCACACGAATCCACTGCAAATCTTTACCGACATTATTTTCAATCATTTCGATTAATGTTTTATCATCTAACTTATCAAGGTTTTCTTGCACAAGCTTTCCAATTTTCGAATGATTCTTTTCAACAATAGTAACAACTTGTTTTTGTAACCAATCTTCTATTTTTTGAACAGTCAATTCGTCTTCTTTTATTTTATTCATTTGTGTTTGTAAGAATGGAACAACATATTTATCAGCAAATTCTTCATTCTTCACAAAAGTAACTGCCCTACTCTGTACTTGCTCTAGCATCTCTTTTATTTTGTCAGTAGCATCCCAATTTGCAATCCATTTTTCTTTCCACTTCTCTAATTCCTGTAATAAAGATTCATTTTCTTTTACATTTATAATCTCTTGACGAATTTTCGCTAATATAAGTTGCCTTGTGCTATTATCTGCATCTTGTAAGCTGTTAATATTGCTAATGATAAACTTCTGCAAAATGCCGCCGATTTTATCCTCATCAACAATATTCATAAACGATTTCAAAGTAAACTGTAGGAATCCATCTACTTTTATGTTTTCCATCGCCTTCATGCCTAAGCTTCCGAGCTGATAACGTGCTTCATCTTGAGCTGTCCAATCTTTCACTTTTACTAATATGTAATCAAGTGTTTTTTCATCATATTCTTGCACTACTAATTGATCCACGAGAACTTGTAATATGTTACTTGTATTAATTGTATGCAAATACGTTTTTAATTCTTTTTCAATAATAACTGCTAATTTTTCCGTATCTATTTGAAGAATCGCTTTCTCAGCAATTGTTACAATCCCTTTTTTCACAGCGTCAGACTGTAACTCTTTCTCAGCAATTTGCAGTACCGTTTGTGCTAGCTGCATTTCTTTTACTTTACTTGTAATACTTTCTTTCGTCAGCCATTCATTTTCTAACGTAGAAACGAGACCCTTTGTTACCCGCTTACGATTTTTCGGTAATAATGCTGTATGTGGAATTGGAATTCCCAACGGATGACGGAATAAAGCTGTAACCGCAAACCAATCCGCAAGTCCACCAACTAACCCAGCTTCAAATCCCCCTTGAATAATCTCCCCAGCTACCGTTCCTTGAAAAGGGATGGAAGCCGCAAAACCTACGCCCATAACCCCAAGCGAAATACCCGCTATATATTTAGTCTGTAATGACATCGTATACACATCCTCTTATTATGTAAAATAAAGCTTTTTGTTATTTTTATTCGATATTAGCAATCCTTTATATCTATACTATAAAGAACTAGTGCGAAAATAACAAAGAATTTTATGTACATGAAAAAAATGAGGCTGTAAATAGCCTCATTTTTATTTACACGTTAATTCCAAACCTTTCTTATAATACCCATTCATCACGTCTTCCGGAACCATACTCCCACCAGTTCCCCACACAATATGAGTACCTTTCTTCACCTTCTCTGTTAACTGTTGTTTTTGTAAATACTCATTTTCAGCTTTACATACATTCAACGGCCCTATCATACCCGCTAATGCAGAAGGCTCTAAATAAATATTTTCAGTATCAGCCAGTTCTTTTAATAATCTATATAACTCTTCATCACTTACTGTATAATTTCCACTCAAAAATGGTTCCATCGTTTTACCGACAAATCCAGATGGTCTTCCTACTGCAAGCCCATCCGCATCAGTTACATTGTTAATCCCGATATCTTGAACGGCAATTTTATCGTGAAGCCCTGTCATTAAACCGAGTAACATACACGGAGAGTGCGTAGGCTCCGCAAAGAAACAGTGCACATTGTCTTTGTACAATAACTTTAAACCAAATGCTACTCCGCCAGGCCCGCCACCTACCCCGCACGGAAGATAAACGAATAAAGGGTGCTCTTCATCTACTACAATTTCTAACTCTTCTAATTGTTTTTGTAAACGTGACGCTGCTACTGCGTATCCTAAAAATAAATCATGTGAGTTTTCATCATCAACAAAATAACAGCTAGGATCTGCATCTGCTTGCAGTCTTCCTTCTTCTACTGCTTTACTATAATCAGCTTCATATTCAATAACGTTTACACCTTTACTTCTTAATAAATCTTTTTTCCATTGTTTTGCGTCTGCTGACATATGGACTGTCACATTGAAACCTAATTTCGCACTCATAATACCGATGCTAAGCCCTAAATTCCCAGTAGAACCTACTGCAATTGAATACTTCGCAAAGAAACCTCTAAATCTATCACTATCTAAAATTGAATAATCATCTTTCTCTGTTAACATTCCATGCTGCAATGCTAATTGCTCTGCATGTTTCAACACTTCATAAATGCCGCCTCTTGCCTTTATTGATCCTGATATCGGAAGATGACTATCACACTTTAATAATAATTCTCCTAAAATAGGCTGCTCGTAATTTTTCTCTAAAGATTGTTTCATAGAAGAGATTTTCACTAAAGGTGATTCTATAATACCGCCTGTTTCTTTCGTTTCAGGAAATACTTTCGCAATATATGGTGCAAAACGCTTTAATCTCTCTTCCGCGTCTTTTACATGTTCTTCATTAAGTGGCGAATTTTTTATTGCTGTTTCATACTTTTCCATATTCGGGTTTACCCAAAATACTTCTTCTGTTGCGATTAAGTTATTTACTAGTGGATATTGCTCTTTTAATGCCTCTATCTCCTTCATTCCTCTTCCTCCTCATATCCTTGTAGATAGCCATATAATAAATTATAATTAAATTAATTTTAATATAGTTTAACATAAATAATTCATTTTAGTTAATTTTAATTTAATTTATTTAAATATAATTTAATAATTATTAAGGAGCATTTATTATGGAAAATATAGATATTGGTAAAAAGATTGAAAAACAAAGAAAAGAAAAAGGATTAACTAGTAAAGAATTAGCAAAGATGGCCGAAATCACACCATCAATGCTTAGTCAAATTGAACGTGGTTCTGCTAACCCTTCTATTCAAACATTAAAGGTACTTGCAAAAGCTCTTGATGTTCCAACATTTAGTTTTTTACTTGAAGAAAATAATACAGACGATTTAATTGTACGTTCTCATAAAAGAAAAAAAATGATTATCGATAATTTATCATATGAATTGTTATCACCTGATTTCACAGGAAATTTAGCAACAGCAATTATGACTATCCCACCAAATACTGCTTCATCAGAAAATGTTCTAGAACATAAAGGTGAAGAATTAGCATTTGTATTAGACGGAAAAATCACATTGCACTTAAATGAAGAAGAATACACATTAGAAACTGGTGATAGCGTAAAAATACCAGCTTATTTAAAACATAAATGGGTAAATCAATTCGAGAAAAATGCGATTGTTTTATTTTCTGTTACTCCGCCGATTTTTTAATTCATATGATGATACAAAAATAGCCATGCTCTCCGTGCATGGCTACTTTTACTTTTTTGGTACGAACAAAATCCCTAGACTAATAACACAAAAACTGAGTATTTGCTGTATTGAAAGACCAACTAAAACCGAATTTTGTTCACTAATAAGTGAAATAATGATATGAGCAATTCCCTCGCAAATTAGAAAAAAGCTTATATTCTTTCCATTTCCTAATCTTTCATTTTTAATCCATAACGAGCCAATTATACCGAGTGCGAGTATAATCTCATACATGAAAATAGGATGATACAAAAATTTTGATTCATATATTTTCATCCCCCACGGCAGTGTCGTTTGTGCACCTACTTCTTGATGGAATATAAAATAAAAGATTATACTCACGCAAAATCCAAAAGGTAATGTATCAAGTAAAATCCGAAGAGAAAATTGCTCTTTTTTACTTTTCCAAACAATATATATACTCGCAATTACGCACCCTACTATAATATGCTGAATACTTCCTACAGCTAATAATGCTGGCATTGGCGCCCCAATGGCCCATACCGGATTTAAAATTGCCGGTGCGAATTTCCATACTAATACAATGATAAGAAAGCCATTCGTTACTGCATCCATCATTTTTTCATATTGAATATTTTGCTTTTTCATCCTTAGTTTCATTAGAGTAAATCCAAATAAACTTCCTATTATAAGAGAAACGGGTTGTAACCTCACCATCCACTCCATCACTATGAAATCCCCTCTTAATTCTCAATTATTTTCTTAAACTTCTCTTCTAATTGATCTGGAGGTAATACCCCTCGTGCATGATCTACAATAATTCCATCTTTATTAACAAAAAATGTCGTTGGTAAAGAAAATACTTTATAATCTATTCCAGCTACTCCGTCCATATCTAATAGAACAGGAAATTTAAATCCGTGACGATCTGCAAATGCGCTCGCTTCTTGTACTGGATCCCCGATTGTTGCATTTACCGCAAAGATTTCAACATCCTCCTTATATTTATCATACAAACGAACTAGATCAGGAGCCTCCATTTCACATGGACCACACCATGATGCCCAAAAATTAATAACATATGGTTTTCCCTTTGCATCATTTAACGAATAAAGCTTCCCATCTAATCCTTTTAATGTTATGTTCGGCGCTTTAAATCCCACTTGTGGTAATACTTCCTTCTCTTGTAACTCCGCTTGTTTCGCTTTTCTTTCTTTTTCTTCTTTCTTAGTATTATAAAAGTTAACTCCTGCCCAAATTAGTGCCCCAGCTAGTATAATAGCAATTAGTTTCTTCACTTTTCTTCCTCCTCATTTCTAAAATCCCGTAAATCCGCCGAATAGACGAATAAAGAACGCTGTAATTTTCGTCATTTGATTTGTATATAATAAAACCCCTGTTAAAATCATCATTCCACCGCCGATTTTCATCATGACATTGGCATAAGTAACAATCCATTTTACCTTTCCAATAAAAAATGCCATCACGAAAAACGGAACTGCAAAGCCAAGAGTATATGCCGTAATATAAAGAAGCGCACTTTCAGGATTGGTCGCCCCGAGCATAAGCACTGCAGAAAATATCGGACCAACACACGGTGTCCATCCTGCTGCATATGTCATGCCGACCAAAACTGAGCGAATATATCCTGTCGATTTACTTCTATACTGCACTTTTTTCTTTGCCATAAGCCACTTAGGCTGAAACAATCCAGTCATAAATAACCCCATCAAAACAATAAAAATCCCACCAATTTGCTGAATCAATCTTTGATTGGATGAAAAAGTAATCCCAATCCAACTCACCGATAAACCTAACGCATAAAATATAACCGAGAAACCGATCATAAAAAATACTGTATGTATAATCGCTGACTTTTGCATAATCCCACGATTTTCTTTTAAATCTTGAATAGACACACCTGTAATATACGATAAATAAGATGGATATAGCGGTAAAGAACATGGTGATATAAATGAAAGTATCCCAGCCCCTACTACTAGCCAAATTGTTAAATCCGCCGCATTCATTTTATTCCTCCTAAACACACTACGATGCGTAGTGTTAATTATTAAAAAAAGAGGCTATATGCACTCTCCGACAATAAGTACAATCGACATACAAAATAGCCCTAAAGTTACATATACTGAATTTGTATGTAATGGTATATTCAGCTTAACAACTTTCTCATTCAACACTTGCTCAATTCGTAAATTAATTGCGGTTTTCGCAAACGACGCTGTAATACATTGATTTTCCATCGTCTTTATTTTAATTAACTTTAATAATGCACTACCTAGCTCAAATGAAGACTTCATTTTTTGCATCGCATATTTATCTGCTGATAGCTCTTGATATACATGATAACGCTGCAACATCCCTTTTAATATAGGAATATACATCATTCCCTCAGCTAACAATGTAAAGAAAAATAACTTTAATGGATCTCGATTTTTTTGATGATATTCCTCATGTAATACAATCGCATCAATTTCTTCCTCAGAAAATGCCTGAAACATTCCTTCTGAAATGACAATTTTCGGTCGAAATAATCCAATTGTAAATGCCGTAATCTGTAACGTTGATAATACGTACACTTGCTTTCCTTTTCTAGTAATAGACACGAGATTTCTTTTCAATCTTTTACTATAAAAAAACTGCTTCCAAATTCTTTTACTCATAATGATTACAGTAAATAACAGTAATCCGGCTATCATTATACGAAGTATTGATAGTTCCCTCATATGTTTTTGTAATTCAAATAAACAAAATTGCGAAAGGAAAAATGCTTTATTTTGAAAAAGAAATGGGTATGTAACGTAGTATACTAACATGCTTAAAAAAAGCACACTAATAGTCACTGCTAACAAAACGATTTTACGCATTTGCCACTTCATTTTATCGGTCCTCTTTTTTTAGCTGACTTAATTTCTCTTCTAATTTTTTTATTAAAGATGGATCAGCTTGTTCTAACTCATCTATCATATGGTTCACAACAAGATCTCCAAATTCACCCATTAATTCCTGTGTCATTTTCTTCGTTTGATTAGATAAAAATTCTTCCTTCGTTTGTGTAGTACGATACATACCACTTCTTTTCACAATATGCTTTTCTAAATGTGCTTTCTCTACTAATCTGTTCATAACTGTCATTACAGTATTAAAATTCACCGGGGATTCTTCACTTAATCTCTGTTGCACATCTTTAATGGTAATACCCTCAGTAGCCCAAACAATTTCCATTATTTTCGCTTCAAGCGGTCCGAAAAAGTGATTTAACCCTTGCTCATTTAACTTGTAGTTTTGAGTAAACATCGTATGGCCCCTTTCACACTACAGATTGTAGTATAAAATATATAGAAGGTCAAACATAAATGATATTAACTGATACTTAAATGAATCCTAATCTCCACTAATTAGTTATCTGTACCACGTTCGATTCATTGTAAACCTAACTTCTCTCCAAATGTATCATAGAGATAATATTCTAATATTTGCACACTAAATTTCTCATTACGCCCAAGTGCAAATAATTCCCGATCTTTAGCTACGATAGTATCTAATGGAATCACCACATTATCCACTATTTTTGTAATTTCAATTATATTACTTTCTACGTTTACTTCTGTTTTAAATTCAATATTTTCTAATACTATATGTGAACGTCTTCCTGATGCAAAAAAAGTAAAGTTAGGGTTTTTAAAAATTCCAATTTCACTCTCTAACGGATATAAATATTTATAAATTATATCTCTGTGTCCATCTTTTATTATTTTTTCATCTTTTTCATCATCTAAATATTCTTTCACCTTCGCTGCGAACTCAAATCGAAAATCCACTCTTTCACGCTCCCTCTCTTTAGTCTACGCTAATAAATATATTAATATAATTTAACTATATTATAAAATAAGTTCCTATAAAAAGTAAAAAACACTTTTGTAAAACTTTTGGTATTCCCTGTACTTTTTAAATATAAATACTCTTTCAACATTCATTAGTACGTCGTTATATTCATTTAAACATATTGTTCCCATATTTTGAAACAATATTTTCCAGTATTATATATCAATAAAGTGAAACTTTAATCAATGGGGGTTTTGTTCATCCCCACTGATTATTAGCCCACACCAATCGGGCGTTTACGGGCAGTTGATCTCCCACCTAACTTCTTTGCTCCAATCGAATTTTGAGGCGGGAGTTTACTGCCCGCAAATAGCGGGATAAACTGCTTCTAATTCCTTTCTATCCACAGCTATCGACTCCTTATGCTATTTCAATATATTGTTCACTTTATTTCCCCTTATTCATTAAATCACAGAAGGAATGTAACTCCCCACTATCGAATTTTTACATAACAAATATTATTAGGTGGTGCTTTACTATGAAATTAGCTGTCATTGGTGGCGGTGATTTACAAGATCCAAATCACTTGCATATTAATGAACGACTTATAGAATTAACGAATAAACAATACCCAAAAGTATTATTCATTCCTACAGCTAGTCGTGATGATGAAGGATATATAAAGTTATTTTTAGCAACATTTGAAAAGCAATTACATTGTGAGGTTCAAATTTTACGCATTTCAACCGAAACACCTACTAAATATGAAATAGATGAGATGATTCATTCTGCCGATTTAATTTACCTTGGCGGTGGAAATTACGTTCACATGCTTGAACAATGGAAAGAACATAAACTAGATGAAAAGTTACTATTTGCTTTAAAACGTGGAACACTTATTGCAGGATATAGTGCCGGTGCTATGTGCTGGTTCACATCTAGCATTCGTTCAGATTATGAAGGTTCCGGTTATATAGAAAGTAGTGGCTGGGGTATTGTTAACAAAAGATTTTGTCCCCATTACAATCAATTAAATAGAATGAATGCCTTCCATACGTTTTTACAAACTCACCAAGGTAATATAGAAGGTATTGCATTAGAAGATAATTGCGCTTTATATATTACAGAAGGTTCATTTGAAATTATCGGTGAGCCAGATACAGCTTGGGAGTTTTATATGAATAATGGAGAACTCATTAGACAACATTTTGACATAACTTTAAAAAGTTATTTATAAGCATTCATAAAAAAATGTCCCTAAGTATAATGACTTAGGGACATTTTCATCTTTTAACTCACTAATCGTGTAATTCGTTTCTTCTGCCATGAAAGCTTATAATATGCATACTGTAATATTAAGCTGACGATGAATGCAGCTGGATACCCAATCCATATCCCTTCTATTCCAAGGCTCGTATGGTAAGAAAGATAATACGCCACAGGTACTTCAACAAGCCAAATTGATACAACACTGATTACAGTTGGCCATAGTACAGTACCACTTGCTCGCATTGTCGCACTAATAATTTGTGCATGACCGAAAATTAAGTAGCTCCATAATGTAATCATGATTAGACTATGAGCAATGTCAATTGTATTTTGACTTGTTAAAAATAGTGCTAAAATATCTCTTGAGAACAAGTAAATAAGAGATATTAATACACCACCAATGATATAATTCATAATAATTCCGGCCTTAACAACTTTCTGTAATCGATCAAATTGGTTCGCACCAATTGATTGCGCTGCAAAAATTGATACGGTAATGCCGAGGCTAACCGCTGGCATTTGTACATAACTTGCAACTTGGTTCACAACACCATACGCCGCTGTTGCATCTGAACCGTACCGATTTACAAATGCGATTACCGCGATCTCTGATAATGAAACTAATATCATATTAATACTCGCTGGAATACCGAGGCGTAACAATAATTTTAATAACTCCCAGTCCATACGAAGATATTTTCTTACTGTCCCGTCTAATTGTAGTGGATGATTTTTCTTCTTTAAATACACTAGCATGACAATAAACGTAATAACTGTAGATATAACTGAAGCATAGGCTGCTCCATAAACATCTAATTTCGGAGCTCCTAACCAGCCAAAAATAAGAATTGGTAATAAAATCATATTTAGCGCTGTACTTACGATTAAAAAGTAAAATGGCGTTTTTGAATCTCCTGTACCTCTCATAAATGTTGTATATGCAAAATATAAGAATAATACTGGCATAGATATAAATAAAATTCTTGCGTAATGCACACTTATTTCAATAATATTTTCTGGCGTTCCCATAAGACGCATAATATCCATCGCAAAAATACTACCTATTATCGCCAACACGACTCCGATAATAAAAGTAAACGTAAGCGTCGTACCAACGATAGCTTTTAAGCGCTCCTCATTTTTAGCACCAAATGCCTGACCAATTAAAATTGAACTACCAGAACCAATTCCAATTACAAATGAAACGAGTAGGAAAAATAACGGGAAAAATGCCGATATAGCTGCTAGATCATTTACGCCAAGCCATCTTCCTACTACTACCATTCCAAATAACTGTCCAACTGACTGTAATACATTACTTAAAAGTAACGGCACTAAAAACATGGACATCGATTTCCATATCGGCTTATGTTCCGTTTCTGACTTCTGTGACTCTACACCTTCTTTATTGTTATCTGTAGGTGGTTTCAAATTTCATTTCTCCTTTTATTTAAAATCTGCACGGTTAAATCGGTGCTCAAATAGTTGTAATTACTCCAACCATTTCTATACTGTTTGCTCGTCAAAGTAATTGCTTCTTCCACTCACTATTTTCAAATTCATCATAGAACTTTAACATATTTTTCGTATCTGTAATCCTCTATCTCTTTGTATAGTTGTTTTTATTATGTGCATCTATTCATTTTCTTCTCTTCATTCTTATAACTTCACCCAATATTGGCTTCCATCAGCTGTTCTATCTAAAAAACCATATTCGATTAAATATCTTCTCAAAGTTACAAAATCCGGATATATATTTTCTAAAACTATATTTACTTCTTTTTCAGTATACTTTTTATTACTATCGAATTTCTTCACTAAATGACGTAATATAATCAATTTACGCTTTTGCTTTTTCGGAAATTTAGAAAGCGGTCCATCCAAACCTTCTGTAAAATGCGCTGTTAAAACTTCAGCATTTTCTTCCTCTGTAATATTGTATCTATCATCCACCATCGTAGCTGTTCTATGAATCGGTACAAATTTAGTTTGAACTTTTGATTTTTCTTCTGACAATTCCATTAACGCTAAAAATACTTTCGCTTGCTTCATTTTCTCGCGCAATGTAAATCGATGATTGCGAATCGTCGATGTGCTCCCGCCATCCATTTCTTTTACAATCTCTTTATCGTTAAGTCCCATATGGAAAAACTGAACCATTTTCTTTTGCAAATCAGTTAAGCCTGTAAACTTTTTATCAAGATTTAATAAATATTCAAACATAGATGTATGCTCATTTTGAATATGCAACTGTACAAACTTCTCTGCTTCATACAAAACTTGATTTTCTTGATAAATAACCCCTTTAATAAACGTTTCTCCACAAGCTAAACAAACATACTCCTCTGCTTCCTCGTCAAATACATACCCTTTCTTCAATTCCTCTATCGACGCATCCCAAAACTTCTCTGAAATATCACTCATACTAAACATTCCTCCAAAAAGTTTATTAAAACCATAAACAAATTACGATACCGTTTATTACCACTCCATCATCTTACCATACCAAAATCAAACAATTCAATGTTTCGTTTACCTATTTTACAAACTTTTATAAAAATATCTATTTATACGTTATAAAAAGGACTTATCCCAACAAACAGCGAATGTGTTTTTAGAAACGACTTATTATTAAGATGTGAAATATGCTGTTCAATATTTAAGTGATACAAACCTAATTCAACATGGAACCGGCATTCACACATTCCAAAACTTCAGCATTCAATTTTAACTACAAAAAAGGTGTTTCCATATACGAAAACACCTTTTACCTTTTATATATTTTATAAACAACCTCTACTAAAACTTTACTTGCTTTTACAAATACATGTTTTCGATTTCCATCCTCAACGAATCTATTTGAACAACCACTAATCATCATACAACTAATTATGACTATTACTTTAATACTTTTTCTGCAAATCATTTTATGCAACTCCACTTTTGAAAACTTCATTCAAATTTACCCTATCAAAAAAAGTTTACACGAATAATGAAACGTAAGAATATGTAATGTTGCATATTTTTACGTTTCATTACAATATTGTGATTTAATTATTTTAATGACTGGTAAACCGAGGTGATTTACTTGAAATTTAAAGCAAAAAAAAATCCATTTCATATCATTTTAATCTCATTGTTTTTAGTTGTTTTTTTCATTTCTCTATTCTTTCAAAATGAGAATTCTATTTTTTTCACTCTCATGATGCTCTTAAATATCGTGAATCTCTCTTCTTTCTATTTTTCTCATTACAAAATAACGGAATCTGCCCTTATTGTTAAACATGGTTTCATACTCCGTACTGAAATTCCATTTGAAGATATACGCCACATTAAATACTCTGGTAAAAAGCTTCGTTCAGAAAATTGGACAAGACAACAAATAGAAATTCATTATAATTTATTCGACTCAGTAACATCTTTCGTACCACAAGAAGAGGAGAAATTCATTTTACTCTTAAAAGAAAACTGGCCAAATGTGAAAATAATCAATAGTACCTCAAATGAATAATTTTGTTTGAGACAGTTCAATGCTATTAGGATAACTATATAAGAATTGAATATCCTCCCCAAGTAAAACCGCCGTTTACATATTTATTCTCCCCTCAGGCTAACTCCCCAATAGTTAGTCTATTTTTTATTACATAAAGATACTACGCCTTCATCACAAACAAACGATACGAACATACCCTATTTCTAGAAAAACAAACTACTACACAAAATGAATGAAAGGTGCTTATTATGTATGAGTTAAGTTATGAAGGATTAACAGGTGAAATTATTACAAGATATGATTGTGAGTACGAAGAAGCTAGACAAGAATGAAATCGGGCTATTCAAAAGTTTCCTTTAGCTATCATTTATTGTTTTACGAAATGGGATGTTAGTAATGCGATTATTTGGGCGAGAAAAAATGAAATTGCTATTCGCATTCGTTCTGGTGGACACCATTACGAAGGATATTCTGTCGGAAACAATGTCCTCGTAATTGATATAAGTAAAATGAACTGTATGCAGCTTAATGAACATAAAAATACATTAGTCATTCAAGGTGGTGCTCAAAATAAACAAATCTATGACTTTATCTCTTCAAAAGGTTATCCATTTCCAGGAGGAACTTGTCCAACTGTTGGAGTAAGTGGATACACTTTAGGTGGCGGTTGGGGCTATTCTAGTAGGTATTTCGGCCTTGGTTGTGACAATTTAATAGAGTTAGAATTAATTGACTATAAAGGTAAAGTAATTACAGCTAATGAAACTTGCCATAAAGACTTATTTTGGGCTTGTCGCGGGGCAGGTGGCGGAAATTTTGGCATCGTTGTTTCGCTAACTTTTAAGCTCCCTCCAATAGTTGATAAAGTTACTTTCGTTGAACTATATTGGCCTAACGCTTCAGTAGACATCCAAAAGGAATTTCTTCACACATGGCAAAGCTGGCTAGTAAATTTAAATAGTAAGATGACAATCGGTGCGAGCATATACAACTCTGCTGTGGAAGGACTTGCAATATATGGACGAGGTTTATATTACGGTACCCCAGAAGATGCAGCGTTCATTCTACAAGATTTACTCAATATAAACGGGGTGAAGATGAATTTACAATATATCAGTTTTCTTGAAGCAATGGCCATTGTAGAATCTTCATATCCCTCGTCTGAACAATTTAAATCTATAGGCCGGTTCGTTCATAAACAATATAACGAGGAAGAAATCGAAAAAATTATTAGTCTTATTGAAGATAGAGCTTCCGGTAGTATTTTTGCAGCTATAAGTCTCTACCCCCTTGGAGGAAAAATTCAAGATGTAGGTAAAGATGCGAGCGCTTTTTATTACCGCGATGCACATTATATTCTAGGAATCCAAACTATATGGGAAGATCCGATTGTTAAAAAGGATAATTCCCAATGGTTAGAAAGCCGATTTGACTATATAGAATCTATAACAGAAGGCTCATTCATCAATTTCCCATACAGCGATTTGAAAGATTATATGAACGCTTATTACGGGACACATGCGAACAAATTAAGAAAAATCAGTAAAAAATATGACCCTTTATGTGTATTTACTTTTCCGCAAGGAATTAAAAATTAATATGCGATAAAGTGAAACTTTAATCAGTGGAGGTTTTGTTCATCCCCCACTGATTATTAGCCTTCACCAATCGGGCGTTTATGGGCAGCAGGGCTCCCACCTAACTTCTTTGCTTCAGCCGAATTTTGAGGTAGGAGTTTTACTGCCCGGCAAATAGCGGGATAAAAAAGCCAAGATTCTAAATTAAGAATCTTGGCCTCTTCTATTATTCTTTCGGAGCAATCATTTTTTTCGGATCTACAATCTCATCAAATTGCTCTTCTGTTAGTAGTCCAGATTGCAATGCTGCTTCTTTTAAAGTTAACCCTTCTTTATGGGCATGCTTTGCAATTTTCGCGGCATTTTCATACCCGATATGTGGGTTTAGCGCTGTTACAAGCATTAATGAACGATTTACATTTTCATTAATTACTTCTTCATCTGCTTCAATACCAACTGCACATTTATCATTAAACGAAACGGTTGCATCAGCTAATAAGTGAGCAGATTGCAGGAAGTTGTAAGCAATAACTGGTTTGAATACGTTTAGCTCAAAATTACCTTGGCTCGCAGCAAATCCGATTGTTGTGTCATTCCCCATAACTTGTGCTACAACCATTGTTAATGCTTCACTTTGCGTTGGATTTACTTTACCTGGCATAATAGAGCTTCCTGGTTCATTTGCAGGGATAATAATTTCCCCAAGACCACTTCGTGGACCACTTGCAAGCCAGCGCACATCGTTAGCTATCTTCATTAAATCAGCAGCTAATGCTTTTAATGCTCCATGTGCAAATACAACTTCATCATGGCTCGTTAACGCATGGAATTTATTTGGTGCAGAAACAAATTGTTTACCTGTAAACAGACTAATTTCTTCTGCTACCATCTCACCAAATTTAGGGTGCGCATTAATTCCAGTTCCAACCGCAGTACCACCAATTGCTAATTCTTTCATATATGTATTGCTATCTGCAATCATACGCTCTGTTTTTTCAAGCATACGGTGCCATCCGCTAATTTCTTGTCCTAACGTTAAAGGTGTTGCATCTTGTAAATGCGTACGACCGATTTTAATAATATGTTCAAATGCAGTTACTTTTTCTGCTAATGTTTCTTTTAATTTCGTAATAGCTGGCAATACATGGTTTTCTACCGCAATTACACACGCTACATGAAGTGCTGTTGGGAACGTATCATTTGAACTTTGAGACATGTTCACGTCATCATTCGGATGAATATGTACGTCAGATCCCTTTTCTTTCAAAATTTGATTACCGCGGTTTGCAATTACTTCATTTACATTCATATTCGATTGTGTACCACTACCCGTTTGCCATACGACAAGTGGAAAATGTTCATTCCATTTTTCTGCGATAACTTCATCAGCAGCTTCCACAATTGCTTGCGTCTTCTCTTCTGATAGCTTTCCTAATTTTTGATTACTAAGCGCTGCACTCTTCTTTAAAATCGCAAATGCTTTTACAATTTCAAGTGGCATATGCTCTGTTCCAATCGGAAAATTTTCCTTACTACGCTGCGTTTGTGCTGCCCATAATTTATCAGCTGGAACTTTCATTTCTCCTAATGTATCTCTTTCAATTCTGTACTCCATTTTTTCATCCCCTTGAAAATAAAATACCTACATCTTTTATTTTAACAGACTTTCTATCAAATGATAAGAATTCTCATTAATACATATAAAAAAAATTACCTTCCGCCACCGCAGAAGGTAATTTTTTTATGATGCTTGCTTTCCTTTATCCGCATCATCTACATACCAAATGAACTTGCCTGTATATCCATAAATAACTGCTAAAATGAGTGATACGAAGCTTAGCCACATAAATGGAACGTATGATAATGTTGATACACCTAAAATACCAGCCATAAAAATACCATTATCAGACCATGGAACCATACCAGAAGTCAAAGTTCCACCTACTTCTGAGTTACGTGCTAATACGCGGCGATCTATTTTTAATTTATCATAGCTATCTTCCATAATTTTTGGTGTTAAAATAAGTGATACGTACATCGCACAACCAAATATGTTAGCTAAAAATGCAACGATTAATGTAGACAATGTTACATTACCTGCAGAATTTAATTTCTTCTCAAATTTCGATACGATTACCTTTAGAACACCTAACTTTTCAAGTAATCCACCAAAACCTAATCCGAAAATAATAACAGCTACTGAACCAAGCATACCATTAATTCCACCACGGTTTAATAACTTATCGACAAACTCGACACCAGATTGAATTGAGAATCCGTTATATGCTGTTCCAATTGCCTCTCCAAAGTTCATTCCTTGGAAAAGTGTTGCCCAAATTGCACCAATTAAAGCTCCCATAGCAATTGTTGGCATAGATGGTTTCTTCATCGCCAATAGCACAATAACAATTACCGCTGGAACAAGCATCCATATTTTAATATCAAAGTGCTTTAATAAAGATTCTTTTAAAAACTCAACTCTATTTAAATCTACATTATCCCCGCCATACATCCATCCAGCAACAGTAAACATAATGCTGGTAATAATATAAGCTGGAACGTCTAATACGAGCATAGCTCGAACGTGAGCAATAACATCTACTTTCGCCATAGAAGCTGCAAGAACTGTGCTATCAGAAAGTGGTGATAATTTGTCTCCGAAATAAGCTCCTGAAAGGACTGCACCCGCAACAAGCGGAAGTGGTAATCCAAGCCCTTCACCTATCGCCATCATAGCAATACCTGCAGTTCCAACTGTTCCCCATGATGTTCCTGTCGCGATAGAAGTGATTGAACAAATAATTAAAGTTGCCAATAAGAATATGCTAGGGTGAATGAATTCTAATCCATAATAAATTAATGTAGGTACAACCCCACCAGCAATCCACGTTCCAATTAAAGCCCCAACTGCAACTAAAATAAGAATTGCTTCTAATCCATTAGAAATCCCTTTCGTAATTGCATCTTGCAATTCTTGATAACGAAATCCTAATCTTAATCCAAGCGCAATAACTAAAAACCATGAAATAAATAGCGCTAATTGAATTGGGAGATCAAAAATCGTTTGGAAGGAAAAGACGACAGCAAGAAATAGGCATAAAAGAATAATAATTTCTAGCATCGATGGTAATCTTACACTTTTCATTTTTTTCTCTCCTTACAAGTCGATAACATGATTTATGTAGTCTTACGTGTATGTAGTATACAATTAGCGAAGACAAAACAAAATTTTCATATTATTTCGATTTATTTTTTCAGTATAATATATTCACAACCCTTTCTATTGTAAAAGTAGATTGCGCTTTTCGCAATGAAAAATATAAAAAATGTTGTATTTTTATTTATTTAGATAAAAACACCTAATGAAATAAAACTTTAATCAATGAGGGTTTTATCCATCCCCACTAATTATTAACCCATAATAACCTTTTTAATATTTGCCTCAACAAAACTTTTTACTACCGCTTTCACCTCATATGTAATAATATATTTCCACATAAAAAAAGAGCATACATCATTTAATCGATGCATGCCCCTCTTTTATTTATACATATTTTGTATCTCTTCTTTATTTTTAAGTATTTCCGAAAACTTATCGCTACAACCTTTCGGAAATAAAACTCCGAGTCCATATGAATGCCCAAACTGAAAATGAGGGTATTTCACCTTGACCTCATCCCAAAACTTATACACACCGAAATCACCGTTTTTAACTTCAATATCATGAAATAATACAATACCGTTTTTCGCAACTTTAGGTAACCATGTTTTATAATCATGAGAAACAGCTTCATACGTATGATAGCCATCAATATGCAAAAGATTTATCGTTTCATCTTGAAACTCATCCAGAGCATCATCAAAAGTAGACCGAATTAAATTCCCTATATTCAGGTAGTTATCCCTCACCACTTTTTCTACTATTTGAAAAACCCCTTCTCCATATGGACCTGTATGCCCATCTCCAGCCCAAGTATCTACAGCAAAACATTTTGTGGCTAACCCACCATCTTTTACCCCCTGGCAAAAACTAAAAAATGAAGCACCTAAATGCGTACCTAACTCAACTAAAGTTGCTGGTTCTTCAAATCTTACTAAATCATATGCGAAATCTAAATGCCCACTCCACGCAGATTGTGACCGAATAATAGGACTAAAATTTTCAAATTCAAACGATGGTTTATGAGTAACCCAGTTCATCACGTATCTCCTTATACACATATTTTTAACAAACCAAATTACTCTTATCTTTATTTTTTTGGCGTCGCGATTATGATTATATTTCATAAAAAGATGAAGAATTACCCATTCTTATTGGGGTAAAGCATCATATACATATGGATTTGCTGGCTTCTTAATCTTCTCTACTTTACTTATTTTCACAAGTGGAAATAGCATTCCTTAGAACCAGAAGCATTGAAAAACTTGGATGAACGATATGGAGATTAAATAACTGAACTTGTATTTATCGGCATCGATATGAATCGTTCTATTAACAGAAAAAGAAATGAAACAAGATTGAAATACATTTGTTGATCCTATTCCCGCTTTTACTTTCACTTCATAATAAAAAGGCTTCCGTAGCATGGAGCCTTTTTCACTTTGTAGTACTCTTATTTAACATATTTGCTTTAATAAGAAACACAATTGTACCTAAAACAATTAAGATAGCATATACGATACCAACTACATCACCTATTTTTTCTAAGCCAAACGGTAATAGTATAGTAGCAACTCCGACTATATAGGAAAACACACCTGAAAGCTTCGCTAATTTATTTTTATCTCCAACAAACGTTTCTTCCTGATAGCCTGCCAACAAAAACAATCTCTTTTTCACATGTATTTGATAGCCTAAAAAAATGATAAGTAATCCAACAAATAAACAAACCAAAAATCCTGCTAGCATATAACTCTCCCCTACGATATTTTACTATACACAAAAAAGATGATCGTTCTTACTAAACAATTTTATTTTTAATTAGAAATTTCAGTTTATTAATACTCCATTTCGTGATATATTGCATATTGTATCTAATATATATTTTTTTGAAAGGAGGACTATATATTTTATGGATCCAAATCGATTAAAAGGAATTATAATGGTCATAATCGGTGCTTGTTTATGGGGCTTATCCGGAACAGCTGCGCAACAACTTTTTCAATTCGAAAACGTTTCCACTGAATGGTTAGTTACAATCCGTTTGCTTATATCCGGTGCTATTTTGCTCATTATGTCATCATTCGGAGCGAACAAAAAAGAAATATTTGGAATTTGGAAACAAAAGTCTGATGCAAATAAGATAATTTTGTTCGGTCTTTTAGGCATGCTTGCTGTACAGTACACGTACTTCGCTTCTATTAAAGAAGGAAACGCTGCTGTTGCAACTTTGTTACAATATTTAGCCCCTATATTTATCACTGTATACTTACTTTTCAAATGGAGCGTTCGTCCATCAAAAATTGATTATATTTCAATTACCCTCTCATTAGTAGGGACTTTTCTCCTATTAACAAACGGTTCTGTTCATAACTTAGCTGTATCTACACCTGCTATCATTTGGGGCGTTTTATCTGGACTATCTCTTGCATTTTATAGTTTGTATTCAAAAGAATTGTTAGAAAAGTGGTCTTCATCCGTTATCGTTGGATGGGGGATGATCATTGGGGGGATTGGCGTAACGATTTTACACTTTATTTCCACAAACGAATTCATTTTATTATCAACTATGAAATATGTAAAACTAAGTACCCTCCCGCTCATTACATTTGTCGTCATTTTCGGGACACTCATCGCATTTTATTTATACTTAGATAGCATAAGATACCTTACGCCTAAAGAAACAACATTATTTGGCTGTACAGAACCACTCGCAGCTATTATTTCTTCTGTGCTTATTTTGCACGTACCGTTTCAATCTTTTCAGTTATTAGGTGCTTTTTGTGTAATTGTAATGGTGCTCATATTAAGCCAAAAACCGGATAAAGGAAAACCAAAATTAAAGCTTGTTAATACGAAAAAGAAACATATACAATGAAAGGATTGAATTCACTATGCCTGTCCCTCAAAATTATAAAAAACCAGGAAGAGTTTCAGCAAAGTCACTCGTTTTAAATCAACTGCAAGATTGGATTATAGAAGGTGTTTTACGACCTGATGAAAAAATAAATGATGGGGAATTGGCAGAAGCACTAGGAGTAAGCAGAACACCTGTTAGAGAAGCTTTACAAATTTTAGAGCTTTCTGGATTAGTTGAAATGGTACCTGGGCAAAAAACGAAAATCGCGCCTATTAAGTTAGACGACGTATCTATCATTTATGAGACGATAGCTGGTCTTCACTCAATTATAGGAAAGCAAGCACTTCAAAAAGTTACAGACGCTGATATTAAACTACTTTCCGAGATAAATGATGCTTTTCAACAATCTATACATGAAAAAGATTCAAAAAAAGCTTTAGAACTAGATATACGATTTCACAATACAATTACTTCTATTGCTAAAAACCGATATATTGAACCTTTTCTAGAAAATATGCAACTTCACATTTTACGCCTTGAATATTTATTTTTCCAAAACTTCGTGCCTGCAAGTCAATCTATTAAAGAACATCACTCTATAATTCAAGCACTACAAAAACAGGATGAAAAACGAATGGAACAAATGATGTCTCAAAACTGGCTCCGTCCAATGAAAGAAATACAAAAAATAATTTCTATGAAATAATAAAGCTGGTTACACAAAAGTGTAACCAGCTCCTTCTTTAATAATCTATATGCTATGCCTGAATATTTGCGTAATCTTCAATATGCTCGTACTCTTTTTCCAATTCCTCTAAAGACAGCTCATATAATTGTCGGTCGCGAATCTTAAACACCCCTGCTCCAATTAACTCATCAATTAAATGTCTCTTACGATTTTCAACAGCAAAACGGAGTTGACTACTCATCTTTTAAAAAACTCCTTTCTGCGATCATTGAAAATGATAATCTTTATCAATTACCACTTTTGATTATAAAAGATGATTCTTAATAAGTAAAGTAATCTTATGAAATATTTACCTTACAAAGTATTTGTGGCCACATTATATATATGTATGCCACGCGAAAAATGTTATGACATTTTTTCATACCCTTTTTCTTTCATACTTTGCAAGTTGTCTCATTATGGTTAAATTCACCTTCTATTTCAACTTGAATGGTGACATGTTCTACATGAAATTTCCCCTTTAATACATCCGTTGCTTCTTTCAATACGCTTTGCGTTTCATTACCTTCGATAATAAGATGGCAAGTTAATACTTGAAAATCTGATGTTACAGACCATATATGTAAATCATGAACTTCTTTTACAATAGTAATATTTAATAATGTATTTTTCACCTCTTCAGCATCTATGTGCTGTGGTGCACCTTCCATTAATATATGAACTGTATCACGTGTTACACGCCATCCACTTATAATGACTAAAATAGATACAAGAATACTAGCAACCGCATCTGCAGCAGTCCATCCCAAAAATTTAATAAGTAACGCAGCAATAATCGCTCCAACTGAACCTAATAAATCGCCTAGTACATGTAAGAACGCACTTCTTAAATTTAAATTACCTTTCACATCTCCGCCTCTCATTAATATCCAAGCTGATACAATATTAATAAGCAGACCAAGCACAGCAATAATGAGCATTCCATTACTAGCGATTTCAACTGGTTCCTTAAAACGACGAATTGCTTCAATAAAAATATATACTGAAATGACAATAAGAACGACACCATTACATAATGCCGCTAACATTTCGACTCGCTTATACCCATATGTTTTCGCAGCCGTTGCCGTTTTTTCCCCAAGTTTGAACGCAAGTAAACTTAAAGCTAAGGATACTGCATCACTTAACATATGCCCTGCGTCAGACAATAGTGCTAAGCTATTTGTTACAAATCCGCCAATAACTTCAGCAATCATAAAGCTTGTTGTTAATAAGAAGGCAATTAATAACGCTTTTTTATTTTTTGAATGACCGTGATCATGTGAGTGTCCCATACAAATGCTCCTTTAAGTGCAATATCTGTATGTTAGTATGAAACAAATCCCCTATCTTTATCCCCCATTAACGCCCGATAGTGAATGCTACTAATCCGTAGAAGATGAACAATATCCCACTGATTAAAGTTTCACTTTATCCCGCTTCCTCTGTATACAAACTTCGCTACTTTTCAAACAAGTCCTTTTTCTCAACTAAAAACAAGACTACTTCTTTTTTATTTTCATATTGTTTACTAATGAAAGAATTTTTAAGGGGGTTACAAAATTGAAACGACTATTTCTCTGCATGGAGCGTGAACTTGTTGTAGTAAAAGAACAATATGGTAACTATGAAACCACATATCATTTACAAAATATGCAACCTACCTGTATTGTGGTTGATCCATTCCAAACAAATCGTGTTTATTGCGGCACATTTGGACGAGGTTTATGGCTAAGTGACGATGGCGGGGATTCGTGGAGACCAATTGGTGATTCATATCGTTACTTTGATTTCCCTAAAGAGGATGGTATTTTACACTCTTCTATTACTTCTATAACGATAAGCTCAAATGAACAAGTTAACGGCTACGGCGTCGTTTATGTCGGCACAGAACCGAGTGCTTTATTCCGTTCAGAAAATGGTGGTGAAACGTGGACTGAACTTAAAAATATGAAATCATTATTATCTTCCTATACGTGGGCTTTTCCGCCTAGACCTTTTACCCATCACGTACGCTGGATTACAGTTGATCCAAACAATCCAAATACACTCCATGTTTCAATCGAAGCTGGTGCTGTTATTCAAAGTAATGATAAAGGGCATACATGGATTGATAAAAAATTCGGTGCTCCTATCGATGCTCATCAATTACTCATGCACCCTGAAGCCCCAAATCGCCTTTATGCATCATGTGGTGACGGATTTATGGGCGGACCTGATCGTGCATATCTTGAAAGTTATAACAGTGGAAACAGCTGGATCTCATGTAGTGACGGACTTGAGCATCATTATTTATACAGCATGGCTATCGATCCGGCTGATTGCGATACAATTCTCGTTTCTGCCGCACCAAGTGCCGACCTTGCTCATCACCGTATTCCTTATGAATCTTATATTTATCGGAAAACGAAAGATACTCCGTTCCAGCAAGTACAGCAAGGTCTACCATCTGCAATTGGTACAGTCATTTCGATGTTTGCTACAAATCCAGCCGAACCACATACGTTTTACACCTTAAATAACAATGGCATCTTTCAATCCACTGATAGCGGCGAAACGTGGGAACAACTAAACATTACATGGAAAGATGAGTATAAAACGCAGCATCCGCATGCGTTACTCGTTACTAATTCTTAACGAAAAAGAGACTGCCTAATGTTTTTAGGCAGTCTCTCTTTTATTTCTTTAAATCAATTACAATATCATCTAGAACAATATCTTTACTCTTCGCTTCTTTTTTCGGCACTTCAATTTCCTTCTCTTTTCCATTCACATATTCCACTCCACCATGATTTTCAGGTGTATGGACTCGCAAGTGTACACGAGGTGTAACGATAAGCTTTGTTGCATTTTCGTTCAACTTTTGGAATGTAGCACTCCAACTACTTTTATGCGGTTCTGCTACTGTACTACTTCCGCCATTTCCTTCACCTGCATATTTATTTCCTAAATCATCTTTTATTTCTAATTCCACATCAGCGCTATCCCATATACTTCGTAATGCCTTAGATTCTTCCTGATTGTAAAAAACGATAAAGGACATCGGAGTTACTTCCATTTTGTCTATATTTACTTTTATTAATTCATTTTCAGAAACCCTATTAACCTTTATTTCCTTACTATCCATTGCCTTTAAACTAAGTGCGAAATTCCAATTCCCCTTAATTGAATTACCTTTATAATCCATCTCAATTTCTTCCATATCCCACCAAACATTTGCAACATCTAACCTTTCACTACCATGATCACTCATCGTAGTCATACCTACATATTTTCCCTCTCCAACTTTTGTAACGTTCGAACTACCTCCTCCGCCATTAAAGCCCATAACTTGTGGCCTTCCAAATGGGAACGGTTTCTCCCCTAAATCTTTATCACTCTCAATAGAATATGTGATTGTAATTGTTCTACCATCGAACACAGCATCATTAATTGTAACCTTAACCCCATTACTCTCTCTCGTCATATTCAATTCAGTCGAAAACTCTTTATAATTTTCATATAGTCCTGTTCTACCATTATCTAAAAATCGGAATATATCACCTACAATTGGCAATCCTCCAGCATATGTAGGAAACCCGATACCAAGCGTTGCAACTGATAACCCTACTAAAATAGATGCAGCAGCGACACCCTTTTTCCAACTTTTCATCTTTTTCTTCATACGTATCGATTGTTTTACATTACGTTTTACTTTTCCTTTTTCAATTTCAGAGGCCTCAATTTCCTCAAGTTCTTTTTCATCTATATCAATGTCATTTAATAGTTCATAAATGTCTTTCATATTGCACTACCTCCAAAACTAATATTCGTAGCATTTTGTTGTAGTTTCTTTTTCCCACGGTACACACGATTATCTATTGCTGCCCGAGTTAATCCTAATTTGTCACCTATTTCCTCTGTCTTCATACCGATAAGATATTTCATAATGAATACTTTTTGATCTAACGGTTCTAATTGATTAATAAGCTTCAATAACTCTTCCCTATCTTCCATAACGATTAATTCATCTTCTGCTGACTTTTCCATACTAATATGAAACTCATCTGAAATAATTTCTACTTTTCTAGTCGCTTTCCGGTAATAATCAATCGCCTTAAATTTTGCAATCGCCGCTATCCATTTTTTAAAGTCACTCGGCTCTCCATGAAATTTATTTGCGTTATTCCAAATGGAAAGAAATATATCGTTTACACATTCCTCTATGAGTCCATCATTTTGAACCGGTAGAAGAACTTTGTGCGTTATCCCCTTTATGAGCGGTAAGTATGTATCGACAACAAATTCTAGCGCATCTTCCTTCTGCCGCTGTAATCTTTTTATAAAATTTTTCTCATTTGATTTCATGTAGCGATTCCCCTTATTTTTTTGTAAAAGCTTTTACACCCTATATAACGTCTAAAAAAATATTTTCTCTCATCTTTCTTATTTTTTGTATGTAATGGAATACTTTTCCTTAGCCATTGTCTCATATAAATATAAGCTTGAAGAAAATTTTCTCAAGTCTGTAATTCAATTAGTGTAGTACACTATTTATGCAGACACTCTTTAACCTGGTGTACATTTCATTTAATTAATCTATTTTTATAATTTTAAATTAGGAGATGAGATTTGTATGTGTGGAATTACAGGTTGGGTAGATTGGAAGAAAGATCTTTCAAATGAACATGTTATTTTAGAAAAGATGGCGAATAGTATTCAACATCGCGGTCCTGATGCTGAAGGATTTTGGTTTTCACCTCATGCGGCTTTTGCACACCGACGTTTAATTGTTATTGACCCAGAAGGCGGGACGCAGCCAAAAACATTCCGTGCCGGTGATTATACGTATGCTCTTACTTATAATGGAGAAATTTATAATTTTCGTGAACTGAGAGAACAGCTTCGAAAATGTGGTCATGCATTTGAAACGCATTCAGATACAGAAGTATTACTACATGCTTATTTAGAATGGAAAGAAGACTGCGTACAACATTTAAACGGAATTTTCGCTTTCGCCTTATGGGATGATCAGAAGCAACAACTGTTTTTAGCACGTGATCATTTAGGCGTAAAGCCACTCTTTTATACAGAAAGAAATGACAGTATTATTTTCGGATCTGAAATAAAAGCATTATTAGCTCATCCATCTGTTCCTGCTGAAATTGATGCGGACGGCATAAATGAAATATTTGGATTAGGATTATTTCGAACTCCAGGATGTGGCGTCTTTAAACATATTCAAGAAGTTCGTGCTGGACATTCTATAACATTCACACGTGATAAAAAAGTAGTTAAGAAGTATTGGAATTTAGAAAGTAAGATCCATACAGACTCTACCCAAGACACATCTTCTCATATTTTATCTATTTTACAAGATACAGTAAAAAGACAATTAATTGCTGATGTTCCCCTCGTTTGTATGTTATCAGGCGGATTAGATTCTAGTGGTATTACTGCACTTGCGGGTAAAGAATTTAGAGAGGAACACAAAACACTTCACACATATTCAATCGATTTTTTAAATAGCGCGAAAGATTTCGAACTGACATTTGCTCGAACTGGTTTAGACGCTCCTTGGGTAAAACGTGTTTCTGAACATGTAGGGACATCGCATCATGACATTATTGTGAATGCTGAAGAGTTAGCAAATCACTTATTCGTTCCCCTTCACGCGAAAGATTTACCCAGTGCTGGCGAAATGGAAACTTCACTTTATTTACTATTTTGCGAAATGAAAAAAGATGCAACCGTAGCTTTATCTGGAGAATCTGCTGATGAAGTATTCGGGGGATATCCTTGGTTTCATCAAGAAGAACTATTATATGTAGATAAGTTTCCGTGGTTAACAAACTGGAAAAACACATCTTCTCTATTATTAAACGACGTAACAACTCAATGTAATCCTGAGCAGTACATTAATAAACGATTCCATGAAGCTGCTCTTGAAGTACCTACTCTTGAAGGTGAAAGTAAAAAAGAAGCGAAACAGCGTCAAATGTTTTATTTATTTTTAACACGATTCCTTCCGTTCTTACTCGACCGTAAAGACCGTATGAGTATGGCTGTAGGATTTGAAGTTCGTGTACCGTTTTGCGATTATAGATTAGTTGAATATTTATGGAACGTTCCTTTCAATATTAAAAGTATTGATAATATCGAAAAGGGAATTTTACGTAGAGCGCTGAAACCAGCTTTACCTGATGATGTGCGAAATAGAAGAAAAAGCGCTTACCCTACTTCACAGGATCCACACTATTTACAAACAATCCGCAATTTAACGCTTGATATGTGCAGTAATAAAAACAATCCTGTTTTCTCACTCATTAACCATTCCATATTACTTGCAATTGCTGATCAAAGTAACAAAGAGATTACCAATTTTGAAGCAAGAAGTGCTATGGAGTATATGCTACAAGTAAATGAATGGTTAAAAACGTATCATATTCATATTGCTTAACAAAAAGGAGTTCAAGGACAAAAACCCTTGAACTCCCTTTCATTTATTAATTGGCACATTGTCTATTTTCAGTATCGATGGACCATCCAATAATAGTGGCACAATCTCTACCTTTCCACTGAAGTACATTTGTTAATACAGGCTCAATCTGTAAACAAGATCCGTCGTGTAATATTTCTACTAAAGATTGATCATCATCAAACTTTAGTTTATCACACTCTAAAATACCATCCGTTGCCATTACAATGTGATTCTGACCTTTTTCTAATCCCCTTACCCCTGATGTAAAACAAGGTGTATTCGCTGCAAAAACATTTTTTCTTCCTATATACTCATAGTTCTTACGCTTATTTAGCCTACCTTTTCCATTTTTCGTTTGCTCTGAATGGAATAAATACGCGAAGCAATCACCAACTGATAGCCAATATAAGAACTCGCCTTTTCGTAAACAAATTAAACATGCAAGTTCCTCATCATCTTGGTCACATTTCTCGATAAATAGCTCATCTGTAAATAACGCTAATAAATACATATGTGTATGATGAAATGCTAAATGGATTGGGTATGAAAATAACTCTTTTAGTTTTTCTTCTCTTTCTGAAATCGCTTCTATTATATAATGTATATTTTTCGTTTTATGATGTGTATCAAAAATCATAACAAATTCAAATTCTAATTTCGGATCCCACCAAGCTAGCACTGCATCTCCTCTTTCATATGCATCACTCTCTTGATTTCCTCCATATACGCCGACTGAAAGAGGACCACATTTTTCAACATGTATTTGATCTACATACATCTTTTCATGACTAATCCATTTAAATGTATTCACAGCTATCATCCTCTCTCTTGCTAAATGTATACCTTTACACATAGATTACCTTATATTTCAATAAAAATAAACTTTTTCAACATTTTTAATGAAAATAAAAGGATTTTACTTCTGAATCAACGAATATATCTTACTATACGATATAAAAATAGGAGGATTTATCATTATGAAAGACATTAATCAACATTGGGAAAGTATTTATTATCACTTACGATATGAATATGAAGACAACCTTTCTCACCAAGCTATTCGTATTTTACAAATCGTTTCTCGTGAGAAAGATATAACAATTGGAAAAGTTGCTACTGAGCTTAGTCTCTCTCATAACACAGCATCTGAACACGTAAAGCGCCTTATTCAAAAAGGATTTATTATAAAAGAAAGAAACAAACACGATGAAAGGGTTGTAAACCTTACTTTAACGAAAGAAGGCATTGAAGTATTAGAAAAGCATACTTTACTAGATAAAGAAAAGATAAAAATATTAGAATCACAGTTATCAAAAGAAGAACAACAATTAATTGAAAAAGCCTTTTCGTTATTAGCGAAGGAGGCAAAATATGCATTTCCTCGTTAAAGTAATCGTTTCGGCACTTATTATCGGCGTTATTACTGAAGTCGCTAAACATTATAGTACGATAGGCGGCTTTATTGCTGCCCTTCCACTCGTTAGTTTACTAAGCCTATTTTGGATTTCTTTCGAAGGTGGAAGTAAACAAGAATTAAGTCAATTCGCTTTAGGCGTATTATATGGATTTCCTGCATCTGCACTACTATTATTTATTGTTTATATCGGTTTAAAAAACTCCTTTTCACTTAGTACATCTATACTCTTCGGCATATGCGCCTGGTGTATCGTCTTTACTTGCCAAAAAGTATTTCAAGCTTAGGGGGAATTACTATTAATAGATCAGTAGAGATATTTGGACAAACTGTAGAAGTATAGATGAGAGGTAGCAGTAAACAAACTGTAGTCATTCAAACAGGAATGGGCTGCTCATTTTACGATTGGCTTCCTATTATAGAAAAGCTTTCACAAAAATTCACAGTCATTTCATATCATCGCCCAGGTTACGGAAAAAGTGAGCTAGGAACTAATCGACGTACAACAATGCAAGTTATAAAAGAACTACATATGTTACTACATGAACTAGATATTTATGAGCCAATCATTTTAATCGGTCATTCCTATGGAGGTTTATGCGCACAACATTTTGCAATGTTACATGAAGATAGGCTGCAAGCACTTCTTTTAGTTGATTCTACTTCCATGAACTTACACCGATTAGATGAACTGCATTTACCGGTTTCTGATCAAACTGATTCTGATGATATGTGGCTACAAAAATATCATACCTACTCCAACATGGATGCAGACGCGCTTTATACTGAACTAAAACCTATGCTCGTCAATACAACAAAACAGCATATCAAATTTTCTACATCTCCTTCCTTATATAAAGCGACAGCTTCTGAACTGTCCGAGTGGAAAAATTGTGCTCGCTCAATAAAAAAACAACATAAAACATTAGAAATACCATTAATCGTTATCGGTAGAGATCCTCAATATTCTATTGCTCAATTGATTGAGGGCGGTATGCCAAAAGAAGAAGCTACACAACTTGAAGATATGTGGCAAGAACTTATTCGTGAACAATTAAATCTCTCAATAAACAGCCAATACATTTTGGCTGAACATGCTAGTCACGGGATAGAAAACGATCGTCCAGATGCTATCATTGAAGCCATTCACTTATTGTAAATAAAAAAAGGAAGCAACTAAAGCTGCTTCCTTACTTATCTATTCATAGTCTTCTTCATCATCGACTTCTTCATAATACGAACTCCCATTGCTTACATATATAGGACCGTTCGCAACATCAATACGTAGTACCCATGCCCACGGCACAGCTAAACGTTTATGTATTGCTCTCCAAAAGTTCATTGATTTTCTTTCGTACTCCTGGAACTCCTGAAGTAACTCTTTATAGGAGGAACCGTCTAACTGAATATTTGCTTCTAATAAACGAGAATGGGCATAGTACTGTAACTCTAGTTCAGCAGCAATCTCCATTTCTTCTTCCGTTGCCATACCTATAATTGCTCCATCTGCTGGTGCGATTTCATATACGTTGTGAACTTCAATAAGCCCTTCTTTCTCTTTCTCAAACATGTAAACAGCCTCCTTTAACAAATATTTTTTATGTTACAAAGTCATACTTCTACAATACTTTCTCTCTTTCCTCTTTTTTTGATAAACTTTTACAAAATGTTTATCCGATGACCTGTTTTCTCTATTCTTTCAGCAGAAATGAAACGATTATTATCAAAAGTTAATTTGTACACATCGGGCATATGAAGTGTTTTCCAAAACTGAAAATCATATTTCGAATCAAAATAATTCATTAGTAATACCATAATATTCCCATGAGTGCCTATTACAATATTCTTCCCTTTATATTTTCCCAATATATTTTGCATACATAATACAGCACGCCTCTGCGCTACATCATTTGATTCTCCGCCTTCGTATGCAAAAGTCCAGTCTTCCCATACCTTCTGAATAGCATCGTTCAAATCTGTTACTGGCTCTTTACTTAATAACCTTTCCCGTAAATCTTCTTCCAGTTGTATTGATAAATTATATGTATTCGCAATTCCTTGCACGGTTTGAATCGCCCTTTTATACGGGCTAGAAATAACAACATCAATTTTTTTATCCTTTAACAAACTTGTTACATTACCTGCATCAATCTCTCCTTCTTCAGATAAGGGACGTTCCCTTTCTTCCTTTGTATATGTAGAGTGAGCGTGGCGAACGAAATATACTGTAGTCATTATTCAACTTCCTTTCTTAGTTTCAATCTATATTCCATGCAGTAAATAGGAAATCCTGTATCATGAATAGAAAAGAGCGCCTTTTAAAAAGCGCTCTTTTGTTTACATAATAAAATTATTCCATTATAACTTTCTTCTGAATTCTTCATCTGTTATAGCATCTTGAATAAAATAATCTATATTATTTCTCAGCTTTTGATATGCAACTTGATCTTCTATATCGTTAAACATAATTACAACTTCTACCTTATTCCCTTTCTTATCTGTAGTATACAAACTTTTTGTCAATACGAATGCGGTAGAACCACCTTTTTGACCAGCATATTCCAACTTACTATTTTCAACTGTTCCTTTAAAAACATTATCAATTTCATCTTGCATTGATTTTGGAAAATAATTTCTACTATTTATCTTTTCCATTAAACTCAAATAATCTTTAGCATTTGCACTCACTAATCGATCTGACCAAATACGCTGGAATTCCATATCTATTTTTAATGGTATATCACGTTTCTTCCATTCACTTTCATCTTTCATCCATTCATGTATTTGTAACACGTGTTTATTATATTCATCATTAGACATGTTACGTATCATTTCTAACGATTGATTTTCTGGCTCATTAAGCTCTTTTTCTACATACCCTCTCATATATAGTGAAGCAGTATACGAAGAGAACTTGTCATGACTAGTAAGTTCTAACTCTTTTAAACTATCATTTACTCTTTCTATTCCAAGCTTATCTAACAAATATGTTGTATTCGCATTAGAACTATAATGAATCATCCCTTTAGCCACTTCTTCTAAAGCAATCTGTCCATTTTGCACTAACTCTCTCACTTTTGAATCTTCTAACCAGTCAGGATGCGCTCCACCATCAGTGTTTTTAACATAATATTTTTCTAAATCCTGCAATGAAATTTGTTCATCTCGACTTATTTTTCCTTCTGACACTTGCTTAGCAAATTCAACTGCTATTACGATTTTTGCCGTACTTGCTAATGGTAATTTTTTATTTTCATTTACAGATGTTACTACTTCACCGTTTTTTCTAATAAGTAATGAACATGTTTCATCACCTTTATGTTCTTTTATGTACTTTAATACGTAATCAGGATCTTCTTTTGACAAATAGTACTTCATAATAACAAAGAAAGCTATAACAGCTACTACAATCACTCCTGCAACAATTCCTATAATCTTTAATATGTTCACAATATGCCCCCTCTATAAATTCCCTTCTATATAATAATTATAACGAATAAAAATACAAAATTATACAAAATAGAGTAACTCTTCCTAAAAAAAGAAAGAGTTACTCTATTTCACATGATGTTATTTGTCCATTTAACGTAACAACTATATTTGAGTCGTCACTTTCTTTAACGCTATTTAGTCGATTTGAGTTAGGAGGACCAATTACAACTGACTCCTTAATTGGCGAAAGGTCCTTTCCTAATTTTTCTGCACTTACACCGTATGCAGCTTGAAATACTTCTGGCGGTGTTAATCTAAGTATGTCTGATCCTTCTGCTGTTTCAAACTGATCGTTATTGAAGAACAAATGTAATTGTACTTCTTCTGTTACCGCTGTAATCCAATGCCACCATCCCATTGGAATAAAGACAGTTTGCCCCGCTTTCACATGATAATTTTGCAATTGATTCGTTTCGGGATTTAAAATGGATGTAACTGCTTCTCCTGATACAACAACATCTAATTCCCACGCATTCGGATGCCAATGTGGTTCCCGCATATGCCCTTTCGTCATAAATAAATCAACAAACGCCCCTCCTATCATCGCAGGTAACTGCGTTGAGGTAACTTCATATGCAACGTTTTTCTCATCTCTTTTAAAAAAGACATTTTTTCTCGAATCAAAGAAAAGGTTTGGAGTTCCTGAGCTTTTCTTTAAATTTTTATTATCTGGAACATAGCCTGAACTACTCATTTTATCCCTCTTTTCCACTCCGAACATTTCTACTTTCACACTGTATCGTATGGAAAAAATGTATGAATGTGCCTATCATTCACATAACAAAAAAACATGCCTTCATGATGAGAGCATGTTTTGTGATTTTTTTCACATTATTTAGTTAAAAAATAAACTTTTTACTTACCATGATGTAACATTAAATCACTAAGTTCTTCTTCAATGTGATTTAATTTCGCAACTCCTTCTTTCCACTTATGAATATAACGCGATACCCCGACAATAAATAAAACGATAATTGTAGAAAGAATAATACCATATACGATTGTTACAGTACTCATAGTTACACTTCCTTATAATTAGTAATGTTGTTATTAGTTATATTTTTATTATAAACCTTTTTCTTTTAAAATACTTCGATTTCAACTTTTTGTAACAAAATTGATTTTTCTAATATTTCGTTCATAAAAATGGAATATTTTTCACAAATTATACAAAACTTCACCATATGTACTATTGCCACATGAGTTATATTGTTAAATAGGATAAAGTGAAATTTTAGTCAGTACGGGGTATCTATCCCACACTGATTATTAGCCCGCACCAACCAGGATTTTACGGACCGTTACTGTGGGATAAAGGGGATGAAATACTATGACGACTTGGTTTATTGTAATGTTAGTTGTATTTGGAGCATTTAAAATTATTGTTTCTAGCCTTCCTAACTCTGCTATTGAATCCATTATTAGCAAGTACGAAACACATCCACAACTTGAAGAAGAGAATGTGACTGTTACAATCAATGGAAATAACTTAGAAGGCGAAAAGAAATCCAAAATTATTCATGATTTTAACGAAGGATTATTTTTAGATCGCTATTATGCACCACCACACAATGAAGGCACTCCTTTAATTATCACTGCAAAACGTGGCAAAAAAGATTTTACATTTTATATTTATAGTCATGAAGAGCATGTTGATGTAGTAAAACAACATAAAAAGAAGGTAGTTGCTTATAGTTTACGCTCTAAAAACCTTCAAAATAATGATATGTTCGTGTCAGCTGATTTAGCTTAATACTCATATATTAGAAGAAGGAATCCATGTGCCATGGATTCCTTCTTTCCTATTTACTGAAAAATAAGCTCTGTCTTCAAACTATCTTTCGGTAACAACCATCCTTTTTTCTCTATACTCGCCATTAATAATTCTCTTTGTTTTGTCGCGATACTTTCCTCAGTTGTTTTAAACGACACTTCTATTACGAAGTCATCTTCTATCTTCCCGGTATTACTTAGTGGCCAAACTTCAATATTCGTTTTAATATTTTCAAATTCAGCTGTATACCTTTTCATTAATACAGGACCATAAATACGAGAATTCTTGAGCATTTCTTCTCCCCAATTCGTATACAACCATTTGTTCATTTTCCCTGGCAACTTTTCTATTAACATGTTTTGAGCGGCTCGTTCGTTTGGTAAATCAAGTACTCCATATCCTTTAGCACTGTAACTTTTCTTATTTGAAATACTTAACGTTTTCTTCTTAAATCCCCAATCTATTTCCGCCTCATAATTATCAGTTTTACTATCAAATCCATCCTTTTTAGCCACTTCTAGTGCTTCTTGAATTACACCATTTTGAATAGGATATCTTTTTTTATATGTTAGCTCAAAATCTTTACTAAATTCTTTCTTTCGAATTCTCGCAAACCAACCTTCATTACTTAAATTTTTATTTGCCGTATCTAAAAATTGCACCTGTATTCTTTCATAATTTGTACCAGCCTGAAAATATTCTAGTACCTCTTGCTTCATCTCTTTGTTATAACCTAATACTTGTTCTGGCTTTAATAATAACTTCACTTCAAAGCTAGGTTTCATTGGACTAGCAGCAAAACCTTCCTTAACGTTATAAAGGAAACAACAAAAGAAAATACTTACGAATACAAATACTTTTTTCATATACCAATCTCCTTTACATTTTATATGACTTCTACACATTCCATTGCAAGTGAATACACATTTTCATATCCTGCTATGCTAAGCTTTTCCTGCAATCGATCCGTATCCTCTTTCAAAGCATGTACTAACACCGTATGTTCTGGTAATAGTGTATTTAACATTTCCTTAACGTCACTTATACTTTGATGAACTTTATATGGAACTCGCTTCACCCTACATTCTTTACCTACACGTTCCTTCAAAACTTTTTCTGCAAAACTTCCTTTAGCAATATGTCCAGTAAAGATAATCGAATTTCGTTCTTCATGCCGAAGTTGTTCATAATACAACTGTGCTCGTTTCGTTTGCATATTCGCATCACTCATTACAACTATTCCGTAACTATTTTGCATACAAATTTCCTTATCCATAACTATTATGTTTCTTTTTAAATCCTCCACAACCCGTTCAAGTTTTTCATTATTTTTTAACCAATCTTTATATATGAACATCTCTTCAAATCCAGCAAAAATTTCTTTATCTACTATAATTGGAAGTTCTTGATATCGTTCATATAAATACAATACTATATCTTGCGCCCTACCAAGTGAGGGCAGTGGTAGTAATGCCGTTCCTTTATTTTGAGCAACTCGTTCAATTTCTGCACATAATTCGTCTACTCGTTCCTTTTGTGAAACATCATCAGTGTGATAAGCGGCATCTACAATTGCAATTTTTATATCGCTTCGCAAATCTTCAGGTAAATTAGCTCGTAGTATATTAGATTCTGCTGAATAATCACCAGAATAAAATACGTATGTATTACACATATCCACTAAAAACCAAACAGCTCCTAATACATGCCCACTATACCCCCATTGAAACCTCAACGTTGGTGTAATCTGTATCCATTCATTTGGATTACTAATCTCATCAATACATACATAATTTAAATCTTTAATATTTTGATCGTTATAAGGTAAATTCCACCCTTTTGAAAGATTGTAGTTTCCCCATTTTTCAAAATAAGCTGGAAGTTGCTCCTTCGTATAACGAGTCGTCCAAATTTTTTTCTTATATCCATACTTCGTCAATAAAGGTAAACCCATCGTATGGTCTTCATGAATATGTGATAAAAATACTGCATCCAAAAATGGAACAACTTCTCTTTCTATTTTAGGATAACTATCCTCATATGATCGATTAATACCACAATCAAATACTATTTTTGTCTCTTTATTTTTTACAAAATAGCAGGAACGACCGTATTCTCCCGCTCCTCCCCATACTTCCATCCTCATCATGCTACCCCTTTTCGTTTTTGCTCCATATGTTGCAGAAGTAATAAGCACATTGTTGTAAGCCCAACAGAAACAACAGCCATTGCCATTCCTATAGATACTTCTCCTTGTTCAAATTGAGCAAAAATAAACGTTGCTGACGTTTCTACTGATGGAGGTAGTACGAGAAGCGAGGCTACTAACTCTCTTATCGAAATCGTAAATGTCATCGCCCATCCAGCAAGAATTCCTGGAATAATAAGCGGCAATATTATTTTTCTAAAAATATAAATATAATTCCCGGAAAAAATACTTCCTGCCTGTACAAGAGAATCATCAATTTGTCCGAGCGATGCTTTTACATACTGCACCGTATAAGGTAAAAAGAGAACAACATACGTTACGATAACCATGACTGGTGTATTGTAAATTGACATAGGCATATAGGGTGAATTCCAAAATAAAATAAGCCCTACAACCATCACTATTCCTGGTACCATATTCGGTAACATGCCGCACATATCAAGCCATTTTTCAGAGGACTTTTTCCCCTTTCGAATCATAAGCGCCAAAAATACGCCAATAATTACAGCAACAATCGCCGTTACGAGTGAAAAAAGAAAACTGTTCCATAAAGCTTCTAATCCTGGAGAACCAATTGTAAATAATGCTTCATAATGGCTTGTTGTAAAGTTATTAAAATGTAAGCCACCGCCTCTTAACTTCGACAAAGAAGCAATAAGTATAGAAAAGTATGGGATTCCAATTGCTACTATTAGTAAGCCAATTACATAAACCCATGCTATAACGCGCGCAAATATAGACAAAGTATACCTTTTAGATTTCACACCTTTTCCACTAACCATTGCATATGTATACTTTCGATTCAATACATTTTGCATATACCAAATGAGCATACACGCACTAAGTAATAAAGAAGATAATGCTGTGGCACTGCCAAAATCAATCGGCCAACTAGAGATAAATTTATGAATCTCAGATGTTAACACATGGAATCCTATTCTACGTCCGAATGTAGCTGGTGTTCCAAATTCAGCAATCGTCTTTACGAAAATGAGTAAAGCACCCATTACATAACTTGATAACAATAACGGTAGTATTATCTTTCTTAAGCGATAGAAAAAACTTCCACCATGAACTGCTGCAGCTTCTTCTTTACTACTCCCAATCTGAAGTAACGTGTTTTTCAACATGAAGTAAAGGAATGGGAATAAATGCAGACTCATAATTAAAACCATACCGCCTAAACTAAAAAACGATGATGAAATCGGCTTTAAAGCCGGAAAAAATCGTTCAAAATAACCGTTAGGTTGCATGAACAAAATCCAGCCCATCGATCCGATATAGGGCGGGGTCATAAATGGGATCATAAAAACAATATCTAACTTACTATACTTTCCTACATCTGTTTTGCTCATAATGAACGCCAATGGAAACGCAAATATTGTAGCTCCTATTACAACGAGTACACCTAGAAGCATCGAATTTAGAAAAATACCAGCTAATCCACCACTCTGCATGACTTCAAAAGGCTTTAAAAAATTCCAACTGCTATTTTCATATACACTAGAAAATAAAATGAGAAAAAGCGGAATGACGATTAACATCGCCACAAGTAACAACGCTACTGTCATTCCAACTTGTCTTACTGATACGAATCGATTTACCATGTAATCACCATCTTATTGAAATACTTTCTTAAATTGTTTTGCTATTTCATCTTGTTCTTTCTCAACTGTTTTCCAATCAATATTTAATACTGGAATCTCTTCTACATTCGGTCTATTTTCAGCTTTTATATCTTTTCTACCTGGCAACAAATACGCTTTAGAAACTTGTTTTTGCACATCATCTGATAATAAATAATCAATAAACTCTTTTGCACCTTCTACATTTTTACTATCCTTCATAATGCCTGCTGCACGTGGACTAATGACTGTTCCGCTTTTTGGATATACGATATCAACCGGTTCACCCTTTGCTTTTGCACTGTACGTCATATAGTCAACACCCGCGATTACCATATCTTTCGCTCCTGTTACAACTGGGTCTAACGCTTCTTGGTTTGCCCCAGCTACTGTAACTTCATTTTTCTTAAGCTGTTCAAATAAATTCCATCCATCTTGTCCATTCTTTTTCACATATCCTGTTACAAAGTCTAAAGCTGAACCTGAAAGTGCTGGATCTGGAAGATTCACTTTCCCTTTCCATTCTCCTTTCGTTATATCGCTCCAATCTTCAGGTGCTGTCTTCACATTTTTTGTGTTATACACAATTCCTAATGCTGAAGCACTATATCCAAAATAATGTCCTTTATCATCCGACCATTCAGAACGAAGCTTATCAGCTTGTTTTGCTTCTTTATAAGCTAACGTTTGCCCATCTTTTTTTAATCCTTCCATCGCTGGTAAAGAAGCAAGTACGACAACGTCAACGACTGGATTTTTCTTTTCAGCCTCCATTCTTGCTAAAATCTTACCTGTTGTTCCTTGAAACATTTCTACTTTTATCCCTGTTTTCTTTTCAAAGTCCTTTTGGATTTTTTCTGCTAATCCTTTTGGTCCTGCACTATATACAACAATTTTCTTTTCATTATCATTTTTATTTTTTGCATCTACACTGCCTGTCTTTGAGCTACAACCTGTTACTACAGCAGAAAATAGTAAAGTACATACAAATAAAGACTTAAGCGAACTGAATTTCTTCATACGATTCTCCCCCTATATGATGAATACATTTTTTTGGTACATATAACGATACCGGTTTACCAACGCTTAGCTTACTATTGTGATAAGCTGTCCATACACCGAGTGTCCCCATGTTTACTTTCACTTCATAACGTTCTCCTACATATGTAACGTGCTGAACTTCACCTGTATACATTTCGCACAAGTCATTTTTTGTCCAGCTCACATGCTCTGGACGAATCATTTTTTTCCCCTCTACAAGCCAATTTGCCTTACCAATAAATTTTGCAACAAATTCATGAGACGGTTTCACATAAATGTCTTCTGGTGTTCCTTTTTGTAATACTTCACCCTGCTTCATGACAATAATTTGGTCTGACATTGACATAGCTTCTGTTTGATCATGTGTTACATACAATGCCGTTAAACCAATTGAATGAACGATGTCCATAAGTTCTAATCGCATTTCTTCTCGCAAAATTGCATCGAGTGCACTTAACGGTTCATCGAACAAAATAAAATGAGGTTTCGTTACAATTGCTCTAGCAAATGCGACACGTTGCTGCTGTCCACCTGAGAGTTCATGCGGATATCTTTTCTCCATACCTTGCAAACGAACTCGCTTTATCGCATCTTCTACCTTTTCTCTTAAGTGATTCGTTTGCTTTGTAGCCCTTAAACCAAATGCAACATTTTCAAATACAGTCATATGCGGCCATAAAGCAAAATCTTGAAATACCATGCCGATATTCCGCTCATGAGGAGATGTTTTTATCTTTTTAGCAGAAGAATACATGCACTTATCTCCAAAATACATTTCACCTTTATCCGGTTCCTCAAGCCCTGCAATCATTCTAAGTAAAGTCGTTTTCCCGCATCCTGAAGGTCCTAAAAGTGTGGTGAATTCCCCTTTTTTCATTACAATCTGTAACGGCTTTAACGCCTGTGTTTTCCCAAATGCCTTTTCTAATCCATGAATTTTAATATCCATCGTTTCACCTCTCTCCCCTCATTCTTAACCTGCTTTCATTCTATCTGGAAGTTTTATACTGAATGTTAATGTACTGTAAAGATTAAATTAAAAAATCTCTAATAAACTATTTATTTCTATAGATTTTTTCTATAGTTAGAAGAAAAAGGGGCCAACTTATCATGAATCTCTTAAAATTAGAAATTGTAGTGCTTATTAAGAAATACAAAAAGCTTACTATTGTTGCAGAAAAACTTGGCGTTAAACAACCTACTATTACGTTTCATATAAAAAGCTTAGAAGAGGAACTTGGTGTGCCTTTATTTGAATTACGTTCCGGAAGGTATTTCTTAACAGAAGCTGGTGAAGCGTTGCATCATTATGCTTGTAAAATAGATGCACTTATGAAAGAAGCTAGGCGGGTCACACAAGAGTTTAAAGATTTTAATAAAGGCGCTATAACAATTGGTGCTAGTTATGTACCCGCGACTTATCTTTTACCAGAAGTTGTTCACCAATTTCAATGCGAATTTCCAAATATAAAAATAACACTCATAGTAAAAACAGCTCCTGAAATTCGAACGATGCTACAAAATCATGAAATTGATCTCGGGGTAATTTCTGCGGCACCGTTTGACGAACCACTTCTAAAACAAATGAATGTAATGCCTGATACACTTGTTCTTGCCTTTTCCAAAGAACATCATCTTTCTAAAAGAACAAATGTATCATTACAAGATATCGAAAAAGAACGTATATTATTGCATCGTAACCCATCTACAACGAGAGATTTACTTACACAATGGACGTTAGCACATAACATTACATTCCAATCAGAAATTGAACTAGATTCATTAGAAACGATGAAACAAATTTTAAAATATGGTAATGGGGTTGCCTTTATTTCAAAACTTGCTATTGAGCAAGAAGTACAACGAAATGAGCTATGCTATATACCGATCCCTGATTTTGAATTTCAGCGTAATATTTATACCATTCATCATGAGGACAGATGGAATTCTAAAATAATTTCTTTTTTACTACATAGCATTACTTCTTTTGCAGAAAAAAATTAAAAGGCTGTCGTTATACACGACAGCCTTTTAAACTATAACTCTATTTGTTTTTCTTATCCTCAATTTTTGCTTGTGCCTCTTCAGCCTTATCTAATGCTTCTGAAACTTTTTTCTCTTTTTCTTTTACATCATCTATACTATCAACAGCTTTAATTAATTTATCGATTCCTTCTTCATTTACCTTTTTTCGTTTCGCTACTCTTTCATTTACTTTCTCTTCCACATCTTTTGCTTTTTGAAGCATATTCTCTGCATTTGATGTCACAGCTTTTTCAAGTGCATCATCTTTTTTCTTTTGTAACACTTCATTTGCAATATCTTTCGTTTCTAAATACTTACCGTCTTTTAATGCTGTCGCACCGCGATCTAGTAACTGAGCGACTTCTTTATATGCCTTCGCTTCATTTCCTGATTTCTCTTTTTCCGCTTTTTCAAACCACATAATCGCATCACTATATTTTTCATTTTTCAATGATTGCATACCTGTTTCAATATACGTGTCATAATTACTACATCCAGTCATTACGACTAACAGAAAAAGCATTACAAAACTTAATTTTCTCATGATGTTTTCTCCTTTTCTTTGCCTGCTCACTATACTGTAACATACATGAAAAAGAGTTTCAAAAACTAAAATACTAATTTGGTCATTTTTATTATTTCCAGTCAATTTTTTATTACTTTCTTATTTTTAGGCCGACACATCCACTTGCTTTTTCGCCACTTGCTTTCTTACTCCAACTAATACAACTAATAATAACCCTCCACCTAATGTCATCATAACAATGCTAGTCGGTAACATATCTAATAATAATCCATATACAATCATACCAAGCGGTGCGATTGCGGTAGAAATTGTTTCAAGTAAACCGAAAACGCGTCCTAAATAGCTTGGGTCTGTCGTCTTTTGAATATGTACTTGCATAGGTATATTTACAACCATCATTGATATACCAGTTAAAATCATAAAAGCGATATAGTAAATAAAACTTACTACTTTCGGAATGGTAACTAACAATGGAAAGACTGTACATAAACTCAAGCCCGCAAATAAAAACAGCCCAATATAAACAGAGCGAAACGGATTATTCACTTCTTTACGTACTGATAAAACAATTGCACCAATTAGCATCCCGACTGCTAACATTCCCTCTACAACACCGAGTTGCTTCGAGGATAAATGCAAATTTTGAACAATAATATACGGAAGTGAAACGAACAGTGCACTCGCAAAAAAGTTTACCCCTACTGCAATTTTCATTAAACCATATATTTCATGCTGTCGTTTTACATATGAAAAACCTTCTTTTATACTCGTCAAGAAATGCTCTTTACTTTCGGCCAATTCTTTTTTATATAAATCAAATACGATGAATAATTGTACAATAACTGCTAAAAAGAATGTAATACTATTTAACAGGAAAAATGTTTTGATTGAAAAGAAACCAAATACAACTCCTCCAATAATCGGTGCTAAAATATTCGATAAAGATGCTGCCGTCTGGTTCAAAGCACTCGCTTTTTGAATACGCTCCTCGTCTACTAAATTAGGAATAGACGAAGTTAATGCTACAGAATAAAAGCTTGCACAAATTGATAATAATGCTGCTGAAACATAAATAAAAAGAAGTGATGGCCCAAACATAGTAGCAAGAATAAACATAATAAGCATTGTTAAGCTACTTAATAAATCAGTACCAATGACAAGCCATCTTCGGTTCACACGGTCAGCTACAGCACCTGCAATTGGTCCACAGATCATTCTTGGTATTGATCCGCAAATGAGCGTAGTTGCAAACCCCATACCTGAACCAGTTGTCTTTAATACGTATAACCCCATTGCAAACGTATAAATACCCGCCCCTAACAAGGACGTCATTTTTCCAATCATCATTAAAATAATATTTCTCGTTGCAATCTTCATTTTCCAATCATTTTGACCTATACTTACATCCCCCATTATGACACTCTCCCTTTAAAAGTTAAATTGTGTTAAACTTATTATATATAAAACTTTCCAATTTTTACAACGAAAAGTTTAATTATATTTAACTTTTTGATTATAAAGGAGCATATGATGGCTACTCTCGGCGAGAAAATTAAAACGTTACGAAAAGAAAAAAAGCTTACTCAAACTGAATTAGCAGGTTCAGAACTGACAAAAAGTATGTTAAGTCAAATTGAAAATGGAAAAGCTACACCTTCCATGAAAACATTACAATACATCGCTGAAAAACTTGGATGCGAAACGAGTTTTTTACTAGAAGAAGATGATGTAGAAATTGTAGAAATCATTCAACAAATGGAACAACTAATAAAGGCAAATAAATGTGATGAAGTATATGAGACTTTACTACCTATCGTTCAAAAAGAGCTACCTTCTACTTTAAATACCGCTCGTTTATATAAACAATTTGTAACAGCTGCGGCGATTATGAAAGATTACAACATTGAATATTACGTTGAAAAGGCTACTTCTATTTTTGAAAAATATACGTTATACCGGGACAGTACGGAAACAAAATTAAAATTATCCTTTACGATATTCACACGTAAAAAGTATGGTGAATGTTTACAACTTATAGCTAGTATTAGAAATGATTATGAGGAGAAACATTTAGAAATGGATCTCATTATACATATCGAGTTATGTTTATATGAAGCCATCATTTTACTAGCATGCGGCGATTATGAAACATGTGAAAAAACAATATTAGAGGCACTCGAGTTTTCAAAAAAGCATCAAGTATATTTTAAAACAGACGAATTTTATCGGATTTTATCTTACCAAAAAGTCATTACAGCTGATAAAGAACAATATTTATATTACATAAAAAAATCTGAGCAATTTGCCATTTTTACAGAAGATACTCTATCCATTGCGATTATTGATATTTTAAAAGCTTACTACTACAACACGATTACTAATGAATATACAATCGCATTAAAACATCTAGAACAATTTCGAGAGAAACTAAAAGATGAGCCACTTTTTCAAGACGACGGATTGTATTATCTTGAAAAAGGAAAAGCTTTATACGGATTGAAACGTTACGAGGAAGCTTTACAAGCATTGCAACGTGGTATCATGCCGGATTATATGAACCATCCACTTGATCAAGCGTGGCTTACAACAGCAGGTGCATATCGTGCCCTTTGTTATGTAAAACTTAACGATAAAAAAAGGGCTCTGGAGGAAGCTACAGAAGCCGCTCAAAAGATACAATCCTACCCGGATTCCATCTTTTCTTCTTTTATTAAAGAAACATTACAAATAATACAAAAACTTTAAAAATGTCTCGAAATGGTATATTATTCCTCCTTTTTTGCAAAGATAATAATGATGGGAGGAATATAAATGAATATACAACGCGCAAAAGAGCTTTCCGAGTCATCTGAAGAAGCCAATGTCAGTTTTCAAGGCATGCCTGTTATGATTCAACACGTCGATGAAAGCAACGAAACCGCCCGCATATATGAAGTAACAAATCCAAAACGCGAATTAACTGTTCCAGTTAATAGCTTAGAGGAAATATAAAAAATGCCACTTCTTTTTTTTGAAGTGGCATTTTTCTTACTTTAGATTACTTAATATAAATCCCTTCTATCCTCTGTTTTACAACACCTAAAAAAAATAAGAATCTTCTACTTCTTTTTTTAACCTGCTAAAATACAAACTATGAATTAATTATTCGCACTATACATTAAGGGGGAAAATAATGAAATATGATTTAGAAAAAAACAAGCCCTATTATGCAGTTATATTCACTTCTAACCTATCAAATGATACAACAGACTATAGTACCGTTGCTGAAAAAATGGAAGACCTTGCGAAACAGCAACCTGGATTTTTAGGTGTCGAAAGTGCACGTGATAATTCCGGACTCGGAATTACAATTTCTTATTGGGAGTCACTTGAAGCAATTGAAAATTGGAAAAGGAACGCCTTACATAAAGAAGCGAAAAAAAGAGGCCGTGAGCAATGGTATGAAAATTTCCACCTGCGCATCTGCCTTGTTGAGAAAGAATATAAGTTTCAGAGAGAAATCTTGTAAAGGAGTTTCATATGCCACTAACATTACTATTACTCATATTCATAATAATTCCCTTCATTTCAGCATTAGCTCTCATTTTTATGACGGTTAAAAAAGGAACTTTTCTAAACCGACCACACTTACAATCATTCATCGTATGCACTCTATTCTTTGCGAATTGGATATTATATTTAACAAATTTTTATTCATTACTACCTGAGAAAGTTAGTCAATTTATATTCCTACCCATTTGGTTTTTCCTTTGCGTTTTAGGTTTAATCATTTTCACACGCGAATGGAAAAACAATCGTGTTTTTTCCATATCTATCGGTTTTCTTTCTTTTATCCCGCATTAACGGGCAGTAAAACTCCCACCTCAAAATTCGGCTGAAGCAAAGAAGTTAGGTGAGAGATTAACTGCCCGTAAACGCCCGATTGGTTCAACTAATAATCAGTGGGGGATACCCCCCACTGATTAAAGTTTCACTTTATTAGTTTTCTATTTGGGTTATTTTTGTTAGTTCTTTCGGGAATGTGACTGTGAAATGGTAGTAAAAACCTAATCACTTTATTTCATTAACAGCTTTGACCTGAACTTGGTATAATACCAAGTTCGGGTCTATTAATTTCTCCTTAATTTTTATGTAATTATTATATCTCATCTATTTTACACTATCTTCTTGAAATCATTCCACAGTCTTTTAAACTTAGAAATTCATAGTATCAAGGAATTGTTCAGCTGCTTCATTCTCCTCAATATACTTTTGAAGTCGTATATTCATGATCCCCATATAATCATACCAATTTTAATGAATTCATTAATCACTTTTTAACAATTGAACTATCTTATCTTAAACAAATTGAAACTATATGGCATTTTCTTAATGATTGTAAAACCATTGTAAAAATTATAAATCTTTATATCTTATTATTTATATATACAGTTAAATGGATTATTATCTTTATTGAGAAGGCCTCTCAATAATAAAATAACAGGGAGAAAAACATGAAAACAAAAATTTTTTCTATTATTACAGCTTTAACTTTAATGACATGTTTCGCTATACCAACATTAGCAGCATCTAGTAGTTACAGTTTTAAAATGGACTATCGAGTGGTGGATGGTAGTAAAAACAAACAGTTCCACACACTGTCTAAAGGAAGTGTATATATCAATGGGAGCGCATATGTATATTCTACTGATGGAGGAGCGATGGGACCTTACGATGTAAAATATACTCTGTACAGATCTGCATGGGGTTCGGACCCTAGTTATGGAACAGTTAATGGTGGCATAAATAAATCTTTCTCTGGTGCATACAATGTTGATACAAATTCAAATGAATACTACTTATTTATTTGGAAAACAAATGACGATGGACAGAATGTAAAAGGGAACGGAAAAATATCTAATTAAAATATTGCTACTAAACTATGATGTCTAATAATAGACATCATAGTTTAAATATGAAAATATGAGGGATTTTAAACATGCTAATTGACTTTGATGGTTTTATTCTTATTGGAGCATTTATTATATGGTTATTTTTACTCCTCTTTTTTAAGTTACACCTAAAAAAGAGGAACATGTACTTACTATTTTTTTCAATATTTTATTTGTACCTTTGTGTAGTACTTAATTATACCCAATTCCCAATTATTATAGATGAAAATATGAAAAAAGAAATTGGACAAAATGTTTGGAGAGATGCTAATTTTATACCATTCAACACGGAGCATTTCGCTATCACAACATCATTACTTAATATACTACTAACAATTCCTTTTGGCTTTGGTTTTCCTTACATAAAAAAGACGAATTTCAAACAAGTTGTTTTATCAGGAATTGTCTTAGGATTCTTGTTAGAAATTCTACAACTTTTATCAGCACTTTATGCCGGATTCACTTTTCGATATGTCGATATAAACGATGTAATTTTTAATTGTATGGGTGTCATTTTAGGGTATGGTATATCAAAAGGCTTTACCCTTGTGTATAGAACATTTATACACAAACTTGATATTAAATTGAATTCCTTTTTAAGATATATTTATGAAACGAACAATTCCTCAACATGACTTCCCTTTTACATTAGCATGTTCTATAACGTTTTATAGAACATTATAAAGCAAGAAAAATAGAAGAAAGAAAAGCCTTCATTCAACTTTTCTTCCTTCTATTTTTACCTTTAGATTTTATTGTCATAGTTTCACAAGGTGTGTAATAAATTTGAGGTGTCGCCTTATCAACAAACATCATAAACGTAATAAAACCGATAATAAAAAAAATAAACAACGTTAACAATATTGCTCCTATCGTTAAAAGTATCATAACACCACCCCTATATATTTCATGTTATTACACCTTTCGCTATTATATGAGCTGAATCCTTTTTAGAAAAATAAACGTAACAAAATAATTACAATGACTCCTGTTAATACTGTTCCTAATAAACTACGAGTATATATCGCTACGAAAAATGTAGGAATTGCCGCAATGATATAATCCCACTGCACTGTCTCATGCATAAATAATACTTGTGCTAAAAGTGCTGCTAATATCGCAATTGGTATGTAATTTAACCATTTTAAACCCCAGTCTGGAATTTGTAGTTTACTAAATACGAGAAGAGGTAAAATACGTGGTACGAGTGTGACAACTCCGGCTGCTAGTAAAAAGAATAATACGTCCAATCTTACTTCCATTTTTCAATCACCACCCCGATTGTCGCAGCTAAAAGTGTTGCGATAATAACTGCTATACTATCTGGCATAAATAAGTGTGAAACGTATGCGATAATAATCGCTACAATTGCAACACTTAGATGAATGGCTAGTTTCGGTTTACTACTTATTAGCTGAAGTACAAATAATCCGATAAACATCGCTGGTAACGCATAATCCATTCCGTACGTATGAGGATCTGGTATCCACTCTCCAAAAAGCCCTCCGAGAACTGTAGCTAAAATCCAATTTAAATATGCTGTTACATTAAGTCCCATCATCCATTTCTCGCCTAAATGGCCTTTTTGTGCTGCTTGTTGCACTGCAACGCCGAAAGTTTCATCTGTAATTTGCGAACCAATTATTAAATTTTTAAAAAGAGGTATCTTAGTGAAGTAAGGTGCGAGTGCAGCACTCATTAATAAGTGACGTAAATTAACAAAGAACACAGTAAAAATAATTGCCGAGGCTGGGGCACCCGCTGCATACATACCCGCTAATATAAACTGAGCAGAACCTGCGTAAATTAATGTGGACATAAAAGCAATTTCTATGATCGAGAAACCTGCTGTTTTCGCAATAACACCAGCCGCTATACCGATGCTCAAATATCCAAATACAGTTGGTAAACAATCCTTTACACCTTGCTGAAATGAATCATCGCTCTGCAGTGTCATATGTGCTTGAGCTTTATTCACCATTATCTCCCTCCATTTCTTCCATAGTACGTTTTCCTGTTACGACATGAACTAAATCTATGTTTTCACGCCATAATGTATCTAATTTATCAGCTCCAAACTCCTTCGTAATCTCCTCCACCATAATGTCGTGCCGAACATATTCTGTAGCGACGAGAACTAAAGCTGGATCATACGTTGTAACGGCCCATGAAGTGCTATCATTTGAAAAATTAGCAATTAATACTTCTTCCCCATCACGCGCGATAACAGTTAAATGACCACCCATTCTCTTTTCAACGACGTGAGGTGTCATATAATTATGGTGAAATGTCGCTCCTATTTTTGTTTCTGGAGCACCAAATAAAATTGAAAAAATATGTACGCCTTCCGCTTCCTTTTGATGAATGAACGGCTCAATCTCGTGCACTTGATTTTCCCATACAGAAATCCATAACTCTTCTTTTGCTCTATTAATTATATTGCATATTTCTTTCAAAACACGATCATTTGAGCGAATATGCGAAATTACATCAATTTGTCGCTCTTGTTCTAAACAATTTAATTTTCGGTCTAAAAATTCAAAGGACTTTTCAAAATCTTTTCGCATTCGATCCATTAATTCCGTAGCTGGCACTGGTACATATTTCACTGGTTCAGAAGGAACGATATGCACCGCTCCTTTATCCATCAACTTGCCAAGTACTTCATAAATCATCGAACGCGGTACGCCTGTTTGTTTACTCACTTCATAACCTGTTACTGGATAATGTTTTAATAGTCCAATATACGCTTTACATTCGTACTGGGAAAAACCTAACTTTTGTAACTCCTTTATTATTTCATCCATCGGTAACCCCTCACAATTTATATAGCTCTAATTTCAAAACGACGATTTCACTTTCCATTAGTAGTTATTGCTATACCTACTAATATAAAAAAGAAGCCTCTACAAGTCAACTGACAATTCCGAATTTTTATTCGAAATAAAAAGCCTTCTTTTGAAGGCTTTTTGTGCATAATGAATTATTTCAACTGTAGAGCATTTGATATATTACCCTCCAAATGCTCACGTAAGGTTGAACCTGTATACTCTTCTCTAAATACACCTGCTCTCACGAATAAAGGAATGACCTCACTAAAGAATAAATCCAATGATTTTGGAGGTCCCCCTGGAATTACAATAAATCCATCTAGTGCTCCTGCTTCAAACCTTTCCATAATTTGTTTGAAAACGTCTTGTGGTGTACCAATTGCAACCCAATGAGCAGAACCAACAACTTCTGGTCGTTCTAGTATTTGCTCAACAGTTGGTTCATGTTTTATGATGAAATTCCGTAATAATTCGGCATGTGTTTTACTACGTACAGCTTGATTTCTACTTGGTAGCATATGTTCAGTAACCTTACTTTCTAATGGCATCCCTCTAACATCTAATCCGAGAACCATTTCGAGTAAAGCGTACCTCTTCTCTTTTGTAAGGTGTTGATGAGCTTGCCTGTGCATTTCTAGCGCTTCTTCATATGAATCGCCAATAAAGAAATATAAACCAGGCAATACACGTATATCATCTTGCTTTCGGCCATGCTTTTCTGCTCTTCTTCTTAAATCTTGACGAAGTTCGATTCCTGATTCTACATCTGGCATTGCGGCAAAAATCGCATCCGCAACAGAAGCAGCGAAATTCCGGCCAGACTCTGAAGCACCCGCTTGAAATAAAGGCATTTCCCCAGAAATATGTTGCGGGATATTAAGTGGACCTTTCACCTCAAAATGCTCACCACGATGCTCAATTGGCTGTACCATCTCTCTAATTACATCTGCGTTGTCTTCTTTCAAAACTTCATAAGGGTGGCTCCTCCAAAGTTTTCTTACTAACTCTGTACATTCTGCCGCTTTCGCGTATCGTTCCTCAGATGGTGGCATCCCTGCCTCACCAAAGTTTTCAGCACCATCAATTGATGTGACAATGTTCCATCCTACTCGGCCGTTACTAATCCAATTTAAAGATTGTAGTTGCCTCGCTAGTATATATGGTGGATAAAATGATGTTGAAGCGGTCGTAACGACTCCAATTTTTTCTGTTGCATAAGCAATAGCAGTAAACAATAGTGTTGGATCTAAAATTACATTCCCCTTATTACGTGCAATTAAATCTGGATGTGCCACTAAATAATCCGCTTTAAAAACAAAATCTAACTTGGCCTTTTCTGCCTGTAGTGCCAACTCTACTTGTTCATCTATCCCTGAATTAAACATACTCTCTTGTTCTTTCTTTCTAGAAATCAAACATAGTCCAATGCAAAGCTGTTTTTTTGTAGACATATGTACACACCTTCCCCTTATTTTTAATTTACCTAGTTAAACAAATGATACGACCCTAACAGCTTCTATTCTTATTAAAGATAAAATGATATTGATAATCATTATCATTTTATGGTGTAACTATAATAAAAGCAACAATAAAGTGAAACTTTAATCAGAGGAGGAGCTCCCATCCTCTGATTATTAGCCTTCACCAATCGGGCTTTTGCGGGATAAAAAAAAGACCACCACTAATTGGAAGTCCTTTATCTCAATATTTCATTCGCTTCTTTTTCATAAATTTTATCAAACGAAGTCATGATGCGCTGCGATGCTTGAATCATTTTTTGATTCGTCATAAGGTCAGCCATTTCGTTCGTCATATCCACATTTGAATTTTCTAGCATATGATTACGTACTGCCCCTGTTCCATTCGGTAAATCAGCAACGTTTCCTTCTGCTAGTGTAAAACTTTTATTTTCACGTTGTACGAGGCGAGCGTTCGTTTCTACGTCTACTGTTTTCGTTTGCAGACGGGCAATATTATTTTGTGTTGCTTCATCGTATAATGTACCGTCTGCTTGTACAGCTACCTTTGCTCCTTCTGGAATACGAATACGTTCATTATTCTCACCCATTACGAAAGCACCAGATGCTGTTTGTAAATAACGATCACTATTTAATGTAAAGCTACCATCTCTCGTTAAAAATGTTTCATCATTTTTAGATGTAACGAAAAATGATGATGTGCCAGCCGCACCGTCGTCTAAAAAGAAATCTGTAGCACTATTTGTCATTTGTACATTTCCTTGTACTAAGTTCACATGCGTCGCAGCTGGTACGACAGCGTAATCGACCGAGCCGATATTTGTCGCCGATCCGTCTCCGCGGCGATATGTGTCTTGCACATCAAATACTTTAGACGTCATGTTTTCTGCTTTAAATCCTGTCGTTTGGGCATTTGCGACGTTATTCGAATGAACATTAATATGCTGCATGTAATTCATCATACCCATAGAACCTATATAAAGACCGTTCATACTCGTTTGAATAAGGCAAGTGCCTTATTCTTCACCTCTTTTCTTACGATGTTTGTAACATTTGTTTTGCTAAATGTTCAGCTGTAGCGATATGTATATGTTGCTTCACGTCTTGTCCATCTGTCATTAATACAATTGGAGCTGATGATACAGCTGGAATTTTCAACAATTCACCGCTGCTCGCTGTTTCATCAAATTTCGTAAACACGATACCATCTATATGAATATCTTTAAAGTTCGTAATAATTTCAATCATGTCTTTACTTTTCATGGAAGCTGATAACGTTAAACAAATATAGTCTGGCTCTACTTGTCCCATCGTCTCAATCATCTCTTCAACTGTCTCTGACGTACGATAATTTTTACCGGCTGTATCTATTAATATATAATCGACGCGCGCTTCTTCTTTAAAATAACTGAGTGCCCTTGTCATAGCTGCTTCATCTCGCACAGCGATTACTTCTGACCCAATTGTTTTTACGTAATCTTGTAATTGCTGCACTGTTCCAATGCGAGAGTGGTCCGTCGTAATAAAACCAACTGTTTTTCTCTTAGCATGAAACTGCCATGCCATTTTCGCAAGTGTCGTCGTTTTTCCAACACCAGTTGGACCTATTAATGCAATCGTTTGTACTTCTTTTTCAAATACGTTTTCAGTATTGAAATGAGATCTCATATCTTCCAATATGTATCCGATGACTTCCTCTTCTGTAATCATCGTTGCATTCTCAAACTTCACTTTTAATTTTTCAGCATATGCATGAATGAAATATTGTTCCACATCGTTTTGTTCTAACATCCGAATTACTTTTTGAATAATAAATGGCACAGATTCCTGCTTTTCTTTTTTAACAACTACTTCTTCTTTCTTTACAGGAACAGCTTGTTTCACAGCAGGCTGTTTTTTCGTTACTTTCGTCGCCTCCGTATGTTTCACAACGACAATCCCTTTTTCAAACAGTTGTAATAGTTTCTCTTTTTTTCTTGCCCATTCTTCACTATTTCCTGTTTGCATCGCTGCGTACGGCATAGAAGTCGTTACGTTTTCTAAATTGTGCAGTACCGATTGAATTCCATTTGCCTTCACAATTTCTTCTGAAGGTTCATTTACAACATCCATTAATTGTTCATGAAATTGAGTTACGCCTTCGTTACTTTCTTCCTGTTTATCTTCAGGAAAAGCGACTAACATTTCATAATTCTTCTTCCAAAAAAACGGGATGTTTCGTTTTACACTTTCATCGACAACGTAGTAATAATCTGTACCATATTGGTCAAATAACTTTCGATACAATTCATTTTTCGAAGCTGCTTTTATTCGCATTAACGCTTCTTTTTTTTCTGTACTTTCCATTACTTCACCCCCTACTATTCAATATAAGCAATTTGATCTACAACAATTTCTGGTGCTAATTCACTAATACATAATACTTTAGCTTCTATTTGATAACGTTCAAGAAGTCTCACAATCGCAAACCTGAAATCTTTTCTGCGTGTTAATAATACTGGCTCTCTTCCCATTAAACGAGCTTGTTTGAAAACGCGCTGTACTTGCTCTACTACTCGCGTTTCTAAATCTAAATCCCAGTTTAATAAATAACCTTGGTATGAATTATTAACAACATCCGCATCTAACTCGATTGAATCAGCGAAAAGCGCTGCATAAATTTTTCCATCAGGATTTTTCGCACTCTCACAAATAACTTTTGAAATACATTCACGAACAAATGCAGTGACACCATCAACATGGTTTTGATAAATTTCTTTCCCGTCAATAATACCTTCAATAATTGTTGGTAAATCACGAATTGAAATTCCTTCTTTCAGAAGTTGTTTAATAACATTTTGCACGAGTGATAAATCGATTTCTTTCTTCTTAATTTCTTCTAATAAAACGCCATTATCAGTTTCAAGCGAGTTAATCAAGTCTTTCACATGTTGACGCTGAATTAACTCATGAAGATTACGTCTAACGACAACATCTAAATGCGTAATTAATATGCTGAGCGGCTCTAACACCTGATAGCCTTTCATTTGTGCATCTTGTACCATATGCTCCAAAATCCAATATCCATCTTCACCAAAAATTGGATCTTTCGCCGGCTCTGCATCTAAATCAGCCATTACATTCGGTGTTTTCAGTGCTAATAAATAACCTGATTTTAAAACACCTTCAGCCGCCTTCGCACCTTTAATACGAATAATGTAACGTCCGCGTGGTCTAAAGCTCGTATTATCTTTAAAGTTAATTCCCGGAACGTTAATTCCAAGGTCGGTAATAATTGACTTCCTCATAAGAACAACTTTATCACGAGCTGTTTCCCCGTTAATCTTCTGCTTTACAAGTGCCGCTAAATCTAAACCGAGCTCTACGATAATTGGATATTTATCTGTAAAGACGCCGAATGAATCTTCCACTTGTTGCAGTTGCTCTTCATCGCCTTGAATCATTTCTAATTCTTTTTGAAGCTCGTCTTCTTTTTCTTTCTTTATTCGCTTTTTATTACGAACTCCTAAGAAAACAATCGTGCCTCCAACGAGAGCAAAGGGTAGAAATGGTAACGGTGTAAAAACACCCATTGCGATAAATAAACCACCGAGTGCATATACAACAACTTCATGCGCTAATAACTCTTTAAAGATTCCTTCAGTTACTGTATCAGATGAACCGTCAAATACTCGCGTTACGATAATACCTGTTGAAATCGCAAGCATTAACGAACCGATTTGGTTTACAATTCCGTCACCGACAGTTAACTGCGTATAGTGAATAGCCGCATCTGCAAAGCTCATTCCTTGCTGCATCATACCGACAATTAAACCGAAAATAATGTTTACGAATAAAATGACAATCCCGAAAATAACGTCCCCTTTAATGAACTTTCCGGCACCATCCATCGCTCCGTAAAACTCTGTTTCCATATTTAATTTTTTTCGTTTTGCCTGTGCATCTTTTTCTGTAATAAGACGCTGATTCAAGTCAGCATCGATAGACATTTGTTTCCCTGGTAAAGAATCAAGTGTAAAACGAGCTGCTACTTCAGCTGTACGAGACGCACCGTTTGCAACGATAAACTGGAATATGATTAAAACTATAAAAATAACGATACCAATTAATAAGTTCCCGCCAATTACGAACTGACCGAACTCTTCAATAACATGACCCGCATTTCCGTCTGTTAAAATCGCTCGCGTCGTCGAAACGTTAATCGATACGCGGAAAATCCCGATTAATAACAACATCGTCGGAAATGACTTTAATTCATCCCACTCGTTAATACTTGTAGCTCGCATATAAATAAGCACTGACATACTTAGTAGAAAAACGATAACGATATCAAGTATAAATGGTGGAAGTGGAATTAAGAGCGCCACAACGAATGACGCTGCTAAAAAGATAGAAAAATAGGTTCTTGCAGAATCCATCTTAAACAAAGAGATCCCCTCCAAACGCGCTATTATACTTCAAGTTCGTTCGTTTGAATTAAATAGCGCATAACTTCAATTACAGCTACGTATAAATCTTCTGGAATCGTCTCGTCTTCCTCAACTTGATAATATAAAGAACGAGCAAGCGGACGGTTTTCCACCATTGGTATTTCTTGTTCACGGGCAAGCGTTCGTATATATAATGCGAGCTCATCTTCCCCTTTTGCAACGACAATAGGCGCTGCATCAACTTGTTTATTGTAACGAAGCACAACTGAAATGTGCGTCGGGTTGTTCACAATAAACGTTGCACCATCCATCTTCTTCGCAATTGTCCCTTGCAAGATGGCATGCATAAAGTTTTTTCGTTTCCCCTTTACTTGCGGGTCCCCTTCATTATCTTTATGCTCTTGTTTCACTTCTTCTTTTTTCATTTTAATATCTTGTTCGTACTCCCATTTTTGATAAATGAAATCAATAATAGAAAGAACGATTAAAATAATTAAAATGGCTAGAAAGATAAATTTAATTTGGCTAATAATTTCAGTAAGTGACGCTGTCCAGTTAAATCCAATCATACTAACAATCTTCTCTAAATTCTTTTTAAAGAGAACGTACGAAACGTAACCGATTAATCCCATATAAAATAGTGATTTCAAAATATCTACTAAACTTTTACGACTAAACAATCTCGTAAAATAGTTTTTCGGATTAATACGTGATGCTTTCGGCTTAAGTACTTTAGAAGAAAATAAGAAACCGACTTGAATCATATAATTGAACAAATGAAAAGCATATACAAGTATTAATATAGGAGCCGATACTTTCAGAAGTAATATGCCCATTAAATAAAAATACTCGGTCGAATCTGTATTTTTTCCAATTTGATCAAACAGTACCGCTACGGAATGTGCGATCTCATAACCGAGCCAATCTCCGAAAAAGTAAACGACAACTGCTAATACAAGAATGGAAAATAAATTATTTAAATCTTTACTCCGGGCGATATTCCCTTCTTCACGCGATTTTTTACGCTTCTGCGGGGTGGCCTTTTCTGTTTTATTATCCTTTGCCATGCGCGTCCCCCTACTTCGTTAAGAAAAAGTTAAATAGTTTCGTATACTCTTCCAGTAATACGTCTGTCATATTTTTAAACACATAACCGAGCATCGGTACACTCATCGCAATAAACAAAATACCACACGTTATTTTAATTACGTACGCATTCATAAAAACGTTTAATTGCGGTGCGTTTTTTGCGATTAAAATAAGAACGAAGTTAATGATGAATAAGCTCCCCATAAGCGGCAAAGCAATTTCGACCGCTGATGTAATTGCAAATAATAACGTTGCGAGTAAACTATCTAAAAAACTAGTCGTCAACAATTTTGAAATCGCCTCTGTATATTGAAACGACTTTAAAATCGTGGCAACGAAATAGTTAATGCCGCCAAGTGAAATGAAAATAATAAGAAAAAATATATCAAAAATTGTTGATAGTAAAGTAGACTGTGATCCTGCATTTACATCAAATAAACTTGCCTGTGATAAACCGATATCAAAGTCTAAAATATGCCCTGCCATTTTTGGAATGTTCCACAGCATCTCTACAATTTTTGAAAGTGATAACCCAATTACAATTTGCGTTCCTGCATAAGCTGCTACATCCCAAACTGTCTTTATGTGAGAGACATCCACTTGATCTGCCACTGTAATCGAAAGAGCGATTCCAAATGTAACCTTTGCCATCGCCGGAATTGATCGGCCTGAGAAAAACGGTAGAAAATATAAAAATGAAGTAATGCGACAAAACGCAAAAAACGTCGCCGCCCATAATTCCATATTCATTTCAGTTCACCTATCTTAGTACGAACGCAATAGCGATGGGATTTTATCAAATAAATCTAAAATAAGCATCGTTAACTCTTGAAACATCCACGGACCTAAAATGATAATAACGAGCACAATACTCGCCATTTTCGGTAAAAACGTCAGCGTTTGCTCTTGAATTTGCATCATCGCCATAATAACCGCGATAATAATAACGACAATCATACTTACAACGGCAATCGGCATTAAAATCATAACCCCTTTATAAAAAAAGGTTTGGAAAATATCTATAATTGGTGACGTATTCATTTATATGACTCCTATCACATAGCATCAAACGCTTCAGGCGACCGTCTTAAACATAATATCGACGATTTTTGTATATCCACCTAAATATACGAAAACGAGTATTTTAAATGGTAAACTTAAAATCATCGGCGGTACCATCATCATCCCAAGGTACATTAAAAGTGTACTAATAATTAAATCAATAAAGACAAACGCTAAATAAATGAACATCCCTGTAAGTAAACCTTTTTGAATTTGCGTTAACGTAAAGGATGGCACAAGCGTAAACAGTGAAAGATCCTTTAAATCTTTCGGCAACTCTTCTCCGCGCACTTTCAGCATCATTTTCAAATCATGCTTATACGTATGCTTCGACATATAATCTTTCATAATCGGGGCTGTCGTCTCCGCAGCTTGACTTACTGTTATTTTTTCTTTCGTCATCGGGTCCCACACATCACTCTTTAACTGACCAAGTACTGGTTGCATCGTAAATAGTGATAAAAATAATGCAAGTCCAACAAGCACTTGGTTCGGTGGTAAATTCATAACCCCAAGTCCTTGACGAGTAATCCCAAGAACAATCATAAAATACGTAAAGTGCGTAAATAAAAGAACGATAGAAGAAGATAATGATAGAAGGGTAACGAGTGCGAATAGTTGTACACTTGAATTACTCGTAAACTCTTTTCCATTTTCGAAATTAATAAAGCCGTTCGGGGCTGCATACGCTGGATTTACAAAAACAAATGAAAAAATAATAGAAAATACGAAAATAACGGCAAATAACGATAACTGTTTCTTTATTCTCATGATGGATCCTCTACTTTTTTCGTTTCACTCTTCACCGCGTCTTCTAGCGCTTGCTGAAACTGATTTCCTGTTCCTGTTAACTGCACAGATTGTACACCGTTATTACTAATAACAGTGAACACTTGCTTTCCGTCCACTTCAAACAAAAAGGCGCTCGTTTGATGATTTAAATATACGCCGTCTTTCACTTGAATATGGCCGTTTTCACCTTGCTTAAAAAACTGCTGTTTGCGCGTCTTTTTCGTCATATAATATGCACCATAGCCGAGCGCACCAAACAGTAAAACGGCTTGAAATAAGGTCGTCATATACGACATATGACTCCTCCTCTACTCTTTATCCTGCATTTGATTTTGCACCTTCATAAGCGCTGCATGTTTCTTATCAGCTTCAATTTCAGAAATAATAATGCCGAATTTCTCATCCATTACTATCGCTTCACCAATACCGACCTTCATATCACTTAAATATACATCTACTTTATGTCCTAAATTTTTCTCTACTTCAAGAACATCGCCAACTTTTAATTGCTTCACATCACCAAGCTTAATAGATGACTTCCCAAGCTTTACTCCAAGTTCAATCGAAATATCCGAAACGGTATCAATATGTGCCTTCCCCGCTTCATTTCGCTTCCCTGCAAATTCTTCTAATCCCATTAATGACACAGGAGATACTTCATGCTTCATATAGATCCTCCTACTCTATAAAACTTTTAAATAGGAGCGCCTTACGCGTTCCATCTTTCCCGATAAAACAATTAAATTTATGTTTTCCATCTACATAACCACGCAGTTGGTCTGTTACTTTCGTATGAAGCGGAATAATATCGCCTTCTTCAATTTGCTCAATCTCGCCCATTGTCATTTTCTGCTCACCAATCGCAACGTGAACAGGCTTGTACACTTGATTTACTTTCACTTCTACTTCAGACGTATACTTTCTACGCTTATCTGAAGAATGTTCGACAATATTTTCAGACGTTAACTTATCCATAATTTCTTCAACAGATAAGAACGGAATACCGATACGAACTGTCGTATTCCAAAAATCCGTTTTCATATTTACGTTTAATAGTGAAATAATATCGCTCGCTGTCGTAATCTTCAGCGTATTCGGATCTGTCTCCGTCGTTACAAATTTCGGTTCAATCGCAACAACGCTTTCAAATGATTGTTGCAAATTTTTACAAAGAAGAGTAAATATATTATCAAGTGTTAAAAACTCAAACGCCGTTAATGGTCTACGCATTAGAAAGTTACGCTTACTATCTCCGCCAAGCCAGCATTCATGAATATAAATAACGAACGCTAAATCAATTTCAATTACAATTTCTCCAAGCTCTGGAAGACCGAGATCAATAACACAATATAAATAATAATCTTTCGGCATTTTCTCCACATACTCACTCGTAAACGGAACTTGCTCAACGGTCGAAGGCTCTAGTTCAATTGGAATACGCATACGCGCTGACAACGTCTGTGACGTCTGTTTGCCAAAAGTAGACGCAATCGCTTGCAAACTACGTAAATGCTCAACACCGAACTTCTCCGGTCTATTAAAATCATACTCTTGAAATTTATCTTGCTTCCCTGCTTCTTGTGCGAAAGCTGGCATTTCCTCGCCTTCATTTACCGCCTTCAGTAGGGCATCAATTTGCTCTTGACTTAATTTATCGCCACTCATGAAAATCCCCTTCCCTACCTTTTCAATTCAACAATTTCAACGTACATTTTTCCATTCTTCGTCAAAATCTTTCCGGTTCCAATCTCTTCATTCTCAAGCATAATAAGCACCGTATTTTTCGTTGAATTTTCAAGACGATACAATGTACCTTTCGTAATATGAAGCAGATCTTCAATTTTCTTTTTTGTATTTCCGATTTCAAAATAAATTGTTAACGGAATATCATCTTGTAATTTCAAATCTAGCCAACTCCCATATCATGTTAACGAAAATTTCATATTCTCTATTTATCCCGCTATTTGCGGGCAGTAAGACCCCTACCTCAAAATTCAGCGAAAGCAAAGAAGTTAGGCGGAGGGGCAACTGCCCGTAAAAGCCCGATTGGTGAAGGCTAATAATCAGTGGGGGATGAACAAAACCCCCACTGATTAAAGTTTCACTTTATATATAAATGAAATTTCTTATTTCGAAACGTCTATATTCAATATTTTCTTTATATATCCTTGCGTTTCTTTAAATGGCGGTACGCCTCCGTACTTTCTCACATTACCAGGACCAGCATTATAAGAAGCAAGCGCTAGTACGAGATCACCGTTATGTTTCTTTAAATAACCGCTTAACTCTTTCACACCGCCTTCAATACTTTCAGCTGGTGAAAATGGATTTTTTATACCCATCTCTTTCACATTTGCTGGCATAAGCTGCATAAGCCCCATCGCTCCTGCATGTGACACCGTTTTCGGATTAAAATTAGACTCGACTTCAATCATTTTTTGAATTAACGTTTTCGGAATTCCATATGTATTACTTACGCGATCAATAATATCCTCATACTTACCTTCATTTTAAGAACGTATTTTCCGAATATTATATTTATTCGTTAATCCCCACGTATCAGCAGGCTCATTTTTCGTTTCTGGGAAACGTCGCTCAAACTCTTTTTGTGCAACTTGCACTTCATCTACTTTCTTCGTTTCAGCTTTCTCCTCAGGCTTACTCGTTTCCTCTACTACTTTATTAATAGGTTCTTCCGGTTTATTAACAACCGTTTCTATTTTCATAGATTGTACCGGCTGACTCATATCCTCTACTTTTGCCGTTTGCGGAGCAACCTTCGTCTCCTTCGCAGGTTCACTTTGCAATTGATCTTGAAAACGACTACTAACGAACGCCTGCGGACTACTTAATTTTTGCTGAAATTGTCCTTTTTTATATGCAAGAACTTCTTTTACTATATTTCCAACTACCATAATATCACCTTTTCGATAAACAAAGATAATCTAATATTAGAGTTTTTTTTTAAAGTTTGCAATAATCCTTTGCAATAAAAAAATGACTATATTGTTAAACTGTTATTTTTTTATATTTATTAATTCGGATTTTTAGTTGGCACCCTTTGTAGCAAGGCTTACAATAAATCTCGAAATCGATTTTTTCGCATATTACCGTTTTTCAATTTGCAGAAAAGTCAATATAAAAAAATGGGGGTTCTTCACATGAGAATCAATACAAACATTAATAGCATGCGTACGCAAGAATACATGCGTCAAAACCAAGACAAAATGAACGTTTCTATGAACCGTTTATCAAGCGGTAAACGTATTAACAGTGCAGCTGACGATGCAGCTGGACTTGCAATCGCTACTCGTATGCGTGCAAAAGAAAACGGATTAGGTGTTGCATCTCGTAATACACAAGATGGTATCTCTATGATTCGTACAGCTGATTCAGCAATGAACTCAGTATCTAACATCTTACTTCGTATGCGTGACCTAGCAGTTCAATCTGCCAACGGTACAAACACAAACGAAAACCGTGGTGCACTAGAAAAAGAATTTTCTGCATTAAGAGATCAAATTGATTACATTTCAACAAACACTCAGTTTAACGGAAAAACATTATTAAATGGTGATAATGGATCTATTAAAATCCATAGTTATGATGATGGACAAGCAACTGCTGCAACAGGATCAGCAGATCCTGGTACTGATCCTGGTACTACAAAACCTGCTATTAACGGCACTATCGATATCAAACTAGCAAATGTTACAAGTGCTAATTTAGAAGGTAATGAAAAGAAACTTAACCAAATTTCTATCTCAGCAACAAACGCAGGCACTGCTGGAACTGAAGATGATACTACTGCTATCAATAATGCTAACGATGCAATTAAAGCTATCGATGGTATGATCGCATCTATCGCAGGTAGCCGTGCTGATTTAGGTGCTACATTAAACCGTCTAGACTTCAATGTAGAAAGCTTAAATAACCAAGCTTCTAACATGGCATCTTCTGCTTCTCAAATCGAAGACGCTGACATGGCGAAAGAAATGTCTGAAATGACTAAGTTCAAAATCTTGAACGAAGCTGGTATCAGCATGCTTTCTCAAGCAAACCAAACTCCACAAATGGTTTCTAAATTATTACAATAAGCCATTTGAGTTAGTTTCATGAACAAACCTCTCTGCTTGCGAAGAGGTTTGTTTTTTCTATATAAATAGATTAATAGATTTCTTTTCAGCCTGGAGAGAAGCTCCAGCCATATTTAGAAGCGATCAGGGCTTATTTTATCCTCGTCCTGTGTATGAAAACCAAAAGATAAAGTGAGCATAAGCCCTTTTTTCTCTTCATAGCCGTTTATTAGCGTTAGAATACTGACCATATATCAATCTATAAGGAGTGTCCAATATGCGTATTAGTACAAACGTTTTAAGTATGAACGCTAAGTTAGCTTTATATAAGAATGAGCAGAGTATAAATGTTGGGATGGAGCGTTTAGCGACTGGTAAGAAGTTAAATGCTGCTTCTGATAATCCTGCGAATGTGACAATTGTGACTCGTATGCGTGATTTAGCTGTTCGATTTGCAATTAGTGCAAATTCTTTCGAATAATGTGCTAAAAGGACAAAGCATATAATGCTCTGACCTTTTTTAGTAATGATTCTACTCCAATCGTTCTCTTTAATGTAAAAAAAGAAACTATATATTGAATAAAAATTAGTATAGTTTCACTCCGTATTCCTTAAATTAGAAAAGAACAAATGTTTAAAACGCTAAATACAGTTAATGATACTTACCTTTCGGGATTATTTTCGGCTGACTTATTTCCCGGTGCAAACCAACCAATTAGTGCGATGGCAACTAATACTCCATAGAAGATTAAAGTCCAAGTTGTACTGTGCGGAAAATCATCATTTAAAATACCAATGTCCTCATGAGCCAGTGTAATTACAGCTAGTTTGACACCAACCCAAGCAACAATCGCATATGCCGTTGTTTCCAATGCTGGCCGTTTCTCAAGAAGCCCAACAAACCAAGTTGCCGCAAATTTAATTAAAATAAGTCCAGCGATCCCTCCAAGAAGTACAACAATGAACTGTCCTCCATCCATACCTCCGAAATCGTCAAGCGGTGAATCCGGAAGCCCCAGAGCAAGAGCAACCGCAGCTAATATCGAATCAATTGCAAACGCGAGGTCAGCTAATGCAATCTTCCCTACTGTGAACCAGTAGCTTTTACCTGCCGCTTTCTTTTCATCGTCCTTATGAATATTTTGATTGCCTTTTCCGAATTGCGCCTGAATGACATGCTTCAATCCTAAATAAAGAAGATAGGCTGCTCCTATCGCTTGTATTTGCCAAACATTTGCAATAAATGAAATGGCAAATAGGGCTGCAAATCGAAATACAAAGGCCATAATGATTCCGTAATTTATAGCTCTTTTTTTCTCTTCTTCGGGTAAATGTTTCGCTATAACTGCTAGTACAAGGGCATTGTCAGCTGATAACAAACCTTCTAATCCGATTAGAATTAATAATGCCCAAGCATACTCTAGCCATATTGACTCCATCCGTTTCTCTCCTTTCTAAAATTAAAATCAGATAAGGGCTTTGCTATCAATAGAATTTCCTATTAAGCCAAATTAAATCCTAAAACTTATGGCTAAAACATTTTGACAGTTACTTTTCTGTCCTCTATTTGTTATAAGTTGAAATCATTTAATAATCCCACTTTCTAAAATCTTTAATACCAGCGTTACTTTAACACTTGCTTCTGAAAATGTATTCGGCCATTCATTTTCGACTTTTTCCAATGCTCATATTGAAAAGTACGTGCATAGTCACCAAATCCAAATGGATCTAGCTTCTGCCTTTGTACTTTATGAATTAGATCATTTAAATCATGATTTAGCTGTATCATAATAAGTGCAACTAGTTCCCCTTTATCTTTCTTCATATTTACATCGAATGTACGCTCGGCAATAGATAAATCAAATGACTATCTTTAAGAAGAATTACTTCATAATGAAAGGAAATCATAGCAATATAAAGAGCCTAAGCAAAGATCGCAATAAATAATCCCGTGAGGCGAAGTAGCCATGTAAATGATGCTATAGCTATCCTTAAGCTGTAATCATCCATCGTTTGAAAAAATGATAAAAAAGTCATCGGACCAATTAACACACCTGGTGAACAATCGCAATTCGGCCCTTCAAAATATGATGCGAAGTTGTATCTGGACGTTCGGTTATAGAAAACTGTGGGAATAGTGTATATGAATTATCTTCAACGAGTCCCTCTAATGTACCGGTACTGAGAATAGCATCAATGTTGATTGATTTTATACGACTTGCCATTTCGTGGACGACAGTTTCATTTGTAACATCTGCTAAATACAGCATAACAATTTTTGAATTTGCCCGATCTCCAACAGTGAACTCTTTCACCTTCAATTCACGATTTGGAATATATCAGCGAATGAAGGCAATACTCTCGCTAGCTACTTCCGTAAAACCTTCGTGTGAACTTTTTAATGAAGTTTCAGTTGTTGGTTCCTGAATACTCCTCTTAGGTGCCCCTGCGTGTCTAACTCTAACGCTGTGTACTGACCATCTATAAGCAAAATGCTTTTACCATGTAAAATAGCCTATTCGATTTCTAATCATTTTTTTACCTTCTTAATCTGCCCAATAGAAATTGAAGACTCCCAAAAATCTTTTTCATTCCATTCTTGAAATAAGAGAGGTCGTAGAACATCCGTATTAATGACATTTTTGTCTACTAACCCCTCCATATACACGAGCGTGACTCTTTGTCCGCTTTTCAACGGAAAACTTCTTATAACTAGCTCTGGAATTCCGCTAAATAGTTTGGACAATTGCTCTAGGTTTATAAGACATAGAAGAAACCGAACCGTTTATTACAATGTCAGCTTGTTCCTGCGTAGAAAAAGATTTTTCACCTCGTAACCATTTATGAAAAGAATCCATACATTCACCTTTTTCGTTGTTGTGTTTCATATGGGTTATTATGGATGAATACTTAAAGACATATACTCTTCTTTAGGTTATGAAGAATCTATGTTGTTTTATTATGAGCAGTTAATTATTTAAACTTACATATTTTCACAATATAAAAGTAAATAAGAAACCTGTCTCCAAAAGATCGTTTTTGACGATTTTTAGAAACAGGTTCTTTTTTGTATCCTATATTTAAGGTGTTACTGTCATAACTTGCCCTCTACGGTCGACCATTATTTTCATTTTACCGTCTTGTGCGTTATATAATCCAAGTTTATTTAAATCTTTTTTACAACATTTTACGAAAGTCGGTAACGTACGAAGTTGATCAATATCAGAGCTAGTTATGAAATGAATCAGATACTGCGTTAAATCTTTAATATCGTAAATGAGTTCTTCTTTTTCTCGTATTAACTTATCATTTTCAGCTCGTAGTAACTGTAATTCACCCTCAAGACCACGTGTGTTTTTTTCATCTTTTGAACGCTCTGCGGCCATGCTAGAAAGTTTATAAATCCCTTTCATAAACTTATGTAATTCACCTTCTTTTTCTTCACCATGTTGATTAATTGTTTCAAAATTATCAACAATTCCAGATATAACTGTTACGAGTTTTTTTTCATCTGCTTCATTTTGAATTTCTTCGATTACTTCCTGTTTTCTCTCCTGTTTCATCTTAGAAGTTGTTTCTTTTGCAAATGTATATTTACGTTTCCGCCCAGGTTTTTGTTTTTCAATATTTTCAAACGGTATCTCTTGTTTCTTCAATTTATAATATGTGTTTTGCAATTGACTTTCCGTTTTTTGAAAAAGATTCAGTTCATTTTTACTAATATATTTTGAAATATTTGCGATGTTTAACCCGTGACGTTGACAAAATTGATACACTTCATAAAGTAATTCTAGTTCAGACTTCAGCCATGTAATCGTTGATTTTTCGTAGGCTCGTATACCACCATTTTTCTCTATATCTATTTGAAATAATACCATTCTATTATATAAATCTATTAGCTCTTCATACTCTATGCGGAATTGTTTCTCTATTTTTTGAAATTCCGCTCCCAACTTCGTATCGTTCATTTTATCATTTGACATTTTTTTTAAAAGACTTAATACATTGATTGCTGTGTGGTGATACATAATACGTGTCACTCCCCCTCATTCTTTCACAATTCTCATATGACCCCCATGTCTTTCAAGAAAATAGAAATTTTTACATATCAACATTATAGCATTTCGAAATTGTCCGTCAAATGATAAATCTACAAAAAAAATCAAAAAACAATAGAAAAACTTTTTAGAAAATATATATATAAATAGTATAAAGTCGTATTAGTAGGAATCTATCCGATTATATCATATGGTATTTCCAATATAATTCCACCGAAAATTTGCGCCATCACGTAATTTCACCACTATATTTCCAAATAAAAAACTCAACTTTATACTAAAAGTAAGGAATACAGGATGAAAATTAAATTGAACTACACACAGCAATTTCAATATTTCTACATATTAAATAATAAAAAACGTCCTAGAATCAATTCCCCAGTCAAGAAGACGCTTTCAAATAAAACCGTGACTATAGACAACAAAAACTATATTTGAAACACTCCCTCATTCTTTCTTTACATAAATGGAACAAAAAGAAGAACCACCCTGTACTACAGGATAGTTCCCTCTTCCAACTAAAAAGCTTTTTTATAACACTAACTTATCAACCAAACCAATTAACTCTTGAATATCCGGCTTACTCACTTGAGCATTTGCTCCTACAGCCTCACCTTTATGGAACAGCTCATTCGTAATTAAAGAAGAGAAAATAATAACAGGTAAATGATTCATCACTTCACTATCCTTAATCACCCTCGTTAAATGATGTCCATCCATTTTCGGCATTTCAATATCTGTAATAAGCAGATGAATATGTTCAAACATTTTTTCATCTTGCTCTTTTGCTAGTTTTTCAATTTGCGCTAACGCTTCTGCACCATTGCTGAAGAAATTCATTTTCGTATATCCAGCTGTTGATAATGTTTCTTCTAGTATTTGGCGAAGCATCGCTGAATCTTCCGCAATATAAATAACCTTTTCAGCTCGATCTGTTTTTTGCTCTAATCCTGAAAGTGTTTTATTGTCATAACCACTGTTACTAATTTCGCAAACAATTTTTTCATAATCTCACAATAAGATAATTTTCCCATCTAGTTTTACAATTCCAGACGTCGTTTCTTCTAGTCCCATAGATAATGAAGCTGGCTCATCAATTTGTTCCCAAGAAATGCGTTGAATACGATGTACTTCATCAACACGGAAGATAACTTTCATTTGGTTTAATTCCGAGATAATAAATTTCGTTTGATCAAGTGGCTTTGTAGATTTTAAATTAAGAGCTGTCGCTAAGTTAATAACAGGTAAAATTTCGCCACGTACTTGAACAACACCTTCAACTGCATGATGAGATTCCGGCACAGTTGTAACAGGGAATGGATTAATAATTTCACGCACTTTCATTACATTGATACTAAATAAATTTTCACCCACAGTATAAGTTACGATTTCTAATTCGTTTGTTCCACTTTCTAATAAAATACTTTGTGCTTGTGACATAAAGGTGTCGCTCCCCTTCCGTTAATTCCGTATATTTAATTATTAAGATTTAATAACATCCAAAAGTCAACTACCTATATGAAAAATATAGATAGTTGCGTGAGCCTTGCCGTTTTAAAATAATAAAAACACTGGTAAAGTTTAATCTTGTATAAACGAAGCAAGTGCTTCTAGTAACACTTCTTGCGCTCCTACAATTTCTGTCGGCATCGCTTCCCATTTTTTCGAAAGCTCTGTTTCCACTCTCACTCTAAGCTCTGGATTCATTTCTACTAGCACATATTCCTTTGTCGCTATATCGACATCAAGAAGTGCAAGTGCATATAATTCCGGATCGTTTATTTTTTCAAATAATTGTTTCAATACCGCCGGTGCTATATGTTTTAACTTTTCAATGTGAATTTCCTTATCCGAAAATAGTAACTCATATTGAATAAACGTAACATTTTCTTTAATCACTTTAAAATAGCAATTATTCTTTTTATCATTTACAAAATAACCGTTCAGATCTGCAATAATACTCTCTACTTGACGTATTAAATTAGGCAAACTACTCGCCATCATTACAGTACGTTGCTCAACCTCACTTGGCGAAATGAATGTAACGCGATACTTATTCTGCGCCATCCTCCTCACCTCTCCTTTTATATAAATTTAGTCTAATTGTACAACATAGCACAACTATCTTAAATTAATCTATATCTATTTCAAATCACTGCTCATAGGCCCTATATCTTCAAAGAGCGAAGAGGCACCACCTAAACACTTGGATTCCAGCCTCTCCAACTACCTTAAAACCACTACATATCTCTAGTCTTACAACATACGAGCCACTCATAAGCACTGACGGCTACTAAACATCGCTGGGCCCTCTCTCAAAACTTTAAATGAATACAACTATAATCGTTATTCATCTAAACTATCGGTTCACACATCTTAAACAATGCACGAACCACTCATAGGCACTGACCGCTACTACTCATCGCTAGGCCCTCTCTCAAAACCTAAAAGAAATCTTTTAAGCCCCTTTCAACAACTCAATGTTATTGAACCAAAAAGCAAGCTGCTGATCCGTAATATCCGGCAACATAACAAAAAACTCACGGCACTTCATCTCATCTTTAAACAGTTGATACTTCCAAACACCACTACTACCAATACTTACGAAGTAAAACTCGTGTATACGGCCAATGATTGCTTGTTTTTCACCAAACGAATATGGAGGCACTTGTTTGATTTCAAATTGATCTGGTAAATATACATGCTCTTCTCGTTCTATTTTTAACATTTGCTCAGCAAGCTCACGTTTATTTTCGAAAAAAGGCAATTGTAAAATTCGCTCTTGTCTTGTCATACGAATATAAAACCCTTCCTACTACGTTACAATTTTTCTTTACGATTTATTATTGAATTAAGTTCACAACTTCATTTAATACTTCATCTGAAATTTTGATTACTTTCGCATTTCCTTGGAATCCGCGTTGGTATAACATTAAATCAACGAATTCTACAGATAAATCTACGTTTGCACCTTCTTGTGCACTACCGCGTACTTTTCCTGCACCATTTTGACCAGATACACCCATTGCTAAAATACCCGTTGTATTTGTCGCTGTATAGTTACCATTACCAGTTTTCATTAAGCCGCCTTCGTTCGGGAACATTGCAACAGCTAATTGACCCGCAGCTTTCATACTTCCATCAGAATATTTCACCATCAAATATCCACCGTCAGCAATAAAGCAATCTTTAACAGTCGCTGCTGCTCTACCATCTACGTTTGTTACTGCTAATGTTTTTTCTGTCGGATGGTTTGTTAGTTTACTAAAATCTAAATTTACTGTGCCGCCATTAAATGGAATAGATGCTCCAGGATTTTGCTGATTTGGCTTTCCTACTGCATCAAACGTCATATCACCACCTGCGCCTTGAACCTCATTAAACGTTGTTTCTTTCTTCGAGTCGTTACGCATCTTTACTGTATATTTATAATTATGTTCACTAGTTTGTGTAAACTCCACGCGCATTGTCCATGTATTACCGGCATCATCGTATACAGGCAATTCTTGCGTAATTTGTTTTGCATCGGCTGGAATATTCCCTCCAACGACTCCTTTTGATGTTCGAATACCACCGATTGCTGATCCCATTGGAATTTGCAATGGTCCCGGGATACCAGATAAGTCAACATTACCAGTTGATGGATCTGCTGGATAAGCGAATACATATTGACCTTCTGTATTCGTAATATAGTAATCTGAAGATATTGCAAATGTCCCTTTACGTGTAAATTCCATATTTCCAGCTTTTGAATCACCTACAACGAAGAAACCATTACCTTCCATTGCTGCTTGTGTTTTACCACCTGTTAACGTAATTGTACCATCGCTATAATCCGTAACCGTTCCGCTCATTTTTACACCGTTACCGATACTTTTAGGGTTCGTCCCTGCGTATCTATCATCACCTTTTGCACCAATTGAATTGTTGTATAATAAATCATCAAACATTGCTTTTTGTTTTTTATAACCAACTGTTTGTGCATTGGCAATATTATTTGAAGTTACACTTAATGCATTTTGTGTTGCATTCATTCCTGTAATACTTGTATATAACGCTTTAATCATAATGTATGGACACTTCCTTATGAATTTGTTGTTTTTACTTCTTCAACTACTTTTTGATCGGCTTCCTTTACATCTTCTGGATTCGTGTCTCCAATCTGTTTATCAGACACTCTTTCAACGAAACGAAGAGATACTACTTTATTATTAATAACGAGCTGTACATCGTTATTTTCTGCAAGGCGAACTGTCTCTACTTGACCAGTTACTTTGTTCCCTTCACCGTCAATACCTCTTACATACTTTCCTAAAAACTTCATTCCACCATCAAGCGCTGTCGAATACATCGTCGTTCTTAAGGAGTCAACTGCTTTGGTCATATTTTGTACTTGTTCCATAAGAGATAACTGCGCTGTTTGGTTCATCATTTGATTCATATCCATCGCATTAAATGGATCTTGGTGCTGGAAACTCGATAAAAACAATTTTAGGAAATCATCTTTCCCCATTACCCCAGGAGTCTTTTGCTCTCCTGCTGAAACTCCATTTGCTTGTTGAACTGGCGATTGTAAACCGTTAACAGGTACATTACTTTTTTGCGCTCCTGCTTGTAACGGAATATGATTTGTACTCGTTGTATTTAATCCAACTGTTGGCACGCTTTATTCCTCCAATAATCCCGCAAATTCTTTTGATTGTTGTTTCTCATGTTTCGTATTTGCTAATTTTTGCTTTTGCCTTTGCTCTTGTTCTCGCTGTTCTTTACGATTTTCATCTTTATCTGAATAGCTAATTTGAATATTGATTTCTTTTTCTTTTAACTTTAGTTTCAATTCATCAAAAATGATTTCAACACGTTTTTTCGCATCGTGTTTTTCCATTTCTACATGAACATCAATTTGGTCTCCATGTTTTTTCATAAACACAGTTAATGTACCAAGTTTTTCTGGATTTAGCTGGAATAAAACGCGTTCTTTTTTCACTACAAATTTTTGTAGCGCCTCTACTTGCGCTTCCATTTTCTTTCCTAAGTCAGGCAATGAAACCTTCTCAGCGCCACCATTTGATTTTCCTATTTGATCGGTACTGGTCGCTTTATTTAATAACTCCACACCCGCAGAACTCGAATCGTTTAATGTATCAACTTCTGGCAAGTCTATCTTTACATCATCACTCTCTGATTTCGGAAGATCTACATCTAAGTCTTTAAATTCTTCTTGTTTCTTTGCAATATTACAAGTTTCTGATTCTACGACTTTTAATACTTGCAACATCTGCTCTGGCATCGTCACCTTGTCTAACGTCATTTGCATTGTACCTTCTAAATATATGGCATTTTTAATATTTATGTTTGAAAGAAGCTCTTGTAATTGCTGTAATTCAGCTGCGGGCAATTCGTTCAGTTTAATATTTCCGTATTCTTTATATAACTCTTGTATTTTTTGTATGTATTGATATAACAATTCTGACTGCACACGTAATTGCTCAATTGCAACCATTTGCTCAGATACAGATAATAATAACTGTTCTGTCTCTTTTTTTTCTTCTTTCTTAACAATAGGCTCTTCTTTCGTTACCGATTTTTTAGAAAGAATATAATCTTTTTTCTCTTCTATTGGTGCTTCTTCTCGTTTCGTTTTCTCCGTTTTCGGCTGCTTTTTATTTTCAATTCTCATTGTATTATCAAATGAAGAATTTTCATTTTTCGATTTTATTTCTAGCCCTTTTTCTTTTTGCGGAGGTAAACTTTGTTGCACCGGTAATACAAATTGCATCACTACATCCACCTCATCCGTTCATACACATTTTTAAATCAAGAAGCATTTTTTCTTCTAACTTTTCTTTTACTTCCACAAGCTTCTTACAATCTTCTTGATACATTTCATCAAGGACACGTTCTTTTTCTTTTATTTGCTCTAAAAGGCTTTCATTTTTTTGAATAAAACCTTCTGTTTTTTTAATTTTTCGATTCCATTCTTCTATTCTTTCAGGTGAAAATGTATGTGAAGACAGCATACCAGCCATAATACGTTGCCCAGTTTGTACGACTTTACTACGTGATTTCACAACATACAGATCATATTCTTTTTTTTGTTCTATTTTTCTTTTTTCAGCTGTTAGTTCATACACTTCTTTCAAGATTTGTTCTTTCTCTTGATTAATCTGCAATTTTATCGTGTCGTACTGCTGCTTATCCACCCGTTTTCATAGCCCCTTCCTATTATAACGTTCCCTTTTTCTATTATATAGTTTTTTCACAAAAAAATCTGTGAAATATTAAAAACAAAAAAATAAGACCTCAAGGGACGAGATCTTATACAATATGGTGCATTGCTTGGACAACACCTTCAAAATGAAAACTATCCGTTCGACCTTGTTTTAAAAACATATTTATAGCTTCCACTTTATTTTTACATTCAAAAATATAAGCATTTTCTTCATTTTCTTGAATTGTTCCTAGTTTAAAATACAATTCATTTTCTTTATAAATAGATAAAATTTTTCTCATTTCATTTGCAAGTTGCCAATGCTTCGGCGATACGATTTCTTCCATAATCCTACTAACCGAATCTAGTACAGAAATGGCAGGGTAATGACTAAGAGTTGCGAGCTCACGTTTTAATACAATATGTCCATCTAAAATACCACGAGCTAAATCTGGTACAGGACTATTTAAATCGTCACCATCAACTAGCACTGTATAAATACCTGTTATTGCCCCTTTTTGTGTTTTTCCGGATCGCTCTAATAACTTTTTCATATAACTTTCCATTAACAGTGTTTTACCACCAATTGGTAATTCTTTGACTGCAATGTCAACACTTCGGCGAGCATCAGCAAAACGAGTAACCGAATCCATCATAAGTAATACATTATTTCCTTGGTCACGGAAATATTCAGCAATAGATGTAGCAAGCTTTGCCGCACGAAGTTGCATAAGGTGACTTTCATCTGATGTCGCTACAACAACGACGCTTTTTTTCATGCCTTCTTCGCCTAATTCTTTTCGAATAAAGTCTTTTACTTCCCGGCCACGCTCACCTACTAAACTAATAACATTAATATCAGCTTTTGCGTTTTTTGCAATCATTCCAAGTAATGTAGATTTCCCAACACCTGATCCAGCGAAAATACCAATCTTTTGACCGATTCCAATCGTTAACATAGAATCAATCGATTTAATTCCCGTTTCAAATACATCTGTAATTTCTTCACGCTCAAATGCATGAATCGGCGGTGCATCTAATTTTATTTTTTGTATTGGAATATTTTCAGAATCTTCATTTAACACTTCTCCATTTGCACTTAACACTTTGCCAAGCAAATGATTACCACGGGGCACAACGACATCTTCTGCAATTAATGTAACTGAATCTCCGTAACACACTTTTTCTGTCTGTTCAAATGGGAGTAACATATTGTTTTCTTTTTCAATTGCAATAACTTCACATAAGACGCTATGTTCTCCAACGAGACAAACATCTCCAATCTTCGCTTTCGGACCTTTCGCTACAAAAAACTGCTCTTGTACACTATGAACTTTGCCAAATTTCGTATAAAACGGCGTTTCAATAAACGTATTCCATTTATTATGTTCGTTCATGAGCTTATTGTTCATACGTTTTGCTCCTCAAACAACTTTTCTTCTTCCCATTTATGACGAAGTTTCGCAAATATAGGTGCAAATTTAAATTCAAAGAACTCCTTCTCTTCTTCCAAAACAAATTCGCCAAACTGTAAAGAAAAATCATACTTCCATTCTACTAATTGTAGCAACCAATACTCTTTCGTATTTTCCTTCTCTTCTTGTATACGCTCAAATGTTTCTGGATGAACCGTTATAATTAACTTTTCAAATGAAGTAGGCAAAGTTTGAACGATACCTGTTAATATTGGCAGAACGTCTAATACTCGTGAATCTACCGCTTGATTCACAATTTTTTCTGCTAATTGAAAAGATTGATTCCATAATAACTCAGTCCATTCGTATGCCGTTTCTTGTTGCTCCTTTTGAAACTGCATACGCGCTGCTTCCATCTGTCCCATTTGTTCATGAATATGCATTTGAAACTCTTCTTTATCCTGCAACAACTGCTGATGCTCTCGTTCTAACGTTTGTTGATGCTGCCTTAGCTGATTCATTTCAATATGCAATGCATCTTGCTGCGCAAGAAGTTCTGCATGATCTACTTGTATTTCCCCTTCAGTGTGAACTGGTATTGGCTTTGGAAACTGTAATTCATACGTTTCCTCAGAAAAAGAAACAGAATTCTTCGGAATTCTGTTTTTAAATAAGGACATCATCTTCACCTCTTTGAATGATAACTCTTCCTTCTTTCTCTAGCTTTTTCACTGTACCTGTAATCGTTTGCTGCGCTTTTTCAGCTTCCGTCATCTTAAGCGGTCCTAAGCCATCTAACTCTTCTAAAATCATCTCTTTACGGTTTGAAGACATACATGTAAATAATTTCTCTTTAATTTCTTCTTTTGCAATTTTAATTGCTTTCGCAATAACACCGTTGTCTGTAATTTCCTCTAATACACGGCGAAGTGCAAGATCTTCAAGACCAAGTAAGTCTTCAAAGACAAACATATTTTCTTTAATTTTCTCAGATAACTCATAATCAACTTCATCGAGCTTTTGAAAGACTGTTTTTTCAACGCCTCGTGAAACATTATTTAAAATGTTCACAATCGTTTTCAAGCCATCTGTTTTATTAATAGCACTAAATGCCATATTATTTAATTTTGCTTTTAATAACTCACCAATTTGATTAATTAATTCACTATCTACTTGCTCTAGCTTCGCAATGCCCATTACCGTTTCTACACGCTTATGATCTGGTAATCTCTCAATTAATTGAGATGCTAATTGAGGCTTAATATAAGAAGCAATAATTGCTATCGTTTGTGGCGATTCATCATTAAGCACTGTAAGAAGTGGCTCTAAATCTGTTAGTGAATTTAAGAATTCAAACGGATTATCTTTATTGTACCAAAGGTCTTCTAATAATTTTTCCAAATCGTCTTCTGGCATATTTCTAAATATACGACGAATGTATTCTTTATCTGGGGTCACTAAATTCAATTCTTTTACATTTAGTTCATACAGAAACTCCCCTAGTACATTTTCTAACGTTTCTGCTTTATATACACGAAACTTCGCAATTTCACGAAGTAACACTTCTTTTTCCTCAGCTGTCATATATTCAATGACTTTTGCTGCCACCTCTTCGTCTAATGTACGAATGAGGATGGCAGCTTTTTCTTTGGAGGAGATTTCATCTAACATTGTTTTTCCTCCCTTACTATCCGTTTAGCCATTTTTTAATAACTTTTGCAGTACCTTCTACATGCTCTCTCGTAGCTTCCTGCACTTGGTCATCTAATGTAGGTTCTGTCGGTTCTACTGGTTCTTTTCTTGGCTCTGGTACTATTTTCTCTTCAGGAATTTCCATAATGCTTTCACTACTAGCAGCAACTTCCTCTTCTGCTAAGTATTCATCATATTCCTCTTCTTCTTTCTTTTTCTTACGTCTTGCTAAGAAGAACCATAATAATAGGCCACCAAGCGCTAACAATCCACCTGTAATTCCACCGAATAACCACCAATTAATACCACTTTCTTCTGGTTCTTTCTCTTTCTCTACTTTCGGCTGATCAAACTGAACAGTTACAACGTTAACTTGACCATTTATAAAGTTTCCGTTCGGATCAGCTTGAAGTCCAGCTGCTGTACCTATTGCTTCTTTAAACGTCGTCATATCAATTCTTCGTTTTACTAACGTATCATTATCTACCCATACAACAACATTTGTTTTCGTTAATTCTGGATGTTTCTTAATCGTTTCAACTGTTTTATCTATTTCATAATTTTCAACTTTGTTACCATTTTTATTATCGTAGACGATTTTACCATTTTGATTATTGTTCGTACCGTAGTTTGGCACTTCACCATTCGCTGTAATACCAGCACTTGGCTTCGTATCCGCCCCTTCTTGCGCAGTAGAGCTTTCCTCTTGCTCTTGTTTACTGCGAAGTACACCTTTATCCCCATATTTTTCTGACTGACGTGTAACTTCATCATAATTTACAGAGACTTTCGTATTCACTTTATATTCATTTGGCTTAAACATCGTCATTAACGTCGCATCAATACCTTGCTTTAATTTGCCTTCAATTTGTTGTTGCATCTCAACTTCTTTTTCATAAGAAGAGGAACTATTAGATTGCGCTGCATCTGCTCCTTTTGAGATAACACCTTTTTTACTATCCAATAACACTTACTTCTTCTGCTTTCACACCTGGAACGGCTGCACTAATCATTTGCTGTATACCCGCAACTTGATCAGCTGTTAATAGTTGTCCACGTTTCACACCAATAGTAATTGCTGCTGTTCCCTTTGCCTTTTCTTCATCGAAAATGGTTTCTTTTTCAGGTAATGTAATTTGAACATTTGCTGTTTCAATTGCCGCAAAGTTTCGTACAATATCTTGCTCCAATTGCTTTTTCGTACCGACAATCTGCTTCATTTTCTTATCTTGCTCACTTGAACCGAGCGAGCTTTCTAATAAAATTTCCTCACCGCTTTTTGAATTAAACGGTAAGCCCATTCCATTCATTTCTTTTCGAACCCATGGAGCATCGTTCTTTTGCACTCGAATCGAACCATCGGCTGCTAATTGGTAATCAACACCTAGCTTCGATAATTCTGCTGTAATCTCTTGCTTATCTGTATCGTTTAAATTTTGATATACAACAACATATTTATCTGGCAAGGTGAAGTATAAAAGTGCTCCTGTTACAATCGCTAAGAGCGCAGCACCAATTACTAACTTATGCCACGTTTTCAACGATTGGAAAACATTTTTTATCTTTTCCATTTAAACACACCCGTCCATTTTCCTAAATTTGCATATTAATTAGTGACTTATAATTCTCAATAAGATTATCTCGTACAAGAGCAGCCGTTTTCATTTGTGATTCAGCTTTCTTCTGCTGAATTAAAACATCATGCGTTTCTCCTACCCCTTTCGTCAGTAAATCATATACTGCTGTTTGTGCATTTTTTTGCGTTTGATCCATATCTTCCAATAAATCAATAAACTTTTTGCCTTCAACTACAGATGTTTGTGAAGTTTTCGGTGCACCAATTGGCTGAATCGCTCCAAATGGCTGGGCATTTAACATTGGTTGGATTTTCATATTTCCCCTCTTCCCTCTTATCCTCGGCCGATTTCTAAATCTTTATCGAGCATTTTTTTGTTCGCATTTAATACACTTGTATTTGCTTCATACATTTTTTGAGCAACCATTACATTCGTCATCTCAGCTGTCACATCAATGTTCGGATAACGTACATAGCCTTCTTCATTTGCATGTGGATGTGTTGGATCATATACTAGATTTTCATTTCGATCTGTTTCAATACTTTTTATTTTCACTCCGTTAGCAGGAGCTCCCTGTAGCATATTTGCAAAATTATTATTTGATTCTAGCACCACACTTCGGCGGTGATACGGCTCTGCGTCTGGCGCTCCCGTCGTATTCGTATTTACGATATTGTTAGAAGTAACTTCCATCCATTTTCTCGCTGTAGTTAGCGCTGAGCCACTTGCATTAATTGCTTGGAACATCGTTGTCTCCCCTTCTACTCTTAACGTCCACGTGCTGCTTGGTTAATTGCGTATTGCGTATTGCGTATTAATCGCATTAATTGAGATACCATATAATTGGTTTGTTTTCATTAAATCTAGCATTTCTGTCGTTACATCCACACTATTTCCATCTTTATTCGTTTGCATTGATTTCGTTTGAATCTTTGCATATGTATTTTTCGTATTCGCTGTCGGCAAGTGCATTTCATTCGTTTGATATAAGTCTGAATTACTCTTTAAATCCGCAGCATTTTTTTTGAATAGTGGATTATTCATATTCATTTGTTCAGCAAATGTTACATCTTGTGCTTTAAACCCCGGTGTATTCGCATTTGCAATATTACTAGAAACAGTATTTCGCTTCGTTACTAAATAATTCATATAATGACTAACATCACTAACTAAGTCCGGCATATTCCACACCCTTCTTTACTCCATCAAGCTCGCTTATGGCATGATCATCCACTGATGGAAGTTTCACTTTATTATTCATTTCCTTATATGTATTTATTAAAATATTACCTCTTATGTACCCTTTCATATTTTATTCCATTTTCCCATTGTTGTCTTTAGAAAAAATACAAAAATATATAAAAGAATAAAAAAAACTGTATTCACTTAGTAATCTATATAACATTTCAATATAAGAACAATAAAAAAAGTTCATTTTTTTATTGTTCTTATATTATTTCTGTTTTTTCATTACAGTCATAAAGTGAAACCTCAATGAGCGGAACGCCTTTATTTAAACAACGGAATGGATCCCCCTTGTAATAAAGAGAACCCGTTTCCATACTTTACAATTAATATTTACCGTAAAACGAATTAGCTTTCATTCGTCCACCATTTGTCATAATCATTTCTTCCAAGATTTTTTGCTTATCTCGAATATGTTGAGCTGCCTTTATTATTAATGGACTCATTTCCGCTGCAACATCTGCTCTCGTCTTTTCATCCAAGGTCATCATCCAGCGATTTAACATAGCACTTTTCTCAGCAAATTCTTCATCTGACACTTGCAATTCACCGATTTCATTAAAGCAGCCGACAAACGCTCGATAAATATCATTGTTCATTTTCAAGTGCTCCACGGTAACCGTCTATTAAATCTTGTAACACTTGTACAATCGCATCAATGTCTTTTGCTTCACGCGTTACTTTCATCGTCTGAATTTGAATACTAATCCAATCGTATAAACCGAATAGACTATCATACAAATATTTAGTAATCTCAGGATTTAATTGAAGCTTTAACTCTTCAAAAATACGTTCTAATTTTTCAAGAAGTGCATCTCCTTCTTGTAGTTTAAAAGTATTTAAAAGCTCTTCTAAATTACGAAACTCAACGATACATCTTTCATAAATAAAAATTGTATTTTTAATTGGATTACTCGTCATAATATCATTTTGCATATAGCGTTGCCATGCTTGCATACGATCACGTCCTTAACTTTCATTAATCATCACTTTTTTGCTTTGTCATTGCTTTAATTGTTTTTAGTTGCTGATCTAACATCGATAACTGTTGTTCTAACTTTGAATATTTATCAATAATGGTCTCTTGTTTTTGTTTATTCAGCTTATCTATTGCATCAATTTTTTTATCTAGCTCTTTTATTTGCCCCACTATACTTTTTGACCTCTGCCCTATTACACCTTCATCTCCTAAAATACCATCTAGTTTTTTTTCTATCTCATGCCCTAGTCCATTAAAGCCAAAGAAGAACTGTTTTGCAGTTTCTGGATTCTCCTTAAAAGCCTTACTTAGCTTTTCTTCATCGAGAACCATTTTTCCAGTCTTATCGACTTCAATTCCAAATGAAAACATAAATTTATCATCTTGTTTGTGTCTAAATACATTAGCCATAATATTACTAATAGAAAATGCAATATTATTACCTTGCATAGCTCCATTTTCGCCGGCAAATAAATCGAGCGTTGAAACAGCCTTATTATATTGATCTCTCATTTTTTTTATCATATTGATTGATTCTTTAATGTTTGAATCTTCAATCGTAACCTTAATTGGTTCAGTCGTTTCCTTTTCCAAATCAATAGTTAATCCTGGAATTGTATCAATTTTATTAGAGGGACTGCTATCAGTCATACCATTAATTGTAAATTCGGCATTTCGAGGCGCTGTTACTTGTTTGGCAATTACATTTTTTCCATCTATCATTTCCGAAGTTACCAATCCAATGTCTTTTAATATTCCACCTTCACCATCAACTAATTTAATTTCTCCATTTTTCCCAGCAGTAGTTGATGTGAAAAACAACTGTCCACCTAATGAATATACAGACACTCCATAATTTCCATTATTCATTTTATTAACAAAATCCTTATATGTCATCTCTTTAGTAAGCTTAACTTCTTTATCGTTAATACGAAATGTAGCATCTTTTCCAATTTCCGAATCCAAGTCGATTATATTTTTAGGATTTTCAGAATCGGATTTATCTATGAGTGTAGTTGTAATCTGATGTCTTTCCGCTACTTTTTTAACATTAATCGTATACGTTCCTGCAATTGCGGAAGCATCAGCTTGAACATTAATAAATCCCTCTTTAGACACCCCTGCTTTCTTCTCATTCCCTTTAAACGCATACATATCCTTGAATACTTGCATAAAACTACCGAATTCTTTTTTCATACTCGCATATACATTTCGTTCCGTAGCTAAGGTTTGTTTTTGATTATTGTAAGGTGTTTTTTTCATTTCTAAAGCCTGCAATTCTAAATTTACTAGATTAGAGGTATCAATAATATTGTTACCAAGATTCCATATTTGCTGTCTTCCACCTAAATTTGATACTGAAGTCCCCAAGTTTTTCACTCCTTTTCTACATATAATCTAAAATACTTGTCTTACTCATTGTACTAACCGCTTTTAATGTTGCCTCATACGTCGCATTTATATAAGCTAAATCTGAAATTGCTACCGCTAAATCTACATCTTCTATCTCTTTTCTATTTTCTTGAAGAGCTAGATTTTGTTCACTTAATATCGTCTTAAATGTGTCCACTGTATTTAATATTGAACCTACTTCAGTCGTACGATTCAATATATTATCTAAACTTTTTTTATTTTCTCCCATTACAGATTCCAGTGCATCTTGGTCTCCTTTTTGCATAGCATCTCTTATTTTTGTTAACGTTTTAATTACGGGTTCCAATAAATCTTTTCCATTACGAAACATTTTGAGTTCATATCCATCATTTAATTTCCAGGTAACGTCATTTTCCCCACCTTGATATGTACCTTCTTCTGCAAATGGTGGTTTTGAAGCACTATCTCCACCAAAAATATATCGCCCTTGTTCTTGTTTATTCGCTAAATACACCACTTGTTTTAAAAGCTGATCAATTTCTACAGCGCTTGCTTTTAATTCATTAGGACTATTCGTCCCGTTTACCGCTTGCAAAGTTAATTGATCTACTCTCGTTAAAGATTTCACAATACCTTGTAATGTATTTTCCATTTGACTTAACACATTTCTAGAATACGCTATATCCTTTTGCATTTGTTCAATATTTGCTAAAGAATGCTGAATCGCAAATGATTTGCTTGCCGCAAGTGGATCTTCACTCATAAGAAGGTTTTTCTTCCCAGAAGTTACTTGATTTCGGTGGTATTGCTGTTGCACATTCAAATCCATCATCTGATTCTTTGCCCAGTTTGCATTTTGAAATGTAGATACTCTCATCCCTATCTTCTCCTTTATCTATATTTGACTGGGCTAGAGAAGCAACTGCAACTATGTACTGTTAGTTTCTTCCCTAGCCTTCAACCATTTCATATCTCTGATCTAATACGGATTGGCCCACTAAAAAGCTCTATCCGCTTCCACACTATACCGGATCCTCTCTCTACACATAAAAAAGGTGCTTCGTTTCTATTTGACACGGCTGTTCTCTAACCTAACTTATCCCACAACCACTTCATATCTCTGGTCTCATATCGCTCGGTCCACTAAAAGGCTCTGTCCGCTTCCACACTATGCTAGACCCTCTCTTCCAGCATAAAAAAAGCTTTTTCTTTTTTATTACGTTTTATCTAATAATCGAAAACAAACTATCAAACACTTCATTCATCGTCGTAATAGCTTTAGAGTTTGCGACAAAATATTTCTGGAAGGCCATTAAATTAACCATTTCCTCTTCCATATTGACGCCTTCTATACTCATCTTTTCTTGCTGAATACCTTCTAATAAGTCTTTATGAATATTTTGATAAGCATTCACTGCACTTTTATCAGAAGCTACACCAACGATGAATTGGTCTAACGCTTGTTTATAAGAAAGACCTTCTTTATAATCTCCATCTGTAATTCCAGCCAGTTTATTTGCTGTTTCAGCAGAAATTTTCATTTTTGAAACATCTTTTGCGAATTCAGGATTTAACTGAATATCTTTCGCCTGATCTCCAACGAAGAAATCTTTTCCCATCACTGTATTCACTTGATTTTTCACAGAACTCATTAAGTCTTCAATATTTTTCTTATAACTAGCAATCTTCCCTTTCGTATCTATTGCTGATTGAATGGCTCCACCTGTTAAAGGAATATCCGATCCATAAATCGCAACAGTCATCGGTTCGTTCCCCTTATTTAATTGAAGTGGATATGTGTCTTGTCCATTTACTGTTAAAACACCATTAATTCTAATAATCGATATATTAGGATTTATAGATTCATAAGACACTTCTATATTGGCATATTTAGACATCTCTGTAATAATGCGATCACGTTCATCTAATAGTTGATTAGGTACTTGTGTTCCTGCCTGTCCAATTTTTTTATTCGCTTCTGCTAAACTAGCACCAAGACGATTAAATTCATTGACATGCGCTTCAATATCTTCTTTCGTCTGTACTTCCGCTGTATCTAGGTTTTTCGCAAGACGATTTATTTGACTTGTGAACTTTCCAGTTTCAGCAACTAATGTATCGTAGTAGTTTGATTGTTCTGGATTTTTCGCAACTTCAAGAAAAGCATTAAAAAAACCCTCCATTAAACTAGATAATGAATTCTTTCCTGTAGTTCCTACCATAGACTCTACTCGTGATAAAGTAGAATTCATATATGCGTAGTAAGAGAACTGTGACAACTGATCATTAAATTGCTTCGTTTTCACTTCATCAGTAATTCGGTCAACACCTAATGTTTGTACACCCGAACCAATTCTCTGTCCTGGCGTATGACCGTTACTTGCTCCTACAGAACCTAAATTCACGGCTTGACGCACATAGCCAGGTGTATGAATATTAGATAAATTTTGTTTCGTCGTTTGTAATCCCATTTGGGCCGCTAGCATACCAGATAGCGGTGTATTATAATCGGATAACCTCATAATGCTTCACTTCTCCTTTACAATAGTTCATTCATAAAGATTTGCGAATTATTGTTTTTCTCCAAATTGTATTCAGAAACGGAATCCACAATACTCTCTGTAGTTTTTAATAGCACGTTTAAGTAATATTGATTTTTCAAAAGAATCATTTTTACATTTCCTTCTAATTCATTTAAACTTTTTTGTAATTCTTCCATTTTTTTAATTTCTTCCGGTGAAAAATACGAAAATAGCGAACGCATACGCAATTGTTCGACTTTCTTTTCTTCACAAAACTGAACAACCATCTCCTCAAAAGAGCGAGATAATCCTTTTACACCTTCTATGTACTGCAATTGTTCCACTTGCAGCTTTTGAACTGCATTTACATTTTTATGTTTTAAATTCTCATATATTTGTTCTCCAAGCGTTTGAATATTTTCATATGCTTTTTGAATGATAACAAGCTTTTCATATAATTGTATGTACATATAGCTTCCTTCCCTTTTACAAGACTAAATTTACAATTAAACCATGAATTTCTCCAATTTGATTTAACATTTCTAAATGCCCTGTTTTCGTATTAATTAAATTCATAACATCTTCCATTTCATTTAATCCCACTTCAGCTTGTTTTACAATTGTCATTTTCTGCGAATATCCATAACGTGGATGACGAGACATAACATCTTTATATTGCAGTAAGTTATCAACGTAAAAATTCAAAAATGATTTCACAGTATTTTTGTATTCCATAACATTATCGAGCGTTAACTCTAATTCAATTTTCTCTTTAATTTCCCCAATATTATCAACTAGCGCTTCCATTTGTTCTAACAATTTATCTTTTTTCGGATCTGCATGCAAATTATCCGAAAATGCAAGTCCTGTCCTGACATTTGCTTCTTTCGGCATTTGAGTAGCAGGCGGTATATGCGATAAAATTGGATTATGCGAGATAGAACGTAGCATATATATCACCTATTTATTTTTTTATTTCTTTCAAAACTTAATCGTAAAATCCAGTTATTTATAATTATACTCTGAACACTCATATTTTGCAGTTATTTTTTATAGAAGATATGTTACAATTTAGCATGAGGTGGCACGAATCTATGAATATTTTTCTTTGTGGTTCAAATCAATTAACAGCATTAGATCAAGAAGAAATAAAAAAATTTTTAATTGACTATGCTCACAAACATAAAATTTGTATATTATGTTATAAATCTATTGAAAATGAAGTTCTTCGTTTTTTCATTGAAAATGAAAGACTCGCTCAAAATTTATGCTTTTATACGCTACAACCGTTACATGTATTAACAGACGAATTTCAAGAAGTCGTTGATTATTTAAAAAAACACGGAGCTGAATATATTGCTTTTGATCATCCTTCCAACTCCATTTATCGATCAGATTATATGTTTTTTGTAAAACAAATTGTCGAAGATACTGATTTAGTTCTCTGTTTTTATAATAGGGATAAACATACGTCTGTCATTCCTGTTGACATTGCAAAAGAAGCAGGAATTGACGCCGTTATTTATGATTTACCTGGCTTACATGAAAAGCAGATGAAAAAAAGCTTTGAACAAAAAATTCGTATGATGTAAAGGGGGAGGCACAATATCGTTATTGTGCCTATTGTAAATATGAAAACTGAACAAGATTATAATCATTTTATTACGAGTTTTAAACAGCTATTTAATATGGATATCGCTTCCTATATGCAAGATAGAATGCATAGAAGAATCGATGCGTTCATTTCAAGAAAAGGTTTTGACAATTATACAAGCTTTTTAAACAATTTACGCACTGATCAAACATTATTTTTAAGTTTTATTGACTACATTACGATTAACGTTTCAGAGTTTTTCAGAAATAAAGAACGCTGGCAAACATTAGAGACAAAAGCTCTACCAAAGCTACTTGAACAAAATAACGGTAAATTAAAAATTTGGAGTGCTGCTTGCGCTGCCGGTGAAGAACCATATACACTTTCTTTAATATTATCGAAGCATCTAGCTCCGTTTCGTTATGACATTCAAGCAACGGATCTTGATTTTCATGTTTTAGAAACTGCGAAACGTGGTCAATATACGGAACGCTCTTTGAAAGAATTACCTAATGATTTAAAACAACGTCATTTCACAAAAGAAGATGATACATATATATTGCATCAAAATATTAAACAGCAAGTTGCATTCAAACAACACGATTTATTAATGCAGACATTTGATACGAACTACGATTTAATCATTTGTCGAAATGTAATGATTTACTTTACAGAAGAAGCAAGAATAAAGCTCTATGAAAAGTTTAGTCGTTCTTTACGAAAAGGTGGCGTACTATTCGTTGGTAGCACAGAACAAATTTTAACACCCGAACGCTACAACCTTCAGCGTTTTGATACATTCTTCTACGAAAAAATATAAAAAAAGGTCGTCATAATTGAAATGACGACCTTTTTTTATTATATAATACGAATCAATATGATACCTATAACCCATATAAAGAGAAATAGAGCGGTAACAGACCATTTGTGCTCTTGAATCGCATGCGATAATTGCGTCATATTCATTTCTGCAAGTGCTTTCCACACACTTGCATCACGTTCCTTAGAAATACGATCCGTACCGCTAATTAAAATTGTTTCGTTAGACAATTTTGTCATGTAAGCTGTAATAACTGTTATCATTAAGTTCGTATTTCCTTCTGATGGATCTTGTTCCACTCTAGAAATGAGCGCACTTACATCAAGTAACGGAATATGTACTTTTCTTCCAAACGCAAGCTGCACTTCAGCGAAATCATACGTTCCATCTAATAACAGAACTCCCTTTATATGCGCTTGTTTAATAAGCCCCTGCAAACTTCTAACAATTTGTTCATATATTTTGTCCGATTGCTTTCCTTCTTCAGACAACATATGTAGCTTTGAAAACAACTGCAACACGGTATCCATTTCCTTAGAAGGCATTTCTTTTACAATCTTTCCATCACCTAAACTCGCAAGTAGAATCCCTATTTCATTATTTTTCGAAATGATTTGGGACTGCCCCGTAAACACAAGGTTACTCCGTTTTCGTTCTTTCTGAATTTCATGTTCTGAAATAGCAGCAGGCTGTTTTAATGGGTGTAGCGTCTTATTTTCAATTGTAGTACGTTTAATTTCCATTTAAGCGCCTCCACTACTATCAAATTATTAGCCCCACTCTTTATTACTCTTTAAAACTAAAAACAGTACAAATAATCCTAACATAATAGCAAACACATTAGAGGCTTGTACTCCCTGTTCACTTTCTTCTTCTTTTTTCTCTTGCTGTTCTTCTATTTTTTCTTTCTTTTTAGAAACGACTTGATCGTCATTTTTACCTTTTTTCTCTTTATGAGCCTTCACATTATTTACTTCCCTATTGTCTGCCCCTGGCTCTTTTATAACGTAATTGCTTTCCTCTTTCTCTTTCAACGGCTCTTTTATAAAATAGTTTACTTTCTCTTCTTGTTTTGGGATTTGAACAACTGGAAGCTTTTCTTCCGGAAGCGGAGTCGCTATTTTCGAATCTTCCTGCTTCTCAGCTTCTTTCTTATCTTCTAATTTATTTTGATTCTCATGTTCTTCTATCTTTTCATTATCTTCCACTTTTTGTTCGATAATAGAAATGATATATTCACTCTCTGTCACAAGTTTGTTACCTGCCACATCTGTTACTTCCACAATAAGTTGGTGCGGGCCAATAGGCAGCGCTTCTGTTATTTCAATTATTTTCTGCCAATCCATGTCGTGTTTATTATAGTCTAATAAAAAAGTAATATCGTTACCTTCTTCTTTTCCCTTTAATATAACTCGCACTTCTTTAACAGCAGATTCTATATCTACCGTTCTTTACTCGTATATGAACGGATTCTCCCTTTTTCCGTTCAATGAAGTTCTCTTTCGCATCATCAATAGTAACCTTCTCAAACTTCGGCAATTCTTTATCTATAGTCGGTGTTTCGTTATTTATTCGAATGAGCGGTACATTTAATTCATTCTCTATTACTTCTTCCTTCGCATCTTCTTTATAACTTTCAACGAGCTGAAGGTTCCAATCACCTTGCAAATCATATATTCCGACTTTGTAATTGGCGATCCATCGTTTCATTCCTTCTTCATACTCGAAAGATATTACTCTTTCCTGCCTGTACTGCACACCATTTTTTTGTAATTGCAGTATACCTTTTACACTTTGAATATTTTTTTCATTTGGCGCTACAGCAATTCGCAATTCTTCGCCAACTTTTAATTCCTGCTTATTAACTGTAATAATTCCTCGGTCTGTTTCTATCTTTCTTTCTTCTCGTTGTTCTTTCTCTTTCTCTTTCTCTTTCTCTTTCTCTTTCTCTTTCTCTTTCTCTTTCTCTTTCTCTTTCTCTTTCTCTTTCTCTACTGCTTTTTTTTCATCTTCAACTAGGGGCATTTCCGTTCGTTCCGGCTGTTCCCGATTTTCTATATTTTGCTCTTCTTGCTCATTCACTTCACTTACATTTTGCTCTTGTACAATTATTTCTTCTGCTTGCCCTTGCAACGGGAAGAAAGTACATATATATACAAATAGCAAACTCACTAGAAAAAACTTTACATCTTTCATCTATTTGTTCAAACTCCTATTTCGACGCCCTAGAGCGATTTCGTCACTTTCACTCCGAAAAACCCATCTACATTTACAAGCTCTCCATACGCAACTAATACATCGTTCACATAAATTTGAATGGGTTCATCAATATCTTCATCAAGTACGACCGCTTCGTTTTCTTGTAAACTTAAAATATCTTGAATTGTCTTCACTGTACTTCCAAATACAAATTTAACATTCATTTCTACATTTTGTATAATAGATGCATCCATATACACTGGTTCAACTTGCTTGACTTCTTTATATTCAATCGGCTGTACGACTGGTGCAGGAATTTCTTCCTCTTCAATAACTTCCTCAACTATTTCTTCTTGCTCTTCCATCATCGGATAAAGAAGTCTTCTAACCATTTCTTTCGCTTCTGATATTGGTAGTATTTGATACATCTTTGACTGAAGGAGATCACCAATTTCAAGATTAAAAGTAATTTGAACGAGTTCGTCAACTGCCATCGACTCTCCCAAATACTCCATTTCTTCTTTTAACGAAATAAATTTAACATCTGGTGGTGTCATATCCATTTTTTCTTTAAATATTTCTGACATTGCTGTTGCAGCATGCCCCATCATTTGGTTCATAATTTCTTTAATGCCACTTAACTCTAATTCACTTAGCTCTTTCTCCGGATCAATTTCACCCGTTCCCATCATCATTAAATCTACCATTGTTAAAGCAACATCTTTCGTAAATACGAATACATTCTCATTTTTTAGTCCTTCAACAAAATCGACATTTAATATAACAAATGGAACTGGCACTCCGTCATAATGGCGAACATTAATAGCCTCTACATTTGGTGTACTAATAGTGACAGGCTGATTTAAAAGCGTCGATAGTACTGTTGAAGCCGAACCGATTGAAATATTCGCAATTTCACCAAGCACATCTTTCTCTTCTTGTGTTAATTGCTCTTTTTCTACATGTTCTTCTACAATTTCAGTTACTACCTCTTCAACTGGCGTCTCTGTTTTTTCTACTTCACCAGATAATTGCAGTAATTTATTTATCATCCGTTTCGCATGTTCAACTGAAACAATTTGCACAAGTTTAGAGTTTACAAGGTTATCTATTTTTAAATCAAACGATACTTTAACAATTGTGTTATTTCCAGTTATTCCAGTGATTTTCTCCATCTCTTCTGATAGCTTTACGACTTTAATTGTCGGCGGAGACATATCTACTGTATCTTGGAAGAATTCCGACATAGATGTAGCTGCGAATCCCATCATTTGATTCATCGCTTCTTGTACAGCACTTAGCTCTAATTCACCAAGTTCTTTTCCTTCTTCCACTTCACCTGTCCCCATCATCATTAAATCAGCAATTGATAATGCAACATCTTGCTTAAGGACAAGAAGATTTTTCATATCTAATCCTTTTGTAAAATGAATATTTAACACAACATGTGGAACTTCAACATCGCTTGTATCATATAAATCTACCAATTCTATACGAGGAGCAGTAATGCTTACTTGCCTATTTAAGATTGTTGATAATACAGTCGAAGCTGAACCAAATGATATATTTGCAATCTCGCCAAGAATATCGCATTCTTGAGGCGTTAAATGCTCATTTTCTTTTTCGAGCACAATCGTGCTCGTATTCCCTTTTGTGTGTTGCTCAGGCATTTTCCCTGCCTCCCCATTTCTGTTTTTCTTTCAACGATATAAAGTGAAACTTTAATCAGTGGGGTTTTGTTCCTCCCCACTGATTATCAGCCCTCACCAATCGGGCGTTTACGGGCAGCAGAGCTCCCACCTAACTTCTTTGTTCAAACCGAATGTTGAGGTGGGAGTTTTACTGCCCACAAATAGTGGGATAAACTGTCTATTACACTCGTTATATTTATCAAACGTATTATTCCCACAATATTTGCAAACGACAGTTGTCACACACTTAATGAATAGTTCTAACCAAAAAGCTCCCCAATTGTATACAAGTGGGGAGCTTCCTTCATTCCTATTATAAACCTTCTGGGTTTAAAATGAGGACCACTCGTCCATCACCGAGAATTGTCGCACCAGAGAAACAGTTAGAGCTCTCTGCAAAGAAGTCGCCTAATGACTTTAAGACTATTTCTCTTTGACCGATAATTGTGTTGACAATAAGTCCATAGCTACGACGTGAATTACGAACAATTAATACAGGAACCATTTGACTATCATATGATGCAAACGCATCCTCTACTGTTTTTTCACCAAATACAGTGTTTAAATGTTTTACTTCAATAATTTGATTGCGATAATTTAAAACATCTTTTCCTTGTAATGATTGAATGTCTTCCTTTTGAATTCGAATTGCTTCGACTATATTACCGAGAGGCAACGCATAACGCGTATCATTTGTTTGAACAAGCATTGATTGAATAATAGACAATGTTAACGGAAGTTCAATTCTGAATGTACTTCCCTTTCCTTCTTCAGAATCAATAATTAAATGCCCACCTAAACTATGAATCGTATGTTTAACAACATCTAATCCAACCCCACGTCCAGAAAGGTCAGATACAACTTCCGCTGTACTAAATCCCGGTTGGAAGATAAGATCAAACACTTCACGATCCGTTAATTTATTTGCCTCTGATTCCGTTACAACACCATTTTTTATCGCTTTTTCTAATACTTTTCCTTTATGAATACCATTTCCATCATCAGTAATTTGGATTACGACATGATTTCCACTATGAAACGCCTCTAATTTAATAGTACCTGTCTCATTTTTCCCGGCATCACGGCGTTTTTCAATAGTCTCGATCCCATGATCAATTGCATTGCGAATTAAATGAACGAGTGGATCACCAATTTCATCAATAACTATTTTATCAACTTCAGTATCTTCACCTTTAATTTGTAAATCGATTTTTTTCCCTAAATCTTTCGCTAACATGCGCACCATGCGCGGGAAACGATTGAAAACTGTTTCAATTGGTACCATACGCATATTTAATAGTACATTTTGAATATCTTTTGAAATATCCCCTAATCGATTTAAATGCTCGATTAACTCCTTATTTTGAATCGTTTCTGCTAATTCATCAATTCGTCCACGCTCAATTACACTTTCTTCAAACATATTCATTAATGTTTCGATTTTTTCTAACTGAACACGAATAGAACGATTCTCCACTTTAGCATTTTTCGTTTTTGTAGTACTTTTAGTTGACGTATTGCTCACCGGTTGAATTGGCAGTTCTAAAGGTGACTTCAGCTGTCTGGTTTCAACCTGTGGAATCGTTTCTTCCACCTGTACGACTTCTTGTACTTTATGACTACCTTGCTTCACTTCTACTTTCTCAATTTCAGAAACATGAAGCACTACTCGTTTCAATTCTTCAACACTATGATCAGTAGTCATATATACTGTAAACTCAAATCCAAAAGCATCCGCTTCAATTTCTTCAATGCTTGGAACCGTTTTTTGTATATTACCTAAATTTTGTAACGCTTCAATACACATAATGGCACGTACCGCTTTTAAAATAGCTTGTTGTTCAACAGTTATATATACTTCATGAGAAACTGTATCATCATTATTTATACTACTTTGCTCTACATTTTCCATAGAAGCTTCTACATTGCCATTCAATAATGCTTCTAATTTAAGTTTCGTTGATACAACATCTATATTACCCATTCCGCCTTGCTGCACATCTGCAACCATCTTTTCTAAATTATCAATACATTCAAAAATAACATCAATAATATTAGCATTCACCATCATATTTCCGTGACGGATTTCGTCTAAAACACTTTCCATCTTATGCGTTAAATCCGCCATTTCTGTAAATTCCATACTCGCAGACATACCTTTAAATGTATGAGCTGAGCGGAATATTTCTCCTACAACACCCATATCGGCAGGATTGCGTTCTAAATTTAGCACATTTTCATTTAGCGACTGTAAATGTTCTTCTGCTTCTTCAAAAAATATATTTAATAGATCTGTTTGCATTTTAATCCCCTACCTGTCTAACAAACATTTCATTTATGTATAACAATTTAGTGTTTTAAAACAAGAAAAAAGGGGGGCCACATATCTATCTACTATCACTGTTTTGATTCCTTGTGGCACCCCTTATATTAGCTGTTTGCTACTTTTGTTAAAGCTTCAATAACACGATCCGCTTGGAATGGCTTTACAATAAAGTCTTTTGCCCCGCCCTTAATCGCATCTAACACCATACCTTGTTGTCCCATTGCGGAACAAATGACAACCTTTGCACTCGAATCAATTTTCATAATTTCTTTTAATGCTTCAAGTCCGTCCATTTCAGGCATCGTAATATCTAGTGTTACAATATCAGGTTGAAGCTCTTTATACTTTTGAATCGCTTCTACGCCATTCTCTGCTTCACCGATAACTTCAAATTCAGAATTACTTTTTAACAAGTTTTTAATCATTGTTCGCATGAACATCGCATCATCTACAACTAAAATTTTATGTGCCATTCTTTTCGGTTCTCTCCTTACTATGTATAAAAATATCTTAATATTTCACCTTATCATTCTCACTCATTATACAAAATAAAATGATAAAATTTAATATTTTTTTTAAAGAATTTCTGTATTTCTATTATTTTATTACTAAAATAGAAATATATTATTCCTTAATATATATTACAACGCGGCGGTTCTTCTCCCAATTTTGTGGTGAATCATTTGGCGCTACTGGTTTTGTGTCTGCATATCCTACCGCTGCTAATCTTTTATCATCCACATTATACACTTCAATTAAATGATGAATCATATTAGCTGCACGCGCTGAAGATAATTCCCAGTTGGAAGGGAATTTTTCATTATAAATCGGTCTGCTATCCGTATGTCCTTCTACAACAATTGGATTTGGTACCGATTGGAAGAACCCTACTAATTGACTAATTACATCTTTCGCTTCCACCTTAACATTCGCATCACCCGTATCGAATATTAAATTGTCTACTATAACGATGCTAACACCTGTATCTTCTCGATATACATTCACTTGACTAACACCATTATTATCCACATATGCTTTTAACTTTTTATACAATTCATCCATGCGCTTTTTTGAAACTGCTTTTTCATCATTTTTTTCATGTGAAATATCTGGTATTGTATTTTCCATTGCTTTTGCATTTACTTGCTCCGCGTCACTAAACTTTTCAAGCATCTTTGATAATTTTACTGTATCTTGCTTTGAAGTCGCAACTAGTAATACAAAGAAAGTTAGCAATAACATCATTAAATCAGTAAAAGTCGTCATCCAACGAGGCGATCCTTTTTCCGGTCGCTTACTCATCATACCACTCCTCAAACTACTAGGCTGCTCGTTTTTCTTTTTTGATCTTCGTTTTATATACGTATGTATCAAGTTTTAACTTTAATTTGGAAGGAATTTGTCCTCGGTACAGCTCTGAAATTGCTTCTATTACAAACTTCTTCTCTGTATACAAATCTTCAATACCACGATACACTTTTTCAGATAGCGGTATTGCAATCATATTTGCAATAATAGATCCATATAATGTTGTCAACATTGCAACGGCCATCCCTGTACCAATTTGTGAAGTATCTTGTAAGTTTTGCAACATAATAATAAGACCGATTAACGTTCCTATCATGCCCCATGCTGGAGCGAAATCACCAATCTTATCTAATAATGTCGCTCCTTTTCTTAACTCATACACTTCAGTTTCAACATCTTTCATTAACACTTCTTTTAATTCCGCTTCATCATAGCCGCCTAACATTAAACGAATTCCCTTTTGAATAAAAGGATTGTCTACTTGCTCTCCATCAACTTCTAATGAAAGCAATCCATGTTTTTTCGATTTTTTCGAAAAATCAACGAACAAATCCGTTAACTGTTCTAAATCTTCTTCTCTTCTATGTAAAACAGTAAAAATACTTTTCATATATTTTTTTATTTCTCCAAATCTATATGCCACAACGATTGTCGCTGTTGTTCCCCCTACGACAATTAAAATAGATGAAACATCTAAGAAATTTTTAAACCCTTTTATTCCACCACCGCCAAACATGATTGCCGCTATTACAATCGCAAAACCTACTATAATGCCAATTGGGCTAGAAATTTCAAACTTCCTTTTTTTTCTTTGTGGTCTAGCTAATACTTGATTTTTGTCTCCCATATTCCTTCCCTTCCTTGTCATTTTTATAAAACATTTTTTTATTTTAATAATGCGTTTTTACATATAACATTCATTATACGCTTATCATCTATTTATCGCAATATACTCATAAAATTGACACATTTCATTTCCATATTAGAATTATAGTATGGAAATATGAGGAGGATCTCGATGGAACATAACATTTTGCAAGTCATTACATTAGCAGAAAAACTAAAATATGAAATGCGACATAGTTGGCTTTCTAACGGACGTCAAGAAAGTGTTGCTGAACATACGTGGCGTATGTCCCTAATGGCTATCTTAGTTGAGCCTTATTTGGATCAAAAAGTAAATATAGAAAAATTACTTAAAATGGTTATTATTCACGACCTTGTTGAAGCAGAAGCTGGTGACATCCCCGCCTTCGACACGATGAATAGCCGTGAATTACAATTGCAAAAACAGAAAAATGAGCTAGAGGCCATTTTAAATATTAAACGTACATTAAAAGGTCCTCTTGGTGAAGAATTATACGATTTATGGATGGAGTTCGAAGCGAAAGAAACGTATGAAGCAAAAGTTGCTAACGCACTTGATAAACTTGAAGTGAAAATTCAGCATAACGAAGCTGATATTGATACTTGGCTACCAATTGAGCATAAAATGACTTTCCAAGTTGGTAAACATACAGATTTTGACTCTTTCTTATCTAAATTACAAAAAATCATTGAACAAGACGGAGAAAAAAATTACTCGCTGCCGGCATTGACGTTGAAGCATGCAAACAGTAAACATTTAATTATGAAATAAGACACTCAAAATGAGTGTCTTATTTCATAATTGTTGATATTGCCTGCTTATAAATAAGTTGTTGTTTTCCATCTACTAATATTAATACTGTAAATCTATCTACTCCAACTACTTCCCCTACTATTCTTACTCCGCTCTTTAAAAATATAGTAACTGCACCTTTTTCTTCTTTTATTTGTTTATACAACTCTTCTTGTAAATGTTCCAATAACTGTTCTCTCCTTTATCAGTAAATAATCCTAATATAAAAAATTAAAGATTAATCACTTACATACTTTGTCTTTTATATTCATAAACTTATTAATTAGTATATCTAAATCTCGACTAAATAACAAAACTTTATCATGATCTAATCCATGCCTAGCAACAAGTTGAATTAACTCTTTCTTTTTGTGTTCTATTTTATTGTGTAATTGTCCCATCTCCATCTCTATACTAAAACTCCCTTTTCCCATAATATTACTTGTAAAATTATAGTACATTTCCACTCATAAAAAAATAAAAAAATGGCTTTTTTTACAAATTTTATATTTATGAAAAGAAATTTTAATGTAATTGTAAGTTTCATACCCCTTTCATTTGCAATACATTCACCTAGTATACACTTCCATATTGTTTTACCATTTTTAAAAAAGCGCTATGAAACAAAGTAAATATCATATTTAAATCCGATCACAGGCTCTTGTCTAATTAGAAGTAAGACTTGCTCCTTTTCTAAATAAAAACATATCTTATAAAGTAATCCATTAGTTATATAGATTAATTTCCTAAAAAGGAGGAAAAAACATGAGCTTTGGTGGTAGTTGCGCTGGTTTCGGCGGTGGATTTGCTTTACTCATCGTGCTATTCATCCTTCTAATCATTATCGGATGTAGCTGTTGGGGTGGCGGCGGAGGGTTTTAAATATAATACGTATCCTTTTCGCTAAACTCTAAATGAATGAAATATGTTAACTAAAAACTATACGAAAACAGCTCATATTTGAGCTGTTTTTTCATACTTTCGTATGAATTTATGTCCATCTTTTTTGTGATTTCAACTAACAAGAAATCGTTTACTATAGAATAAGAAACATTTTTACTAAGGAGGATTATAATGATTAAAGGTCTTTATGAAGCACATTTACCTGTCTGTAATTTAGAAATTTCGATACCTTTTTATGAATCACTGGGGTTAAAATTATATAAAAGAGACAACGATATCGCCTTCTTTTGGATTGTAGAAAATGAAAGTTGGATTGGTCTTTGGGAAGGAAAAGAATACAAAGTCAATTATCATCCATCCTTACGACATATCGCTTTCCAAGTAAGCTTACACGATTTAGAAAACGCAATACACTGGCTCAAACAGAAAGGAATTCCAGCGCGAAAAGACTTTGGAATGGAGCCAATTGAGCCAATCGTTTTTCCAGAATTAGCACACGCCTCCGTATATTTTAACGATCCTGATGGAAATAGTTTAGAATTCATTGCACAATTACCTGTTGGACTACCTAAAGCAGAGAAAATGTATTTAAGTGAATGGAAAAAACAAGTACAGGCATCACTTATAGATAAGATTTAATTTCTCATGTCAATTTCTTATTACAGGCTTCTTAAAACAAATAAAAACTTTAAAAAATTATTTTATGGTCAAACATTAAGTGTACTTGGGGATTGGTTTCATACTGTCGCTTTATTAACACTCGTCTATAGCATAACAGAATCTTCATTTATGTTAGCACTCACCTTTATGAGCAAAGGGTTACCTCAACTTCTTCTGAGCCCATTCATAGGCGGCATTGTAGACCGTTTTTCAAAAAAGAAAATTATGATTTTTACTGATAGTTTACGAGGAATTATCGTCCTCACTTATTTATTAGCATTCTACAAAATTGAAATTATTTTCGTTTCTAATATATGCTTATCAGTACTCTCTTGCTTATTCGAGCCTGCTAAGCAATCAACTCTAAAAAATATCGTACATCAAAAGCATTTCGTAACCGCTAACTCTCTTTCTAGTACAATCAATGGTTTTATGTCTATTATGGGAGCTTCTTTAGGTGGGCTCATTGCACAATCTTTAAGTATCGAGATTGCCTTTTTTATTAATAGCCTATCATACTTTATTTCAGCCTATATTATTTATAAAATAAAGATCCCTTCTCGTGACACTTTTAGCAAGAAAAAAGCGTTTTTCACTGATATAAAAGATGGTTATACATACATATTACAAAGCAAAATTATTTTAACATTAATTCTTGTCGGCATTTCATGGGGCATTATTGGAGGTGCCTATCAGTTACTTCTAACAATCTATGCCGAAAGAATCTTCCACACTAACATTGGTATTTTATATGCGGTTCAAGGGGCTGGACTTATGATTGGTAGTCTCCTCGTTAATCTTTATATGTCTAAAAATGAAGACAAAATGAAAAGAGCATTTGGTTGGGCCTATTTACTACAAGGAATTTTCTTTCTCGGATTTACTCTATCCGATCAACTTATTATCGGTATCATTACATTACTCTGTATGCGTATAGCAGGAGGAATCATCGTTCCACTTGATACGACATTACTACAAACGTATACGCAAGAAAACATGATTGGTAAAGTTTTTTCATTTCATTATTCCATCTACGGATCGCTTATTCAGTTATCTATGTTTATTACAGGATGGTTTTTAGAAATCCTTTCTCCTCAAGTGATTGGTAGCTTGTTAGCTATATGCTGTATTTTTGTTAGTTTTATATGGCTTTTCTTGTTTTATCGCGGTGAGCTTGGTGAAGAATCTATTGATTATCAATAGATTCTTCACCAAATTTTATTTGATCTCATTTATTAGCGCTGCGTAACAATACAATTATTTGAAAATGGCAACCATATTCGTTAATGGGCCCTATACGAGAATGCTATTTGAGAAGAAACTAAGTATTTATGTTAAAATAAAAGTAAGATTGTGAAACATTGCACTTATGCTATAGGCTCAAAATAGCTAAATTCGATTTTCATGGTATTAAAATATTTATTGTATTTGATTAAATAGGAGGGCTATTTTGGAGATTACATTAAGTTTCATATGTATTATATTGGTGGCTTCTGTTTTGCAAACAAGTACAGGTTTTGGCTTTTCCATAATGGTAACACCTTTTTTACTAATGTTATTCTTACCACAAGAAGCTATACAAATTAATATTATTTTATCATTAGTTATTTCAATATCACTCATTTGGAAAATAAGAATGGACATTGACTTTATTCTACTGAAAAGGTTAACTATTGGAAGTATAGTTGGTGTACCTTTTGGTATTTTACTCTTCATTTCCATTAATATAAACGCTTTTAAATTAGCAATTAGCATCCTGCTCTTACTATTAACATTGATGCTAATATGCAACTTTAAGGTTAAATCAACACCATTTAGAGATTTTATAGTTGGTGGATTATCAGGGCTTTTAACGACCAGTATCGGTATGCCAGGACCACCCCTGTTACTTTACTTTACAGGAACTGATACGAAAAAAGAGAAGTTAAGAGCAACTACTTTAGCTTTTTATCTATTTATATATTTCATTAGTCTACTAACTCAAATACTCTTTACTGGCACAAACAAAACAATTTGGGAATCAAGTTTTTATGCTATTCCAATCGTATTTCTAGGTTTGTATATAGGTCAAATTATTTTCAAATGGCTTAATCAACGGATTTTCAAAATATTTACGTACATCCTTTTAAGTTGTACGGGGGGGTATCTTCTTATTGAAAGTTTGAACTTGTTATAGAGGGTGCTTTAGATAGTGCACAATAATAGATAGGTTCAAACGAAATTATTGCTGCATTTTCAAGTGCGATGGGGCATTCTATATCAAAACTCAAATAACTTTATTGGCAGTTTACAATTAGCAATAATCGTTCTTTCATAAGACAAATATTTTAAATCGAGTACTAAATAAAACGATAAAAAGCGGCTATTATGCCGCCTTTTACATTAAATATTTTATAAAGCAAAGACCTGCACTTACTATCACGAATATATTAAAAAATAAGAAAAACCCTTTTTCAAAATCTGTATACTTTTCTACTTTTACTCCGCGTTTTTTTAACTCCATAACTATCATTGCAACTTCACGTGCATACTCAATACTTCCAAATTGTATATGAGTGTTATTATATTTAATCTCAAAGACATTTTTCATTTTTTTATGTTGCGAAATGGATTGTATATCCTCTATTGGCATGCTATGTTCATTTGTTTTTTTAAAATAACAATCTAATCCTTTCATAATCACTCTTTTATTTGTTAAAACGATATAATAATAAAAAGTAGCTCCTACGTAATATATATTTGGTATTACTTTATTATTTGCCATATATCCTTCGTCTACTAACAGTTCCTTCTCAATTTCTTCACCAGCTTGTAATTCGTTGCGAATTGACTCTTCCAACATTTGTAAAGTTATTTTTTTTAATAATTCTCCATTTCTCACATAATACTTATCTATATTTATAGACTCATTCGCTTCTTTCTCTAAACGTGTAATTTCTTCTTCTGAATATTGGAGTTCGTTTAACATCGATAATAGTCTTTTATCCATATTACACACTCCCCTTCCACATTTTTTGAAGTTTTTTCTTCCCTCGAGAAATTCGATTATATATATAATCCGCTGTTACTTTTAATTCTTTTGCAATATCGTCAATGGAATACCCATCAATATACCTCTTTAAAAAGATATATCGATCCTTTTTATTTAAATCTTGTACTATTTCCATAATCTCTTCTTCTTGTTCTATTTCATAACTATCATGGATACCTTTATCTATTTCTGCTTCTTTATCCATTTTGTTCTCTCTATATACTTTCTTTTTATATTCCAATGCCTTTAATTTAGTAATACCAATCATCCAAGATTTTAAGTTTCCCTTTTCTATATCAAATTGGTCGATATTAAACCAAATGATAGTAAATACATCGTTATAACAATCATCTACATATTGTTTCTCAATAGGGGTACTTAATGATTTATGAATAATGTATAAAACTAATTTTCCATATTGATCAATGACTTCTTTCAAAGCATCTTGATCACGTTTTTTCATAGCTATAATTAAATCCTCTTCAGAATCAAAAATCATAAACATCTTCCTTCCTCAGTTCCCCTTTAGCAGCTGCTTTTACTTACTATTGGCATTTCATTCTCATTTTCTATCACTTTTGTAAAAATTTATTGATTTTTATTTCTATGTATATGATAGCAAAAAAATACATTTCTCCTCCAAAAAAGACAAACCCGCATTCCAGGTTTGCCTTTTTACTTATTTCTTATTTAATCCTTTTTCATTTAAAAACTCTTTCATATGCAGTCTTTTCTCTTTGGACATAAATGAGCTCATTGATTCCGTCCATGTTACGTTTTTTTGATTTGACGATCTTTCTTTGTAATACGCACTCATCGTTTCATCATATTCGTTTAATAATTCATCATATTTCTTTTCATCGTATCCATTTTCATGAAGAATGGCCGCTACCGGTAAACGCGGCTTAACTCCATGCTCTTCATTTGGTACGCCCACTGTCATTCCGAATACCGGATATACTTTATCCGGTAAATGAAGCAATTCACTCACTTCTTTCGGGTTATTACGAATTCCGCCAATATAACAAATGCCGTATCCTAATGATTCAGCTGCAAGTGCTAAGTTTTGTGCAAATAATGAGGCATCTACTGTTGCTACAATAAAGTCCTCTACTCCCTCATGTTTAATTTCTGTTCCATGTTTCTCACATGCAGTTTCTAGACGTTTTAAATCCGCACAGCATACAAAGAATGCTGCACAGTCTTTCACATGACGATTCCCGGATAATTCAGCTAGTTTAGCCTTTAGTTCCTGATCTGTTACATATATAAGAGAATACGCCTGTACAAAATGTGAGGAAGCTGCATGCTGCGCAGCTTGCACCATTCTTTCTACTATCTCTTTTGAAATTGGTTCTTCTTTATATTTACGAACTGAAACGTGTTGCTCCATTTTATGTATCATCTCATTCATAAAAACCACTCCTTTTTTCTCTTCATAATAAAAAATTAACATATCTTTTTCATTATTCACAACTTATAAGCAAAAAAAGAACACTCCTTTGTGAGTTGCTCTTTTTTAAATACATATTAATATGGTAAATGAAATTATATCGACTTTACACACATAACGACAACGTTAAGCTGCTTTCAATACTTTAATACCTTTAACAATACTCCAAATGAAGTAGTAAATCCCTACAAGAATAAACACTGCATACGTTATAACCATCCCAATTCCAACGCTATCAGACTGATTGAAACTTAAACCATATACTCCTGATAAAGCTAACCCTCCAAATAAAATTGCATATGGGAAAACATGTGACCAAAATGCTTTTTTCGCATGATATTTCACTTCATCTTCCGCAACGAAGTACACGATAATTGGTAGTAAAAATGGTGCAAAAAAGATACTAAAATAACATAGCGAAGATAAAATATTATTTCCTTTCAACCGAATCACCTCTAAAGTTTTTTGTTACCTTCATTATGTCAGGAAACCTTTCCAGAAACTATCGCTTTACCTTTCATGAACATGACATTTTTGTAAGATTTTCCTCGAAATAAATCCCGCCTCAAATTTTGGGCGGGATTACTTTAACTATATTCGATTCATAAACCAATATTGCGTAATCGCTAAATATTCTCGTACATTCGATGGAATGATAATTGGCTTCGGTGTTTTGGCCGGAAGCCCTTCTAATTGCAAACCTTGTTTTGCAGCTATTTTTTTCGCTCTAAACATATGGAAATCGTTTGTTACGATCATACCTTTTTTCATATTGGCCGGAATTAACGGTTTTGAGAATTTAATATTTTCATCTGTGCTCGTCGACTTATCTTCCATTATAATGCGGTCTTCTGCAATATTTTGTTTCATTAATCCTTGTTTCATCGCTAATGCTTCTGTAATATCTTCACCTTTTCCTTGGCCTCCAGATACAATAGCAATTGTTTTATCATGTAATTTTAAATACTCAGCTGCTTTATCAATACGATATTGCAATGAATAAGAAGGTTTTGTTCCATTTACTTTCGATCCTAGTACAATTATATAATCCGCATCATCAATTGCATTCATATGCCCATGCTTATAAATGTTATATTGTAAAAACCCCGCATATACGGCGCAAATCATTATAACAACTAAAATATACTTGATTATTTTCTTCTTTCTCATATCCATATACCCCTATTCCCTTTACTTCCTTCATCATAATATCCATTTATTCGTTTGTATACAGACAAATTCCAATTAAGCCTAATTTATCCTCCAAAAGGTAATATTTCTATTAATTTCGGGAATAGTAAGTACAACTTCGCACGAAGGAGTGTCCCTATTGCTTCTCTTTTTATGTAACGTATCATTCTTTTTTATCTTATTTTTACTATCACTTAAGCTACTTGGTAAATCTGCATTAGCACAACTAACTCCTCATGATTTTGGGGCTATTATCTTTTTATCTTATTTAGCTTTTCAAGCCATACCAGTCGCTGGTGCTTTACAAGCATTTCTCGGTATGGTCGTTATTACATGTTTGCATTTGCTTCTTACAAAATTAAGCCTACTCAACAAACTAAATCGTTTTATTCTCGGACACCCCATTATTTTAATTAAACATGGTGATATTATTTTTGAGAACTTACAAAAAAGTAGATATCCGATCCCTGAATTGCTTTCTAACCTTCGCGTCGCAGGATATCCAAGTGTTCATGAAATTGAGTATGCGATATTAGAAGCGAATGGAGCTATTAGTATTTTACCAAAAAGAGAACTTGTGCCTCTGACTCCAAAAGATTTGAATATAAATGTTAAGTATGCAGGCTTACCAATTGCTCTTATCGTTGATTCACAAATTCAATACGATAACTTAAAATTAATCCATAAAAATGAAAAGTGGTTACATGCAGAGTTAATGGAGAAAGGCGTTACAAATATTAAAAATGTGGCTTTCGCTTCTGTGCAGGAGACAGATGGATCTTTTGCAATTAGTTTAAAAGAATGAAAAAAAATCCCCTTACTTGTTCAAGGGGATTTTCTTCACTATATTGCTTTTTTCTCTCTCGCCATGTTTAACGGAACAGGATGTTTCATACGATTCATCGTAAATACGATAATTGCTGTCAATACTTCCGCTACTGGCATAACGAGCCAAATTCCGTTTATACCAAATACTTTTGGCATAATCCATAACAATGGGATAACAAATAGTAAACCTCGGCTCATTATTATAAGTACTGATTTTTTCGTTTGTCGCACTGATTGGAAATACTCTCCATACACAATGTTATAGCCTAAAAATACATATTGAATAAAGAATAAACTAATACCTGTTAACGTTAACTCCAATAGTTCTGGCGATTGAACATTAAATAAACCTATAATATATTTCCCAAAGAATAAACCGACAACAATCGCAATGCCTCCAAGTACAAGCGCAATTTTCACAGCAAACTGTAATCCTTCACGCAATCTTTCTGATAAGTTTGCACCGTAATGGAAACTAGCGATTGGTTGTAATGCTGCACCAACACCGAAGAATAATAATAATGTCATTGCATGAATACTATTCACCATCGCATAGGAAGCGACTCCTATTTCTCCTGCATATTGAACGAATGCAATGTTAAAACCGATTGTTACGATTGCAACTGTACTTTCTGCTGTAAAACTTGGGAAACCGATCACCATAATTTGTTTAACCGTATCCCATTCAAAATGGAATTTCGTCCATTTTAAAATACTACTTTTTCTAAAGAAGTGAGTTAATAATACAAGGAAACCAATTGCCGCCGAAAGAATAGTAGCTGAAGCAGCACCAGTTACACCCCAGCCAAAGATGAAAATAAAAATATAGTCGAACACTATATTTAATACAGCCGTTACAACAAGACCTGCCATTGCTAAATTAGGATTTCCGTCATTTCGTATAAATGTACTTAAAATATTTTCTAAAACGTATATCATTCCAAATGTTAATAACACCTGTAAATAGTCTAATGCGTATGGTAAAATCACTTCATTCGCACCAAATAAATATGCTAAATCTTCTATTCTCCATAAGCAAATAGCCGCTAAAACGCCAACGATAACAACTGCTACTGTCATAGATTGAGTAAAGATAGACCTTGCTCTTTCCAGTTTATTTTCACCTAGTGCAATGGAATATAGCGTTGCTCCGCCCATTCCAATCCATAATGAAATAGAGAAGAAAATTGAAAATGCTGGAATAGCTACGTTTACTCCGGCTAAACCGTTCGCTCCAACTCCTCTACTAATCATGACTGCATCAATCACAATATTAACCGACATTAATACCATCCCAAGAACAGCTGGTATTAAATACGTAATAAATAAACTTTTAATTGGTTTTTCTCTTAATTTTTCTGTTGTTTCCATCATATAAATGCTCCTTTTTCAATGCTCTGTTCACAGTTTAAACCTTCAAGTTACTTGAAGGTCAATAGAGAATCGAAAAATATATAAGCCTATTTTTTAACAACAGGTATTTGAATTTCCGTTACTTGCTCCTTCGGATTTTCTGTTACGGACCAATCAATTAATGCAAGTTCCAGTGCATCTCCGCACACTTCATATCCTTCGTTATCAATGTGCTTTAATAATTCCGTATACGTTGCATCTGTTTCTTCATATGGTCCATGGTGATAAGAACAGGCAAATATCCCTTCTTTTATTTCATCTGAAGTATGCGCTTCAAAAGGCATGTAATCCAATAAAATAAACACACTGTTATATGCTTGAAACTCATTTTGCATTAATGCTTTTTTTGAAACTGTTACACCGATATCACCTGAAAATAAACTATTATCAATTTGCTTCATATTTTTTTGCAACGAATGGATATAATATTCAAACATATCATCCGTTGTATTTGGTGCAACTGCAATTGCTGTAATTTTTCGTTTCGGTATCTTTTTATAAATAATTTGATTTGCTTCAGATTTCGTCGCTTTCTTCATTAAATGGATTTTATGTTCCATTTTTGCCAAAGCATACTCGATTTCTCTTTGTTTTTTCAGCATCATTTCTTGTTGTTTTTCAAGTAAATTCAGCGCATAAGATGGATTTCGTTCATCAATATATTTCTTTATTTCCTTTAACGGGATGTTCAATTGGCGTAAAAATTTAATCGTATCTAATAGTGAAAACTGATCAATTGTGTAATAACGATAATTGGTTTGAGGGTCAACAATTGACGGATGAAAAATCCCTTTTTCATCATAATAACGTAATGTAGATTCCGCTATATTATGCATTTTCGCCATTTCCCCAATTGTAAAACGTTGATTTAATAACATTTTTCTTTCTCCATTCATTATATGTAAACTTTATTACTTCCTATTATATATCTATATCCCCCGTTTCTAAAACGAATCCTCTCATGAAAATCTGCTATTTTTTCATTGATTTTTAATAAATTTTATTATATATTAATTACAGGTTCAAATTACAAGTTCAAAAGAACTCGTAATCAGACCCTTTGTTTAATGGATCTTTACATATTATCATTAGGCAAATTCCGAGAAATCGTATGATAAAAATAAAAAATGATGAGGAGAGGATCAAATGGAATTCGAATTTTTCTTTCAGATTGCACTTATTTTATTAAGTACAAAGCTCGCTGGTGACCTTAGTGTTAGATTAGGTCAACCTTCTGTACTCGGTAAATTAATTGTTGGTATCGTTATCGGTCCAGCTATATTCGGATGGATTGAAAATTCAGAGCTTCTAACACAATTAAGTAATGTCGGAGTTATTCTTTTAATGTTTATGGCAGGACTTGAAACAGACTTAGAAGAATTAAACGCAAATCGTAATTCTTCTTTAGCTGTTGCACTTGGAGGTATCGTTCTTCCATTTGTAGGTGGTTACGTTGCCGGTCTTGTTGTCGGTATGGAACAAGGGAATGCTGTCTTTTTAGGATTACTTCTATGTGCAACAAGTGTTAGTATTTCCGTTCAAACACTTCGTGATTTAGGTAAAATGAAAACACGTGAAAGTACGACGATGCTTGGAGCCGCTGTATTTGATGACATTCTTGTTGTTATTTTATTAGCATTTGCAATGAGCTTCTTAGGCACAGATGACGTTAACTTAACAATGATTATCTTGAAGAAAGTAGTATTCTTTGCTTCTATCATTTTAATCGGATGGAAAGGTGTTCCAGCAATCATGCGTTGGTTATCACCGCTTCGCGTATCTGAGTCTATCGTTAGTGCTGCGCTTATCATCTGTTTCTCATTCGCATACTTCGGCGAACTATTAGGAATTGCTGGTATTATCGGTGCTTTCGCAGCTGGTATCGCTATTTCTCAAACGAACTACAAACATGAAGTAGAAAAGAAAGTAGAACCAATTGCTTACGCTATGTTCGTTCCAGTATTCTTTGTTAGTATCGGTATGAATATTACATTTGACGGTATTGGCGATCAAATTTGGTTCATCTTAGCATTAACAGTTATCGCTGTATTCACAAAACTAATTGGTTGTGGATTCGGTGCACGAATCACTGGATTTGATGCAAAGTCTTCTGCAATTATCGGTGCTGGTATGGTTTCTCGTGGTGAAGTTGCACTTATCATCGCAGGAACAGGACTTTCTTCTGGCCTATTAGCACAAGATTACTTTACAGCTATCGTTATTGTCGTTATTTTAACTACAATGATTACACCACCAATGTTAAAATACACTTTTGGTGCAAAAGATAAAGCAATGAAAGCAAGTAAATAAGTTTACTATAATAAAAGGAGATTGCCATCTTATAAGATAGCAATCTCCTTTTTCATTTTATCTTTAAACAATTCCATTCATTTTTAACCAGTTTTCAAACATAGTTCGCGCTTCTTCATCATCGATATCATTACTAAATGAATACACCTTAATGCCATAATCATCTATATATTCACCTAGCTTCATTTCCTCCACTTTTTTGTAAAAATCATCTACCTCATAGTGTGGAATATAGGCATCCCAAATTGGTTCATTTATTCTTTTATACGCTGTCACTTCTAAATCATATCCATCTTCATAATATCCGATGTGATAATGTTTACTAGGGTCATATTTCTCCATTAATATCCCTTCCTTTAAAAAGCTATCCTATTTCACGTAATAAACAAAAGCGAGCTGTATATTACAGCTCGCTCAATTAATTAAATACGCTCCATCGCCGTCTTCAACGTACCAACAACGAAAGCAATTTCTTCACTTGATATAACGAGCGGCGGTGCCAATGTTAAGACATTATTATATCCTGCTGTTGTCATACCGTTACGCCCAATAATGAGCCCTTTTTCTTTACAAGCATTTACAACACTTGCAATTTTGTCATTATCAATTGGTTCTTTCGTCGCTTTATCATTTACTAGTTCGATTCCAACTAATAACCCTTTCCCTCTAATATTTCCAACAAGTGGATGTTCTCCAATTTCTTCTTTTAATTGATTTAATAAAAGTGAACCCATTTGTGCAGAGCGCTCAATTAAATTTTCATTTTCCATAATCTCTAAGTTTTTAAGCGCTAATGCACAAGCCGCTGGATTTCCACCAAATGTATTAATATGGCGGAAGAATTCATATTCTCCTGTTCCTTTAAATGCCTCATAAATTTCTTTTTTTACAGCTGTTGCTGATAATGGTAAATATGCGCTCGTAATACCTTTTGCCATCGTAACGATATCAGGCTTAACGTCATAGTTCATAAACCCAAATGCTTTTCCTGTACGCCCGAAACCACAAATAACTTCATCACTTATAAGTAGTGCTCCGTGTTTTTGACATGTTTCGTGAATTGCTTTCATATAGTCTTGTGGTGGCATTAAAATACCTCCGCCTGTAATAATTGGCTCCATAATAAATGCTGCTATCGTTTCACTTAATTCCCATGTCATAACACGATCTACTTCTTTTACGCATTCTACATCATAAATATTTTGTGATTCCATTTCTGGCATGCGGTAACAATCTGGAGGCGTTACATGTAAAAACCCTGAAGCAAATGGCTCATATTGGTATCTACGTTGTGCTTGGCCAGTTGCCGCCATCGTTGCCATTGTGTTTCCGTGATAACCACGATAACGTGACATAAATTTGTAACGATGCGGTTCACCTTTTTGAGCATAATATTGTCTTGCTATTTTAAAAGCGGTTTCATTCGCTTCTGATCCACTATTAGAGAAGAAAATAACATACTCTCCACCAAGCCACTCGTTTAACTTTTCAGCGAGCTTAATTGCTGGTTCATGTGATTGTGACATCGGAAAATATGATAATGTTTGCAATTGCTTATAAGCTGCCTCTGCAAGCTCTTTTCTTCCATATCCGCTATTTACACACCAAAGACCACTCATACCATCTAAGTATCTTTTTCCTTGTATATCTTCAACCCAGCACCCTTCTGCTTTTGCCCCTACCATTGTACTACTTGGACTAAAGGGACGCATTCCGTGCCACACATATTGCTCATCTTTTGCTAATAATTCATCGGTTTGTTTTGTCTTCATCATTTCTTCCACCTTCCATAACAACTTATTTTTCACAAAGCTGCGCTGGTGCCATGATGAGTTAAATTTCTCCCTGCCTATTTTCATTCCACAAACACAAGACAAATCCTACCAAAATTAAAGTAATATTTATAAGAAAATGTCAAAAGAAAGAGGAGCTTTTCTTATATTTCGAAAAGCTCCTCTTTTTTAATGCGAAGATGCATCACTAATACCATGACCAGTATTAGATTTCACAAGAATTTCATCAAATTTCGCTGCATCTTCTTTCTTACTAGAGAAAACAGTTCCTAAATATGCTGCAAGAAACCCGAGCGGGATCGAAATAATTCCAGGTGTCGTATATGGGAATATCGCTTCTCCAATAAAAATAGCTTTTCCAGCTACTGGGTTCCAAACATTTGGACTTAACGCCACAAGAACAATCGCTGATACAAGACCAACAATCATACCAGAAATTGCTCCTGTTGTATTAAAACGCTTCCAATAGATTGTAAATAATATAACCGGTAAATTTGCACTCGCTGCAACCGCAAATGCTAGTGATACTAAAAATGCTACGTTTAATGTTTGAGCAAATAAAGCAAGTATAATAGATACTATCGCTACTCCAATAGACGCATAACGAGCCATTGACACTTGCTCTTTTTCCGTTGATTTTCCTTTACGGATAATCTCATTATAAAAATCATGCGCGAATGCTGATGCTGCTGTTAACACAAGTCCTGCTACTACAGCTAAAATAGTTGCAAAAGCAATTGCTGATACGAAAGCAAATAAGAAATCTCCGCCTAATGCTTTTGCTAATAAAGGTGCTGCCATATTACCAGCAGGGTTTGCTTTAATAATCGCCTCATTTCCTACAAACGCTGCTGCTCCAAACCCTAAGAAAATTGTCATAATATAAAACGCGCCAATTAACCACGTCGCATATACAACAGATTGACGTGCAGTTTTTGCATCACGTACTGTAAAAAAGCGGACAAGAATATGTGGTAATCCCGCTGTACCAAGGACTAGTCCTAAATTTAAAGAAAGTGTATCAAGACCATCCTTATACTTTACTCCTGGATTTAAAAACGAATCTTTTAATGGAGTAGCTGTTTTCATGTGAGCGAACATTTCAGTCACACTGAAATTAAATTTGGAGAAAACGATAACAGAAATAATAAATGTCCCTGCCATAAGTAGTACAGCCTTTACAATTTGAACCCAGCTCGTAGCTGTCATTCCTCCAAAAATAACATACACAGTCATAAGTGTACCTACGATTAATACAGATGTTGTATATTCAATACCTAATAATAGTTTAATAAGTGCACCCGCACCAACTAATTGTGCAATCATATAAAAAATTGAAATCGTCATCGTATTAAGCGCTGCTATACCACGAACTTTTTTCGCATCAAAACGTGCCGCAATCATATCCGCTAACGTGTACTTCCCTAAATTTCTAAGCGGTTCTGCGACAAGATATAGAACAACTAAATAAGCAACTAAAAAGCCGATACTATAAAAGAACCCATCAAACCCAGTTAACGCTATCGCTCCGGCTATACCAAGAAATGACGCAGCAGACATGTAATCCCCAGCAATAGCCAGACCATTTTGCCAGCCAGTTAATCCCCCTCCAGCCGTATAAAATTCACTCGCATTTTTCGTTTTTTTTGATGCAAAATAGGTTATGACGAGCGTACCAAGAACAATAATTAAAAATAGTGCAAACGCAGTAGTATTCAAATTCAGCCCCTCCCTTTTTGCATATCTTGCAGAATTTTTCGCGAAATTTCATCAAAGGATTCGGCTTTCTTGCTGTAAATCATACATAATGACCATGTCATAATAAATTGCGCAAAAGCAAATACCCATGCCCATGTCACATCACCAAACGCCGGTGTATTAAGCACCTTTGAATACGATGTTAAAATAGGTAGTGCTATAAAAAAACTTAAAAAGAAAATACTCATCGGAACGATAAACTTCTTTTTCGTATTTAATAACAATTGAAACTCTTCAGACTGAACAACTTCTGTATAGTTCACCTCATTTTGTAACTTACGTGCTGACGTATCATCTCGTTTCATTCTCTGGTCCCCTCTCTTAACTTAAAATACAATTCCTCCTTGCATACCTAAAGACTAAATTTTATAAATATTCAGAAACTTATTTCCATTTTAGACAATCCATACATTCCTGCAAAGATTTTTCGATAGACATTTTTCGTCATTTTCTCCTAAATTTTCAATATACTTTTTTAACATAAAATTTGATTGATTCGATTAAACTTTTATTCCCATTAAAATAGAAGAAAGAAGTAGTGCTTATCGCACTACTTCTTTCTTTGTCTCCTTTTCTAAATTACGAGCTGTTTCACTTAATTCAACGTCTTTTCCATCTTTAAGTGTTCTAAATATAAAATCGAATACTGGATTTGAAACTCCGAACCAAAACTTTTCATTTTTATAATGGTGTAATATGTGCTGTTTTTTTAGCCATCTTCCAAACTTAGTGAAGGGACGAATCGGTTTATGTGCAATATAATGTTTCCATTCATAAACGAGGAGCATGATAATCATTCCGATTCCGAATGAAAGTGTAACAGTAACACTTTTTGTAATACCATACGTTATAAGTAAATATATAGTAAAGCTAGGTATACTAAACCATACAGGCAAAAATAAAAGTTTTAAATCATCTGGATATACGTGATGATCATAATGTAATCTTCTTAACATTTTTAATAAAAATGCGTTTTTAGGCGGCTTTAAATGGAATAAAAAACGGTGCGTCATATATTCGTTAAACGTATAAAAAACAATCCCAAACATACACGCTAACATACCAATCCATGTAAAAAATTGCATTTTTAAAATAATAATAAAAATTAATAGAACACTATACATAATAACAATATCATTTTGTAAAAAAAACTCTTTCACCACTCTCTTCATCTTACTTCCCCCTTTTCCACAAAAACAGCCGCAACATATCGTTACGACCATTTTTTTCTATTTCATTCTTATTCTATTCACTTTACAAATTTGCCTGCTGTTCTATTGTCGAGAAAAAAGTGTTCGGACCAAATATATTTTGCTTCGGAATAATGTGTTCTACTGCAAACACTGTTACTTCTCCTCTTTGTACTTCTCCAATAATGAGACCAAATACTTCATGATTTACCGCAAACGTTGGTTGTTTCGTTTGCAGTAACCTTGCTGCATTTTTAAATACCGCTTCATATAGTGGATTCCTATCAGTAATTTCTTTTCGGATTTTTGGTGCTAAAGTGATGATAATTTCTTTTCCGTCAATAGTGGTTCGATACATAAAAATCTCCCCTTCAATCTTATATGAACAACTGTAAAGCTTTGTATGCAAAATGGATAGAATATCCTACTAAAATAATACCTGCTCCGGCTGTAATATAGCCAAGTGCTTTTTTCTTTAATAAAGTTCTTCCAAAATGTACAGAAAAAGCAATATTTAAATTCCACAAAATAATACCAACAATAATACAAAGACTGTACAAAAAAGCTTCTTGTTTCGTTACCTTTGTAAGCAACGAGCTAAGTGTACTTCCATATATACCAAACCAAAAAATGAGATTTAATGGATTGGATATCGCAATTAGAAATCCTGCCATAAAAGATTGTTTAAGTCCACCTATCTCTTCTTGTTTATATTCCATATTAGAGTGAGAAATTCCTTGTTTTACACTTTGAAACCCTAAATAAAACAACAAGAAAAAACCAGCGCAATACATAAAAGCTTGTACATATGTATACATAAACACAGAAGATAAACCAAAATAAATAAGCAGCATAAACAAAATATCAGCAGTCATTCCTCCGATTCCAACAATCCACGCATGCCAAAATCCACGTTCAATTCCTCGTTTTAACATTTCAATATTAATCGGACCTACAGGTGCAGCTAATGAAATACCTAATACTATTTGTTGTATAATTGCTCCAAACATCACTCTATCCTTTCTACTTCTTTTACTATTAAGTAATGATGCAAATAAAGAAAATAGACTAGCTTTCATAAAAATTATTCACTAATACAATACCCTTTTTTATCCAAAATATGCAAAAGAGCCATCCAGTTGATGGCTCTTATTTCTCTACCCTATGATGAAAAGGACATTTACCTTTAATCGGCTCAATATCATCCCCTATGAAATATTGTTTCCATTCACGATGATTAGGATCGCCGTAGTGACTAATGTTAGGGTGCTTCGGCAACTGATCCCACTTTTCAACTCGTTCACGGACCATTTGTCTTGAATACGACCCTTTAGGACGATCTCCTTCTAATCCCTCGAAAATAGTTCGTGGCTGGAATCCAATAACGAGAGAATTTCCTAAATGCCTAGTCTTTCGCTGTTTATAAGCTGGCGCATTCCCAAATGCAAATATTGGTTCACCACCAAATGAAAATTCCCATAAATGATGGTCTGGATTTTTCGGGATTTGCTTTGGCCATAATTGATTATCTTGTTCATGCAAATATTGTAGTACTTTCCAAAAATAATCTCGATAATATTCGATTGATTTTTCTTCACATTCCGGTTCCACAAAAAGAAAAAATCCTCTTCTTACAATCGGCCGCTCTTTCATTAGCTCCAAAAAAGTTAACATTGTATTTGGCAAATGACTCCAATCATTATGAGAGAGAAATGAATAACGAAGTTCATTCTTCTTCAAAGCTGTTAAACCGAAATAACACGGGAAGGTTGGTTCTAACACGACACTCGAAAAATCATGAAATTCTTTTGCAACCCAATTCGGTATGTCGACTCTATTTTTCATCCCTTCATTATCTAATAAATAAGACTCATCCATTCTTTCACCTCATTATGTACAGCATTCACTTAAGAATATTACATACTCGGCTTGTCCTATACCTTTTTAAAAATTCAAGAAAAAATTAATTCAAAATACAAAATTTTAAAAACGCTTACTTGACTAAATTCTACCAATTCATGTATATTTAAATTAATCATTTAGCAGAATATTCGAGAATATAGCATTTTTTATTTTTATTATTTTTTAATGAATTTCACTAAATGAAAAAAGGAATCGTTTTTAGGAGGAATTGTGACATGCAAGGAAAAGTAAAATGGTTTAACAATGAAAAAGGTTTTGGATTTATCGAAATGGAAGGCTCTGAAGATGTATTCGTACATTTCTCTGCTATTCAAAGCGACGGCTACAAAGCTTTAGAGGAAGGTCAAGAAGTATCTTTCGACATTACTGAAGGAAACCGTGGACCTCAAGCTGCTAACGTAGCAAAACTTTAATCCCACTTATGACAGGAGGTTATCTTACTTGGTAACCTCCTTTGTTATTCCTTTGTATATTTCCGTTTTCCAGAGCAAAAACTATGTGAAATGCGCAAAATACAAAGGAGGCAATAACAATGGGGTCACATGTAAATGATTTTGAAGAAGTAAAATTCCGTGTAGAAACTGCACAAAAAATGGTAGGTTCTGCAACAATTTCAATGGATCCAGACACATTAGAGCATGCCACTACTGCAGTAGAATCGGCTCGTTCTCAGCTTGAAATCATGAAATCCGTTGCAACGGATTTAGATGAGCCATTTCTAATGAATGAAGAAAAAAAATTAAGTAAATGCGAGCATCAATTACATGAAGCGAAGCACTAAAAAACATCCAGAGAAAATTCTCTGGATGTTTTTTTATGACAATTGCTCCCCATACTTTTTCAACTTCTCTCCAACCGTACATTGCCGTATACAAAAAGAATGGGCATAGTATTTACTATGATTTTTCCGATTATGTTCCTGCAGGAAACACCCTCCGCAATACGTTTCTAATAAGTCATTTACCTCTGTAATGAGTTGCTTCTTCTTCACGTGTGCACCTCTCTATTCGGTTATTTCTTTATGACTATCAATTGTCGTCCCTTCTAATGCTTGCGCTGCTAATTGATGTGCCTCTTTATTTTGTTTTCTAGATATCGGTTCACAAATAAGTTTTAATTTCATTTGCTTCGCTTTTTGTTCAATTTGATCTAAGTAATGATTTAAATGTTCATCATAGCAAGGCCATTCACCAGCTAATTGCTGCAGTACAACTTGAGAATCTCCACGAAGTGTAACTGCTTCATATTTAATTCCTAATTCCTCGAGTGTATTCATCCCGTATAATAATGCTGCATACTCCGCTTCGTTATTATCATATATGCCTTCTATGTATGCATTGCGACGAATTCGGTAATTTGTATTTCCTTTTTTATAGTATACACATATACCAACCCCAGCTTCTTTCGTCTGTACATCATAACCACCATCAAAATAAACTTGAATTTCTTGCGGATTTTCCTCCACTTGCTTACTCAGTTTTTTCATTTCTTTTAATGACCATTCCGCGTCCATTTCATCGAAAAATAAAAGTTCTTTCACCCTACCTGTTTTCTCAAAATCCTCCGCAAATTGAAGCACTTCTTCTATGTTCATATAATCTGTTGTTAATTCAGTTTGTAAACCACGCTTCGTTTTATACAACCAATGTATTTTATATTTCATACTAGATTCCCCTTTTATAAGACTTCTTATATTTATCCCGCATGAACGGTCAGTAAGACTCCCACCTTAAAATTTAACGAAAGCAAAGAAGTTAGGCGGAAGATCAACTGTCCGTAAATGCCCGATTGGTTCAACTAATAATCAGTGGGGTCCCCCCACTGATTAAAGTTTCACTTTATTTTATTATATTTTATCAAAAGTCACAGTATTATATACAATTTAATCACATACAAAAAGAGCCATCCTAAGTAAGGACAGCTCTTTCATCTATTGCATAAATCTTTCAAATTGCACTCGCTTATTAATCCAATACATTACAGGCATACCAATTGCCATTACAACAAATTCACCAACTGCACAAGTTAGCCATGTCAATAAAAATGGCAGATCAAACGCAAGATGAAGTTCAATTGCAATCATAAACATTGTGACTGTAAAAATAACTGTATTAAAAATCATACGAGCCCAAACACCTTTAATGAAGCGCATAGAAATAATAGTTGCAAGTAATGCAAGAATTGATTGCCCTACTCCAAATACTAAATCATAAGCGATCATAGGTGAGAAAAAGAGATTCGTTAAAAATACACCTAATACAATCCCGTAAATTGCTTTCTTATTGAATACAACGAGATGATTAAACATCTCTGAAATACGAAACTGTACACTCGTAAAGCCAAATGGCTGAATAAGCATAGAAACAGCAATATATAATGCCGCTAAAATACCATTACCGACTAATGTTCTTATATTCATGACAAAATCTCCTTAGTTTTTTTACGTGGGATGGTTTCGAACCACGTTATTCGTTTTTAAGCAACAAGATTATATTTTACGCAATAGGCACTCTTTCGTCAATAGATTCCTATCATTTACTACCTTTTTTCTTTTGGACAACGTATAATAAAACATATGAAAGATTTAGGGGGTTTCACTTCATGACAGCAACAATTCAAAATGAAAAAGTGATCGTTTCCATTTCTGACAAAGGTGCAGAATTACAAAGCGTTCGCTTAAAAGAAGATAACACTGAATACTTATGGCAAGGCGATTCTACTTATTGGGGGCGCCGCGCACCAATTTTATTCCCAATTGTCGGCCGATTAGTAGATAATACATACTACGTAGATGGTAAACCATATTCTTTAACACAACACGGCTTTGCTCGTGATCTTACATTCTCTGTAAAAGAACAAAGTGAAACGAATATTACTTATATTGTTACTAGTAATGAAGAAACATTAAAAAAATACCCATACGAATTCGAATTACTCGTTTCTTATGAGCTAGATGGACAAATCGTTCATGTAACATATGAAGTAAATAACCCTACTTCAAAAGAGATGTTCTTCTCAATCGGAGCACATCCTGGTTTCAACTTCCCCTTATTAGAGGGCGAATCATTTACAGATTATCATTTATCATTTAATGGTTCTGAACGCTTAGAAACAAGCGTATTAGAAGGACCTTATCTTTCAAGTAAAAAGCAATTAATCGCTGAAAATACGAATGAATTACCACTTACATACGATTTATTCAAAAATGATGCACTTATTTTTGAAAATATGAATACGGATGAAATCTCTATTCGTTCTCATAAACATAATAAATTTGTAAAAATAGAATTTGACGGATTCCCATTTGTCGGTGTATGGACACCAGGCGAGAACGCACCTTTCTTATGTATTGAACCTTGGTACGGGATTGCTGATGAAGTAAATCCGGCAAAAGATTTCAAGGAAAAAAAAGGAATTCAATCTTTACAAACGAATGAAACATTTACATGTCGTTATAGTATTACAATCGGCTAAGTTACTCTATCCCCTACTTCAAAGAAACATATAAGTAGGGGATCATCTTATAATTTGGAGGTTTCTCATTTTGATTGAAGTATATATTGATGGTGCATCAAAAGGAAATCCTGGTCCTTCTGGTGCAGGAGTGTTTATTAAAGGGGTGCAACCAGCTGTACAGTTATCATTGCCCCTTGGGACAATGTCCAATCATGAAGCAGAATACCACGCTTTACTTGCGGCATTAAAATATTGCACGGAGCATAATTATAACATTGTCTCTTTTCGTACCGATTCGCAGCTTGTCGAGCGAGCTGTCGAAAAAGAATACGCAAAAAATAAAATATTTGCACCACTATTAGAGGAAGCACTGCAGTACATAAAAAGTTTCGATCTCTTTTTTATTAAGTGGATTCCAAGTAGTCAAAATAAAGTTGCTGATGAATTAGCTAGAAAAGCTATCTTACAAAATTAACGGGGGTATGAGTGTGAAAAAAGATTGGATTGCTCCTCTTGCTTTATTATTTGTCTCTTTTATTTGGGGAGCTACGTTTGTTGTCGTCCAAAATGCTATGTCTTTCGTTGGTCCATTTACTTTTAATGGGATTCGCTTTTTATTCGCTGGAATTATTTTATTATTCGTTCAAATGATTTTCTCACAAAAAACTTCAAAACAAGATATAAAACTGAGTAGTCTCGCTGGATTGATTGTTGGATTCTTTTTATGTGTTGGCTATTTATTACAAACATTCGGCTTACTTTATACAACTTCTTCAAAAGCTGGTTTCTTAACTGGACTTAGCATCGTTATGGTTCCAATCCTATCTTTTATCTTTTTAAAACAGCGGGCTACAATTTTCATCGTACTTGGTATTGCTGTAGCAACAGCAGGTTTATACTTATTAACGGCTGGTGATTCTTTTCAATTAAACATTGGAGATATACTCGTTCTCGGTTGTGCAGTTGCTTTTGCTGCCCATATTCTTGTTAACGGTTTCTTTTCTAAGAAAATATCACCTTTATTACTAAGCACCTCTCAAGTATTAGCTGTCGGTATATTTTCTTCTATTTGCGCTTTTTTGTTTGAAGATTGGGAAAAATTATTTTCAGTTTCACTATGGACGAATCAATCCTTTTTATTCGCTCTATTTCTAACTTCCCTATTTGCGACATCAATTGCCTTTTTCATTCAAACTTCTGCACAAAAACACACTTCTCCAACGAGAGTAGCAATAATCTTCGCAATGGAGCCTGTTTTTGCAGCATTAACAGGTGTTCTAGTAGCAAATGAACAGCTTTCTATTTCTGCTATTATTGGATGTCTATGTATTTTCCTAGGTATGGTTTTTGTTGAATTACCTTCCAAAACAAAAAAAGAAGCGCAGGCTGCGTGAAGTTACGCTTGTAACTTCCGCATAAAAGCCTTAGCGCTTTTTTTATCTGTAATTTCTTCTTCTTTCAATCGTTCTAATAACGCAACAAAATAACTGCCATCAAACTGTAATTGATGTTTAATCGTCGCTTCTATTGCTACGTTCACAATCCCATCAGATGCACCAGTATATCCTTGTCCGAACATAATAAATCCTTGTGCTTCCTCTGATAATTTAAATCCTTTCGTATGTAAGAATGAAAGATAATCTTCTACTGTTTGCATGATATTCCCACCTACTCAAAAATTCTCCACTTCTTATCATACATGTTTTTATACTCTATGAGAATGAAATTTATTTGACAACTTTGTAAATCTATCGTCTACTTCTTAGAAAAAAGAGGAGTTCCTTACAATATAAAAGAATATGTAAAGTGGAATTTATTTTATATTAAAGGGGATATCGAATGAAACAAGCACTATTAATTATCGATGCTCAGCAAGAATTAATGGATGGAAATGAACAAGAAAATGAAGTTTTTCGTAAAACCGAGCTATTATCTACACTAAATACAGCCGTACAGAAAGCAATAGATGCAAATGCCCTTACTGTTTTCGTAAGAGATATCGATGTTGCTTCTGGTAGCGGAGAAGGATTTGAAGTACATAATCAAATTAAAGTACCTCAGTCTGCAATCCTTATTAATAAAGCAGCAACAAACGCATTCTATGGCACTTCTTTACTTGAACTTTTAAAAGAAGAGAAGATTAGCCATATCGTTATCGGTGGATGTAAAACAGAACATTGCATCGATACCGCCGTTAGAACAGCAACTGTACAAGGATTTGACGTTACATTAATTAAAAATGGTCATTCCACAACTGATTCTAACGTGTTATCTGCAGAGCAAATTATTGGTCATCATAATAAAACTCTACATGGACATTATAACGTTGATCATTTTTCAATGGTTAGAGATGTCGAGGAAGACCTTTTTCAACCTATTCATGATCAATATCGCGATTAATTTGGCTATAAAAAAGAATCCTTTTCACAAAAGGATTCTTTTTTATCCAAAAATTTGCGCTGCAATACTGTATAGTTCTCCATTTCTTTTCAAAAATTGATCACTATTTTTTATCATAATTGGTGGGGTATTAACCTTTTGAAAACCAGTAATCTCTAATTCTTTCATGAAACCTTTCTTTCCTTCTGGTACATCAATTCTTAATTTACCATGATGCTCTCTTGCTAAATAATGTACCATTCTCATTGCCATCGCATCATTTTTAGCAACGACCGGTCCTATTATTTTATTTTCTGGCGTTTGTATACTTAAACCGTAACCTAATACATTTTGTTGTGCATCCTTTGTAACAATACATTGTTCACTTTGAATAATTCGATACTTTAAAAACTCTTCTCTATTTGTTCCAAATGCATCTTTATCTATTTGTATTATTTCTTCTAAATCACGTTCTTCATAATTCACAATATACTCTTCATTTCCTACACAATGGTAATTCGCATTGTACGAGTTACATATGTATTTAGAAACATAACTAACAGCCCTGAATCCTAGTTTTTCATATAAAATTTTCCCCTCATCCGTGGCAATAAGCATAATGGGGGTTTGAGTTAATACGCTTTTAACACATAAATCCGTTATTATCTTTCCAATCCCTCTTCCTTTATAATCTGGATGTACAATTACCATTCCAATTGAGGCTAATGTCTCCCCGTATAGTATAATTGCTGCGCTAGCAATAAGCTCTTCTCTCTCATTTGCTACACCATATACTATACCCGTATTCAAAATCATCTCAATTTCCTCTCTGTTGTAATCCCAGCCAATATGAGAAGATAATGCTACAATATCCTCTATTTTCCCTTTCCTAAGACGCTCCACCCTAATCTCCACTTCAATCATTCCCCATCTCCTTCTTTAGACGTTTGAACCATTCTGCATGAATCAACTTGTACATGTTTCCCTTTATCACTCACACACATATCCTATTTTGACCAAGACTATATTGTAAATGAGGTGACAACATGCCCATTACGAATCGATTTTCTACCACCACTAACGGCGCACTCGCTATTACAGGAAACACACTAGGTTTAAGTAAAATTAGCAATCTAAACCGTGCTGGTACAATCGGTGCAATTGGTGCATTCGTAACTACGAATACCGCTTTACAAGTACCTACTTTTCCTGCAGGTACAACGTTAAACTATACACAAAATAGTTCTACCGCTATTTTGAATATCCCTGCTGGTAGTACTATTCTTTACGCAGAACTCGTTTGGGGTGGAAACTATTTATCTCGGGATCAAAACATTACGAGTGTATTAGGAAACCCCGTTTCTTTTACAACACCTGTGTCAACATACTCAATTACCCCTTCGGCTGTTACAGCTTCAAATCAAACATTCGTTTCTGGATCTGTCACATTTGGATTTTACACACGATCAGCGGATGTAACGTCACTCGTTCAAGCTGCTGGATCTGGATCTTATACAACAGGTTCTGTTCCTGGACTTGTAGATCCTTTAGACGCTTCTAATGGAGCCATTAATTCTGCAGGATGGACGCTTATTGTCGCTTATCAAAACGGTTCCTTACCCGCAAGAAATTTAACAATTTACGTAGCTGGTAACCGCGTTTCTGTAGAAACCGGTAGTGCAGATGTATCTGTCTCAGGGTTTTTAACACCTGCCGGGGGACCTGTAAGCGGGAGATTATTTTTAAGTTCTACTGAAGGGGATGCTGATTTAACTGGGGATCAAGCTTTATTTGGACCAAATTTCAGTTCATTAAATGCATTATCTGGGCCAAATAATGCTGTTAATAATTTCTTCGGTTCTCAAATTAATAATGCTGCAGGGAACTTAGATACAACTGGTACATTTGGAACGCGAAACCAGAGTGCCTCTACAAGTACAAATATCTCCGCTGGAAGACAAGGATGGGACATTACTTCCATTGATATTTCTCCTTATTTAACAAATTCCCAAGTATCTGCCTCAATTCGTTTAACTACTAACGGGGATGCATATATGTTAAATACAGTCGGTTTACAAATCAATATAAACTCACCTAATATACAAGCAACTAAAAGCGTGAATAAAAGTGTCGCTACAATTGGAGATATTCTAACCTATACAGTTACTGTTCCTAACACCGGGCTTCTTCCTGCAAATAACGTTACTTTTACAGATGTTCTCCCTAACGGTACTTCCTTTATACCTGGAAGCGTAACGATAGATAACGTACCACAAACAAACGCAAATCCGGTCGCCGGTATATCTCTGGGGACAATTAATAATGGCTCTTCTCGTACAGTAGCTTTCCAAGCGACTGTCGTTTCTCTTCCAAGTCAAAATCCTATCTCTAACACTGCTAATATTACATTTCAATATACACCGATTGCCGGAGGAACGACTTTTAACGGTCTTGCAACAAGTAACTCTGCAGGAACACAAATTAACCTCGCAGATATTAATGGTACAAAATCAGTTAACAAACTTTTTACCGATATTGGTGAAACATTAACTTACAGTATTGCCTTAGCTAATATAGGAAATATCGCTGCAACGAACGTTATATATACAGATCCGATTCCTAGCGGGACTACTTTCATTCCAGGGAGTGTAACTGTTAACGGAGTTACTCAAGCTGGAGCAAATCCCGCTAATGGTATATCAATTGGACCTATTGCTGCAAATTCTACTACTACTATTTCCTTTCAAGTATTCGTTCCTTCTATCCCACAAACAAATCCAATATTAAATAGTGGTACAACAACATATCAATACATTCCTGTACCAAACCAGCCGGCAGTAAGCGGGACTGACACGACGAATATTGTCTCCACGCAAGTGAATAATGCTACTGTAACAATGACGAAAGCAGTAGATAAAAACTATGCAGATATTGGCGATACACTGACTTACACTGTTGCCTTTACAGGTACAGGTAATACGAATGCGAACAATGTTATTTTTACAGATGTCATTCCTACAGGAACAACTTTTGTCCTAAACAGTTTAACAATAGATGGCTCGACACAAGTTGGCGCTAATCCCGCTAATGGTGTGAACATAGGATCCATCCCAACTGGCACAACCAAAAGTGTTTCATTTCAAGTAGTAGTAAACACAATACCCGTGTCAAATGCCGTATCTAACGGATCAAGCGCTTCTTATCAGTACACCGTTAACCCTAGCCAATCACCCATTATGAAAAACATTTCTTCTAACGTCGTTACTACTCAAATTAACAATGCGAATTTAACATTAACAAAGTCTACAAATAAACAATTTGCCACAATTGGCGAAACGATAAGTTATACAATCCTTATTACAAACAGTGGAAATACGGCCGCCAATAACGTTCAACTAACAGATCCACTTCCAAATGGAACGATATTAACATTAGGTTCTGTAACGCTCAACGGAGTTTTGCAAAATGTAGATTCTCTCGTTGCTTTACCTATCGGCACAATTCCTGGCGGAGCTACTTTCACCTTATCCTTCCAAGTAACAGTCATCAATATTACTGCACAAAACCCTATCATTAATAACGCTTTCGCCTCTTATATTTACACTGTAAATCCAAGCCTGCCACCAACTTCAAAAACTGCAAATTCTAATTCTGTTACATCAACAATTAGACTAGCAAATCTTCATGCTAATAAATCTGTAAGTCAAACGTTTGCGGAAGTTGGAGATGTATTAACTTACACCTTTGCTCTTACAAACGATGGAAATGTTACAGCGAACAATGTATTACTATCCGATTCCATTGCGAATGGCACTTCCTTTGTACCTAACAGTGTTATAGTTAACGGTGTTACTCAGCCGGGCGCAACACCAGCTAGCATCAATATTGGTAGCATCAATGCTAATACTACAATTACAGCTTCATTCCAAATATTAATAACTAGTATTCCAAATCCTAATCCTATTTTGAATAGCGCTTCCATCACCTATAACTTTATCGTTGATCCAAACGCTTCTCCTGTAAGTACAAACACAACTACAAACACTACATTTATCCAAGTTAATGATGCAAATGTAATTTCGGCAAAAACAGTGGATCGAGCGTTCGCTACTGTTGGAGATATATTAACTTATACCGTTATTTTAACTAATACAGGAAGCGTTTCTGCTGATAATCCTACTTTCATAGATATAAATCCAGATGGTACTACCTTTATTCCAAATACTTTTCTTATTAATGGCGTTTTGCAAAACAATGCAGATCCAAATATAGGTGTCCTGTTACCTTCTATTCCTGCTAGCGGATTAATTACCGTTTCTTATCAAGTAACTGTCACTGCTTTACCAGCCCAAAATCCAACAACTAATTCATCGAGCACACAGTATAGTTTCGTTCTAAATCCAGGTGATCCACCAATTATAGAAACATCTTTAAGTAATACTGTAAGTACACAAATTAATTTAGCAAATGTAGTTATTGTCAAAGAGGTAGATTTAACTATTGCCGATGTCGGGCAACCAATCACATATACAATTTCCTTAGCTAACCTTGGCAATACTACAGCAAACAATGTTGTTGTTACCGATATAATCCCTCCCGGCACCACTATCGTACCAAATAGTATTTTTATAGGTGGCGCTTTACAGCTAGGTGCAGACCCAAGTACCGGCCTTCAAGTCGGCTCCATTCCTGCAGGTGGTTTTACAACGATTGTTTTTCAAATAAGTGCAAATGGGCTACCTTCATCAAATCCAATTCAAAATAGCGCTTCACTTCAATATAGCTTTATCGCTGATCCAAATTTACCTGTTGTTGTGAAAAACGCTACTAGTAATATAGTAACTACACAAATTAATACTGCTAATATTGTTGCTACAAAACTAACGAGCACAAACTTCGCTGATGTTGGCGATGTCATAACGTATGCAACGATTTTAACGAATAACGGCAATATCCCTGCTTCTAATGTAACGTTTACAGATATCATTCCAGCGGGTACCCTGTTCATTCCTAATACTGTAACGATTAACAATGTCCCTATAGCAAATGCAAATCCTGCTAACGGTATTTTTATCGGTACGATAGGAGCGAATTCATCACGAACCGTTGCATTCCAGGTTCTTGTACCAACTATCCCTGCTGTAAATCCGATTACAAATCAATCAGGCACAACATTCCAATATACGTACGATCCATCCAAGCCAGCTGTAATGCAGATGGTGGCTTCTAACACGGTACAGACAACTATTAATAACGCCTCAATTGCCGCTACAAAATCTGCAGATAAACAGTTTGCTAACGTAAATGATATTATTACGTACACGACTACTTTAACAAATAGCGGGAATACACTTGCATCAAATATAGTATTTACAGATGCCATTCCAAGTGGGACTTCATTTATTCCAAATAGTGTAACAGTAAATGGTACTACACTCCCTAATATAAATCCAGCAAATGGCGTAGCAATTGATCCAATAAACCCCAATACAAATACAACAATCTCATTTCAAGTAATAGTAAATTCCATCCCTAGTCCAAATCCAATCCCGAACCAAAGTAATACAACGTACCAATATGTCGTAAATCCTAACTTACCTCTAGCATCCGCCAATGCGTTAAGTAACGTAATAACAACTCAAATTAATAACGCTACAATCATCGCTACGAAGTCAGTGAATACACCGACCGCTGCAATTGGAGACATCGTAACCTATACGATTGCAGTTACAAATACAGGTAATATCCCTGCTAGTGCTACAGTTTTAACAGATGGGCTTGGACCAGGTGCATCCTTCATACCAAATTCCGTTACGATAAATAATGTTTCCCAACCTGGATTAGATCCTTCATTAGGTATTCATTTAGATGATATTTCACCCGGAGGAACTACTTTTCTTACATTCCAAGTAAAAATTCTTGAGATTCCTCCTAGCGGTACTTTAACGAATAACGCCCTTGTAAATTATGAATATACAGTGAATCCAAACCAAACACCTGCTGTGGGAAGCACTGTAACAAACACGACTGCTACCCCAATTATTGACGCTACTTTAGTTTTAAATAAAAATGCGAGTACAACTTTCGCTACAATTGGAGATACGATTACATTCACTTCATCTGTTACAAACACAGGAAATACTACTGCAAACAACATTATTTTTACAGATACAATTCCAAACGGTACTGCCTTTGTCCCAAATACATTTAAAATAAATGGTGTAACCGTCCCGAATGCAAATCCACAAAACGGTATCAATATTGGTAACTTGAATGCAAATGCATCGATTACACTCAGTTTTCAAGTAAACATTACAACACTTCCAAACCCTAATCCAATTCCGAACAAATCATCGGTTCAATATAGTTTTATTGTAGATATTAATGAACCACCTGTTTCACGAACAGTTAAATCCAATAAAACTTTTACACAAGTAAATACTGCTTCCGTTATCGCAACAAAAACTGCGAGTAGTGCATTTGCTGCTGTTGGAGATACAATTACGTATACAACAACCCTTACCAATAGTGGAAATACAACTGCAAACACACCTGTTTTTATAGATATATTACCACCTGAACTTTCATTCGTGCCTGATAGCGTACAAATTAATACCATCCCACAACTTGGATTTAGGCCAGATAACGGGGTTCCTTTAGACCCAATTCCAGTTGGAGGAACGACAACCATTAGTTTCCAAGCCATTGTCGGTTCAATACCAGCTTCAAACCCTACGATGAACCAATCTAGTACAACATACTCTATCATTGTTGACCCTACCGAGCCGCCTGTTACAGAAACGGCTACTAGTAATCCGGTCTTAGTTCAAATAAATGAAGCAATCATTCAAGCAACGAAAAGTGTGGATCGTATCTTTTCTGACGTAGCACCTGGAAATTCATTTTTAACGTATACTGTTTTATTAGAAAATATAGGGAACACGACTGCTACTAATATCATTTTTACAGATCCGATTCCAAATAATACAGTATTTATAGAAGATAGCGTTCGAGTAGGTGGGGTTTTATTACCTGGAGTAAATCCAGCGAATGGGATACCAATTGGAGATATTATTGCAGGAGATTTTATAAACGTCACCTTCCGCGTGCAAGTAGTTAGTATTCCAAATCCAATTTTCACAATTGGGCCTGGGGGACCAAACTCACCGGTTGTAAACGGTGCTTCTATTAATTATCAATTTATGACAGGACCTAATTTACCACTCGTTTCACGAAGTACAACATCCAATTCTGTTTCGACACAAATAAATTCCGGGGAAATTGTAGCGGTTAAATCCGCGGATAAAAATTTCGCAACGATCGGCGATACAATTTCTTATACAATTACATTAAATAACCCTGGAAATGTCACTTCACAAAATATAATTTTCACAGATATTTTACCTGACGGAACGACATTTATTTCCGGGACTCTTACAAGCGATTCTGGTACACAGCAAATTGGAAATCCAGCTAGCGGGATACAGATTGAAAATATAAATCCAGGTGGAACGGCCATTATTACTCTCAACGTACTTGTTACAAACATTCCAAGTATAAATCCAATTTCTAATTTTAGTTCTGTACAATTTGCACATGTGGTCGATCCTAGCCAACCTGCCGTATCACAAACGAATGTATCTAATGCGGTTTCGACAACAATTAATAGCGCCATATTAAATACGACAAAAACTGTTGATAAATCTATTATTTCCGTCGGTGATACACTTACGTATACAACTACGATTACGAATACAGGAAATACACCTGCTACAAATATAACTTTTACAAGCGCCATTCCTCCTAGCACTACTTTCGTACCAGATTCGGTCACAGTAAATGGCATCCAACAGCTTGGTGCACAACCAGCACTTGGATTAACTATACCAAATATCGCTCCTGGCGCGACAGTAACCGTTACTTTCCAAGTAAATGTTATTTCTGTTCCCCCTTCAAGCTCGATTATGGGTAACGATACAATTTTATATTCTTATACTGTTGATCCAAACGGAGCTCCTGCTACTACTTCTACTTCAACGAATATTGTTACAAACCCTGTATTAGATGCTATGATTACGATAATTAAATCAGTCGATCAAACACTTGTAACGCTAGATGATACCATTACCTATACGACAATTTTAACGAATAGTGGTAATACAAACGCAACTAATATTACTTTCACTGACCTTATACCAGATGGTACAACGTTTATTACTGATAGCGTTACAATAGATGGCATCACGCAAATTGGTCTTAATCCTAATACAGGTATAACGATTGGAGCAATCGCTCCTAACAACTCAATATCAATAGCATTTCAAGTTACCGCTACTTCTACTCCTGTTCAAAATCCTATTGCCAATTCGGCTAGTGCTTCTTACACATTTATCGCTGACCCTAATGCCCCTATTGTTTCAAGGAATGTTACTTCAAACACAGTGTTCACTACAATTAACACAGCTACCATTCTTTCATTAAAACAAGTCGATAAATCTTTTAGTCGTATTGGAGACACACTCACCTATACTGTTACTTTAACAAACAATGGAAACTCATCCGCACAAAATGTTATTTTCTCAGATACAATGCCGAGCGGAACTACATTTATTGCAAACTCATTTTCTATTAACGGGGTTTCTCAAAGTGGTGCGGACCCATCGAACGGTGTAAATATCGGGCCTATAACAGCTGGGTCTACAGTAACTGTTTCATTCCAAGTAAACGTGGCGTCATTACCAACCGAAAACCCAATTGTAAATTTCTCATCAACATCGTATCAATTAGTCTCACCGCCTGATGCAGAAACTTCAATTAGTAATCCTGTTTCAACACAAATTAGAGAAGCTATATTATCTATGACGAAAAATGAAAGTCTATCCTTTGCAGATGTCGGGCAAACTGCTTTTTACACTACTTCTATTGCCAATGTAGGCAATACGGATGCAACTAATATTGTATTCACAGATGTATTACCAAGTGGACTCACATTTGTTCCTAGCACATTAACTGTCAATGGCATTTTACAACCTAATGCGGATCCAAATACAGGTGTATTACTTGCAGCACTTCCACCAAATGAAATATATAGTATCGTCTTTCAAGTTACAGTGAACAGCATTCCACCTATTAATCCAGCACCGAATACAGCATCAACGACATATGAGTTTACTGTTGATCCAGGTAATCCGCCGGTATCGAATACAGCTAGCTCCAACACTACACTTCTTCAAATAAACAACGCAAATATTATTAGCACAAAAACAGCAAATCTTACTTTTGCGGATGTTGGTAATACAATAACATTTACACTTAACCTTCCTAATACCGGAAATGTTGCTGCAACTGATGTAACGATTATCGATATACTTGATAGCAATTTAAGTTTCGTTCCAAACAGTTTCACAGTTAATGGGCAAACCATTCCAAACGCTGATTTATCTACTGGTGTAAATATCGGTTCAATTAATGGTGGAAACACATCAATCGTCACATTCCAAGCCATCGTTTCAACCCTCCCAATCAACAATCCTATTTCTAATTCGGCTCTTACCACTTACCGTTATATTGTTGATCCAGATCAGCCGTTCATTTCAACCTCTAATCAATCTAATACAACGACAACACAAGTTAATAGCGCTATCCTTACTGCACAAAAAAATTCAAATGTGGAAACAGTAGATATTGGGCAAGATATTGTCTACTCAGTTACGATTACAAATAGCGGAAATGTTAGTGCGACGAGTGTTATTTTTACCGACCTAATTCCAGACGGAACTTCATTTGAACCGAATAGTTTTACACTTAACGGAACTACCATCCCAAATGCAGACCTAATTACAGGCGTTCCAATTGGTGATATCGCGCCAAACCAGTCTGTCATCGTAACATTTCATATTAGTGCCGATGAAATTCCGCCTATAAATCCAATTACCAATCAAGCTAGCGTTAGCTTCCAGCATATCGTTAATCCGGCTAATCCACCTGTTTCAAAAAATATTACTTCTAATAGCGTTACAACAAAAATTGAGAGTGCTATTTTAAACACTATTAAAATAGGAGATAAAGCTTTTGCAACGATCGGTGATACGATTACGTATACAACCACTATTACGAATACAGGAAATATCTCTGCTAACAACGTTGTTTTCTCAGACCCTATACCGACATGGACACAATTTGTTGCAGGATCAGTCATTGTTGATGGCACTTCATTACCATCCGCTTCTATCATTGACGGTGTTGGCATAAATACAATAACTCCAAATCAAATCGTAACAATTATGTTCCAAGTCCAAATAATAAGCAATCCAACAACCTTCACACCTGAACTCCAAAACTTAGGATTTGTTAACTTCCAATATAACGTAGGCAATTCATTACAGACTCAGCCTGGCAATGTGGAGACGAACGTCTTCGTTACTTCTATTAATTCAGCAATACTTTCAGCTGTAAAAACTGCTAATACAGCCTTTGCGAATATCGGAGACACAATCACTTATACAGTTTTGATTCAAAACAGCGGCAATACAAACGCTACGAATGTAAATTTCTCAGATCTTATTCCAGCTGGAACGACCTTTGTTGAAAATAGCTTTTCTGTAAATGGAAGTATCATTCCAGGGGCAAATCCAAATAACGGAGTTAATATCGGAACCGTTAGTACGAACAGTTCCTTAACTGTTACTTTCCAAGTCATAGTTACATCTACTCCACCTTCGAATCCAATTACAAACGTTGCATCTATTCAATACGAATTTATAGTTAATCCGGCCTCTCCTCCTGTTACAGGCACGATAAATTCTAATAGCGCTTCAACACAAATTAATAACGCGACTGTTACAACTGTTTTAGAAGCAAATCGTACAATCGTATCTATCGGAGATATAATTACGTATACAGCAACATTAACGAATACTGGAAACTTCCCTGCAAATTCTGTATTACTCATTAACGGAGTTCCTGAAGGGGCATTATTTGTTCCAAATAGTGTCACGCTTAACGGGATTTCACTTCCAGATGCAAGTCCAACTCTCGGTATTCCAGTTGGTATTATCGCACCAGGTGATTCTGCTACTATTACGTTCCAATTTCTTGCAAGTTCTATTCCACCGCAAGGAGCGATTATAAATCAAGCAATTACAAGTTACACGTATATTGTCGATCCAAGTCAACCTCCAGTTACAGCAATATCCTCATCTAATACGGTTAATACAGCTGTCGTTGATGCATCGTTATCCGCAATTAAAAATACAGATTCTCTCGTACAATCTACTGATGGTACAATCACTTATACAGTAGTCGTTCAAAATAACGGCAATACAACTGCAAATACAGTTACTTTAACAGATTTGGTCCCAGAAGGAACTGCATTTATTCCGAATAGCGTGACCATTAATGGCGTTTCAGTTCCAGGTGCCGATCCAAACGTAGGAATACCATTAAACTCCGTTGCGCCGTCAGAAATTGTCACCGTCACATTCCAAGTTATCGTTCAATCCATTCCAAGCGTGAATCCAATTTCTAATATAGCCCGTATTGACTATACTTTTATCGCCGATCCAACCTCTCCTATCATCTCTCGAACAATTACGTCTAATCCAGCTTTCACACAAATTTCGGATGCGAATGTTCTTTCTTTAAAAGCAGTTAATGCACAACAAGCAACAACAGGTGATATTTTGACTTATACGATAACGCTAGAAAATACCGGAAATATTCCAGCTACTAATCTCATATTTTCAGATACTATTCCAGAAGGGACTACATTCGTAGAAAATAGTTTTACACTTAATGGAACAGTTATACTTGGTGCAAATCCAAATGTAGGGGTTGCTTTGCCTAACCTAGTAGCAAACGCTACTCACCTTATTTCGTTCCAAATTCTTATTAACGATTCATTCTCGCAAGAATCGATTACAAATCAATCCAACACAACATATTCAATTCAACCAGATCCAAGCCAGCCGCCTATTACTGAAACATCTACAAGTAATATCGTCATTACAAATTTCGTGCAAGCACAATTGACAATTACAAAAACGTCCAATCCAATAACTGTAGATATTGGCGGAACTATACTTTATATTTCTGAAGTGAAAAATATCGGCAATGTTGACGCAATAAAAATTATTTTTACAGATTCTATTCCAGCTGGGACTACATTCGTTTCCGATAGTGTCACAATTAACGGTGTCCTGCAGCCAGGTGTAAATCCAGAAAACGGAATACCACTTGGAACAATTCCAGCAAACAGTTCCAAAACGATACTATTTCAAGTGCAAACAAACAATCCACCTACTGAAACCGAAATTGTAAATCAATCTTCTGCAAATTACCAATATGTAAGTATTCCTACAGCTCCACCGGTGAATCGCTCTGCAAATTCTAACATTGTTACAACATCACTTCAAAATGCAAATATTATTTCTGTTAAAAGCGCGGATGTAACTTTCGTATCAATTGGGCAAATTATTACCTACACAAATACACTACAAAATATAGGAACCATTCCAGCTAACAATACCGTGTTTATTGATAACATTCCAGAAGGTACTATATTCATTGAAGATAGCTTATCAATAAATAATGTGATTCAGCCTGGCGCGAATCCTGAAAACGGAGTAACTCTCAGCACGATACAACCAAATGAAACAGTCACTATTTCATTCCAAGTACAACTTACAAATATACCGTCCGGCAATACAGTCATTAATATTTCAGACACTTCGTACGAATACCAAATTGACCCTAGCTCTCCGATTATTCAGCGTAGATCGTTATCAAATGCAGTAAACACGGAAGTGCGGACGGCAAATGTTAGTGCAATTAAATCCGCCAATAGATCCATTACACGCATCGGTCAAATCATCACATATACAGTCGCCGTTACAAACGCTGGTACAGTACCTATTACAAATACTCTCCTAATTGACGCAATTGCTGCTGGCACCACATTCGTTCCAAATAGCATCCTTGTAGATGGCATACCAAGACCTAACGAAAATCCAATTACCGGTATCAATCTTGGTATTATCCTTCCAAATAATACGATTATTGTTACGTTCCAAGTAAATGTAGTCTCTATACCTTCTCAAAATAACATTAATAATATCGCCGTCATTCACTATGAGTATCAACCAGACCCAAGCTTACCACCAATTTCAGAAACGACCTCTTCCAATACTACAAATATACAATTTATTGATGCTATTCTTATCGCTACAAAATCCTCTAATAAAGTATTAGCTAACATTGATGAAACCATTGAATATACAGTATTCATTCAAAATAATGGATCGACTACAACTAACTCCATCTTTTTTACAGATACTATCGAGGATGGAACTGTATTTATTCCTGGAAGTGTAATAGTTAACAATACTATAATTCCTGCAGCAGATCCGAATATCGGCTTTACCATTCCTAATATCGCGTCAGGTCAATCGACAACAATAACATTCCAAGTTTCCGTTACGAATTTACCTGCTGTAAATCCAACACCTAATACTGCAAACATCGTCTACGACTTTATTTTCAATCCTGACTTTGCACCAATTCAAAAATCTACTACTTCCAATACTACTTTCGTTCAAATTAATGACGCTGATATCGTTTCACTGAAAACTGTTGATTTGACTTCTGTAACGATTGGTGACATTTTAACTTATACAACAACTTTAACGAATACAGGGAATACGGATGCTACTGCGGTTGTATTTACAGACAATATTCCTGATGGAACAACCTTTATAAACGGTAGCGTTTTAGTAAATAATATTCCTCAGCTTAACGCCAATCCAAGTGCCGGTATACTTGTAGGAACGATTGCTTCTAACATTTCTATCCCAGTCACGTTTTCCGTTACTGTGTTAGCTCTTCCAGCTAGCGGTCGTATTCAAAATCAATCCACTTCTCGTTATACAATTAATGGTGAAGAACAAATATCGACTAGTAATATTACCTTCACTGAAGTTATTTCTGCTAATGTAATTGCAACAAAAACAACGCCTATCCAATACGCTGACCTACAAACTATCATCCCTTACACAATTTCCATCACAAACAATGGGAATATACAAGTAGAAAACATTATCGTTACTGATATCATTCCAGCAAATACGAGCTTTATAGAGAATAGTGTTATTGTGAATGGCAACGCTCGGCCAAATGACAATCCACTTAGCGGTATACCAATTGATAACATTCCGCCTAATACGACAGCAACTATTCTATTCCAAGTCCGGGTTACTTCCATTCCGCAAACAAATCCAATCTCTAACACGAGTACAATTGAATATGAATACACGGTACCAGATAGGCCACCTATTACCGAAACTATTATTTCATCAGCTGCCGTAACAGAAATTCATCACGCGAATTTAAATAGCAATAAAACTGTTGACCTTGCATTTGCAACGGTCGGTGATACGTTAACGTATACGATTACACTAAATCAAACTGGTAATGTTTCAGCAGATGATGTAGTCATTCAAGATATTATTCCTCAAGGTACTACGTTTATAGAAAATAGTGTCATTGTAAACGGAGAAACTGTTCCGGGAGTTAATCCAGTAAGCGGCATACCAATTGGTACTATAATTGTAGGTGGAGATGCCATCGCTTCATTCCAAGTAACTGTAACTTCTATTCCAACACCAAATGAACTCAACAACAAAGCAATTACTACTTTTAACTATATAGTCAATCCAAATAACTTACCTGTTACAAATACGACTACAACAAATACTGTCACAACAACTGTCCAAAATGATAATGTCGTTGCCATAAAATCTGTTAATGCCACGAATGCATTACCTAGTCAAACTTTAACGTATACAATTACAATTACTAATAGCGGTAATGTAACGATTGAAGATCTTCTTGCCATAGACACCGTACCAGTAGATACAATTTTCATTACTGGCAGTGTTACGATTAACGGGATCAATCAGCCTAATGCGAATCCTGAAAATGGTATTCCATTAGGAAACCTTGCTCCTAATGAATCTGTTGTCATTACGTTCCAAGTAACAATATCTTCTTCGACTCTTCTACCTGCAATCAATAACGACGCTTCTGTTTCCTATACTGTTACCATTGATCCGAATGAACCACCTATTACAATTACAAAGCAAACCAATACCGTTACAACAACGATCGTTGATCCAATGGTGCGCATTGAGAAAAACGCTGACAAATCTTCTGTCGTTATAGGAGATATTATTACATTCACATTAGAGGTATTTAATCATTCCCCAATTCCTACAGTAAGTACTTCCATTTTAGATACGATTCCAGCGGGTACAACATTTATTGAAAATAGTGTAACAATTAATGGAATACTATTTCCAAATATTCGACCAGACACTGGTATTAACATTGGTTCCTTATCGGCAGATGGAGTAGCAACTATAACATTTAAAGTTCTCGTAACTTCTATCCCTTCAAACAGTACAATTATCAATTCCGCAACAGTTACAGCTGCTTTCCAATTGACACCACAGGATCCGATTATTACTTTCATCGTTAATTCGAACATTGTTCGCATACCAGTTCAATTTATAACTGCAACTGTGCTTAAAAACGCTTCCGTTAGCTCAGCTTATTTAAACCAATATTTTGATTATACGGTGCATATTACGAATACTTCAGAATTTTCAATTACAAATATTTCATTACAAGACACCATTCCAGCAGGTTTACAATTTATGAACGGTACGGTCTTCATTAATGGGGAACGCTCTCCACTAGCGAATCCGAATATCGGTTTCCTAGTCGCTACTAATTTGGAACCGAACGAAACAATTATCGTGTTATTCACAGTACAAGTGATAAGTCCACCTATTAATAATGAATTTAAAAACACGGCAAACGTTTCTTTACAACTTCAAATCTCTCCAACCGATCCACCAATCACAGTAACCATTACAAGTAACGAAAACATCGTCACCTTTATTCCAGAAAATCCAGATGAAACACTTCCAAATTTAAATTGTTTCTTTGACGGTGAACGTTTCATACGCATTACTCCTCGAAATATACGAAATTACTTTTGGACTTGGATTTGGTGGCAGTAATTCAGTACAACAAAAAAGATTGTATTTTGGTTGATTTGGACCAAATTACAATCTTTTTTTCATTCCACAGACTACACATTTCTCTTTTAAATTGAATTTATCCCGCTATTTGCGGGTAGTAAGGCTCCCACCTCAAAATTCGGCGAATGCGAGGAAGTTAGGTGGAGTCGGGCTGCCCGTAAAAGCCCCATTATGCGGGCTAATAATCAGTGGGGGATGGACAAAACCCCACTGATGAAAGTTTCACTTTATCACGTCGCCTAGTACTCGTCCAAAATTATACAAAGACAGGATCATCTCACGTTATTTTAGTCGTAATAAGCTGACCAACTTCATTAATAGTAACTTTCCATTTCGCTCCACTAGCAGTCTTCATAATTACACCTTGACTCGCTTCCAGCTCAATATCTCCAAACATTCTTCCGCCAGTTGTCGCTAACCAAGCATTTCCATTTTCCATAGAAGACCTTGCAAAAATACGATTAATTCGAAAACGCTTATGGTCTTGAGAGTAACCACTCAATGTAATTCTTACTTTATATAACTGATTAGCTTTCATATTCGATATAACTGTATCTCCAACATTTAATGGAACATCTGCCGCGATAATCCAACTCCCAGTTGCACTTAATGCATATTCAATTTTAATTTTCTTTGGGCTCTCTCCCCATCCAAAGTACATCCCAATACAATTCAACATTTTGATCGGATTTTTCGTAAAGTCCAATTCAATAACAACTGGATTACTATCTGGAACATCAATATAATTCACACTTTGTTCATCTATTAAATTAAAACAATTAGCGATATTTCCTCCGTAAGGTAATTTCCCACTTACTTGCTTAACACTATACTTCAGCTGAGCATTTACTAAAATATCATCTTGATTTCCTATTAAATGTGGTTTATTCAGCGTCAAAGGTAACTGAATCCGAAGTGATTCTTCATAAGTAGACTTACAAACATTGTATTGTCCGTTATCTACAATAGTTGTTGAAAGTAAATTTGAAAAAAGGTAGTTACGATGGGAATTGGAAGAAAATTCAATTACTATTTGTTCACTACTCATCCTGTACGTATCCCAAATCATACAGTTGAATGTATTATAAGCACCTGAACAACGAATTGCTTTTTTCGTTTGTTGTCTACATTGCACTTGAATATCATGAAACGTATTTCCTGAACTTTCATTTGGTAAATCACTATTCCCATCTACTTCTATTCCATACTGACATCCATCAATAAATATAGATTGAAATACATTTGCGTTAATCCAGCAAGGTGTATTTATATTGTCTACATATTCCGTTTTTAAATATATTGCAGTTTGAAAATTTTTAACTTGAACATAGTTAACTTGAAAGAAACTAATATAATCCCACGCTTTTTGACAATAAAAATGTATAGCTTTTCCTTTATATGATGGTGTGGTATTTATTATATTTATATTTGATATGACAGATTGATTAGGCACTTCTATTTGTTGTGAACCGGAAACATAAATAACAGATGACTGAAATACTTGATTAATAACTTGAATAGTACCGCCAGTTATAGAAGCATTACTTTGTAACTCAAACGCATTAAAATCTCCATCAATTTGCAGCGTTACGGTAGGATCTAACTCTAATCTTACGTTGGATTTAATAACAATCGGCTTCAATATTTTATACGTATTAACCCCTGTAATTCTTACCGTCGAAATTCGGTTCGCTACACAATAATTAATCGCTTGTTGAATCGCTAACGAACTATCACTTCCTGAATTCGGAACTGCACCAAAGCAATCAATATGAACACTATTTTCTGGCGCATACTCCTCTTGTGAAGAAATATATTCTGACAAAATAAATTCACTCCTCATATTGCCTTTTTCATATAATATGTGAGTTCTCTCTTAAAAGTTTGTATCATAAAAAAAACAAACGACCTCCACGGTCATTTGTTTAATTCATATATATCCTTCGTTTCTTCTACCATTTTAGTTAACGAGAAATTTCTTTCCGCTTTTTCTCGCGCTTTCACTCTAATATCATTCACCTTTTCTTCATTTCCTTGTAATTCCTCCAGCACGTCTGCGAATTCAGATTCGCAATATTCAGATATTAAAACACCTGATTCTCCATCTATTACCGCTTCATTTATTCCGCCGACATCTATTGAAACCATTGGTGTTCCTGTAGCCATTGCTTCAATTACTACCATTGGAAACACTTCACGAAAAGATAATAAAAGTAATACATCCATATTTCCTATAAACTTATGTGGCTCTGAAATATTTCCTAACATCTTTACACTTTGTTGCAAGTCATATTTTTCTATTTCTTTCATAATAGATTCTTTCTCTGGTCCATCACCAGCAATATAAAACATAAAATCATTTCTCTTTTTTAACACATTTGCAATTTTAACAAATAGTTGATGATTTTTCTCCTTGGATAATCTAGCTAATATACCTACTTTATAAGTAGATTCTTTCTTTTTCTGCTGGAATAAAAATTTTTCAATATCCACACCGTTGTAAATTGTCTTTACTTTCTCTTCAGCTACATGAATTGAAATTAAGTTATTCTTTTCAAATTCACTTACTGTAATAATATTGTTCACATATTTATTCATGACATAACGAAAAAGAATTGGCATTTTCTTTTCTAGTATCGTTACATTATGTTTCGTATACACGATTTTTATCTTTCTTTTAATAAACTTTTGAAGTAGAAAAGCATATAATACCATTCGCAAACTATTTGCATGAATAAGTTCTATCTTTCGTTTATAAATCTCTTTTCGTAAGTAATGAATATTTCTCAAATGATTCCATCGACTAAGTAACATGAAATTTTCTTTTCTAGTAAGAGATTGATATAATTCTCCCTCACCTGCAGCTGTATAAACCGTAATGTTTTCATATTGCAAATTGTTTTCCAATTTACAAAAGTAACTCTCGGCTCCCCCAGTTATCAATTTATCTGTCATCAACAATATATTCATACTTGCGTCTTCCCAACTACATTGATTTTATTTTTTCTGTAAGCATGATAAGCATACTTACTAAAATAAAAAAAGATTTGCAATGAATTAAGTGGTTTTTGTGCTCTTAACAGCTTCCAATATCGGAAGGCCGCCCTTATTTTATTTCTTGAAACAGAATTTGTAACAATTCTATATTTTGCCAATACCTGCTGTATCCCTTTCGCTTCATATCCTTTATATAACAATTGTAGCCATAACGCTGTATCTTCAGGCTGCACACTGGGCATTTCAATACAAGGAATCTTCTCACGATCAAGCATCACTGTTAAACACCCAATAATTGTGTTTCCCACTAAATAATGATAATCAACAAATTCCGGTACGTTCACCTCTCTATTCAGATCATTATTATTTTCATCTATTAAACTATAGGACGTATACGAAAACGCAACATGTGTTTCTTCCATAAATAACAATTGCGTCTCCAATTTATTTGGTAGCCAAATATCATCACTATCTAAAAAAGCAATATACCTTCCTCTCGCTTCTTTAATCGCTATATTCCGAGCTTTAGCAGCCCCCATATTTTCTTCTAATGATAATAACCGAATTCGTGAATCCCCTTCTATCATCTCTTTAATTTTTACAGCTGAGTGGTCCGTTGAAGCATCATCAACGATAAGCATTTCCCAATTTTTATAAGATTGACTCTGCACAGATCTGATTGTCTCACCAATAAAACGTAAACTATTATAAGAAGGTGTTATTATAGAAATACAAGGCACCTCGTTATGTACTGATAGACACTTTACCATCTATCATTCCCCTTCCTTCATATGTTGAAATGTACTTCACAACAACTGCTAAAAATAGAAAGAAAGCTTCGTTAATAATAAGTGATAATGACATCATCTGAAATAAAAATGCAATCATAGTCAATAAAAGATATGGCTTTTCACAAAACAAGTTATACTTAGTCAACTTCACCATTAAAATACATAAAAAAGCGCTATATAAAAGAAAACCAATTGTACCCGATTCAGATAAAATTTCTAAAAATGTATTGTGCACATATAGTTTTTCATTGAACTGATACTCATAATAATTCGAAAAATTAAAAGCACCGATACCGATATATGGATTAGATAAAAAATATTTGAAAGCAGCTTCCCATAGTGTAAATCTGCCACTCCCATTATCGCGTGAAAAATCAGAAATTCGACCGTTCAATATATCATCTAGTTGTCCACCCATTACTACATTCGCTAAACTAAAAATAACAACACTAAACAATACTAAGCCCATTATTATTTTTACTTTTTTGGCAAAACTGGACATGCATACATATACAAAAATGACGAGCACAATTGCTAAAATACCACCTCTTGAAAAAGTTAATAAACTCGTTGTAACACATAGAATCAATCCTATTACGTTGGTGATATTATATAAATTTGTCATATAATACATAAAAAATATTGTATTATAAAAAATAAAGATGTTGGGATCATCTAATAATCCAATTAATCTCGGATATCCTCTATCTACTAATAATCCAGCATAAATCTCTCTCTCTTCTCCGCCATATAATCCAAAATGTTGTAATCCAACTATATAGAGTATGAGACTTACAATATTAAATACTAATCCTACATAGACAATGGCTGACTCGAGCACTACTATTTCGGTGTTCCCCAGTAAATTCCTCATAATAAAATAACATCCTAAAACAAGTAATACGCCGAAAATCATACGAATACTAGCACTTAAATATATAGAAAGAATGCCACTTAAACAATAGATGAAATAAAACAGTAAAAATACAACTTCATGAAAATATAGCTTTCGAATATAAAAATCTTTAATTGTTAAACAAAAATAAATGACTAGAAAAATCATATATATCTTCAAAGAAAACCCTATATATATGTTGTATTTACTTAACATAACAAACAAGATTAGAAGAAAAGTCCATTTCATTGAAATTTGCATATTATTTTCCATAGGCTATATCTCCTGCTTCGTAATATAATCCTTTTCTCGTATTTTTCTTATAAATGAAAGAATAAGTTTTTTTAACTCATAATCATATAGGAATATACCAACTACTACGATAAACGTATTAAGAACAAGTGCAATCAAATTATATGTCTTTAATACATATTGCACTCCAATAAAAGTTACACCAAAATAAATTGTATACGGTATTACAATTTGGAATACAATTTTTTTCCTCACTGTACTTACTGCTGTATATCCAATCAAAGCCACTATTTCAAATAAAATCATAGCGTAAGCCGCTCCTCTAACTCCACCAATGCTACTGAAGCTATATAGCATAATTCCTCCAATTACTAAAGCAACACACTGTACGGCAGTTCTCTTATTTTGAAATCCACTCGTTGTTAAACCATCGGCAATAGCAACATTTAAACTTTGTAATACAATGAGAAAAGATAGTATTTGGAGCGGCTCTACTGCATTACTCCATTCCGCATGAAAAAATATAGAAATAAAATAGGGTGCTAAATTATATAAACCTATCGTCATACATATTCCCACGACCGCCATTGATTTTATTTGAATCATATTTAATTTCGTATGCTCTTCTAAATTATTCTGGTTATAGTGTTTAAAGAGCACTGGGAAAAATGCCCCTGCAATTACCCCTGGCACTTGATATAAAGCCGCTGGCATCCGATAAGCTACCGCGAAAACACCCACCATACTTAATGGTAATGTATAATTGAGTAAGATGGGTGCTAATTGTGGCGTACTCATTATTAAAAACCCACTAACAATAAAAGGACCTAATTTCCAAAACAATCCTTTATGAATTGCTACTTTCATATTAATGTTCGTCTTTTTTCTCATAACGTATATGCTAAATAAACCGCCAATCATATAACCAAAACCATATAAGCGAGCTGTTATATACACTGGTAATTCTCCGAAAATGCAAAAGCATGTAATTATAATGACAACTGTTGCGGATACAACTTTAATTAGTGCTATATATTTCATACGTTCCATAAGCTGAAAGTAGGCAATCCCTATATTTTGACATGTAAGGCCTATTAACATCAGGAACATTACGTTTAACATCATATAAATTAAATTCTTATCCTCGTACACATAATGAATAGCTATATAACCAATTACAGAAATAAAAATAAGAAGAAGTATCCTTATCTTTATGTATGAAGATACAATCGTCCCTAAATCTACTCCATCCTTTGCCCCTTCTCGAAGAAATGTATTACTAAGCCCTAAATCTGTAAAAAATAACATTACAAACGTAAATGCTATCGCAACACTAAACATCCCGTAATTTTGTGCATTAAAAAAGTTGGCTAAAGCAATTAAGCTAATGGCTTGAAGAAGATTAGCTAAAATCGTACTATAAAATAGATGTACAATATTGTTTAGAATGGATCTACCCATACCAGTTCTCCTTTGCATGTAACCTACTTATATTTGTTGTGTATTAATTTAATATTTACATAAAATTATATTTACTATGTTTTTTATCTTGCGCCATTCCCATTCAATACAATAAAAACTGTCTTACATAAAATACGAATATCCATTCTAATCGTCTTCACTTCAATATATTCCATATCAAATTCCAACTTTTCTTTCGGATCAAGATTATATCCTCCATTTATTTGTGCCCACCCTGTTAACCCTGGTTTTACTAATAAACGGTGCCTGAATTCTGGAATATTAACTTCGAATTTTTCATAAAAATACTCTCTCTCTGGCCTAGGACCAACAAAAGACATATCACCTTTTAAAATATTTATAAGTTGTGGTAATTCATCCATTCTCGTTTTTCTTATAAACAATCCAACCTTTGTAATTCTCGGATCATTTTCATTTGCCCATTGTGGTCCGTTCTTTTCAGCATCGCTAACCATCGATCTTAATTTAAATAAATAAAATCTCTTTCCATTGATTCCTAAACGCTCTTGAAAATAGATTGGAGCCCCTGATGTTTCTAAAGCAATCAAAATACAAAAAAACAACATAATTGGTATCGTAAAAAGTAACAATATGAGTGAAAATATAATATCAAACAAGCGTTTTACACTTCGATTCAAAACCTTATCCTTTTCTTGAGCCGGAATAGCATACAACTTAGCTTGATTTGTTTCACGAATCATGGATCGTTACCCCCAAATTCAAGAATATAAAACTATACCTAGCAATTCACATTCTTTTCTCTTTATGTCCGCTATTACTTTTTTCACTGTACGCAGCGAATCTTTTCGTTTTTTGACTGCCAAAATTACTCCATCACATTTCTCCGCAATAATATACGTAGCAGGAAGCTCAAATACTTCGGATGAATAAAAGAAAATATAATCAAAGTCTACTTTCCACTTGTCTATTACATTATCAAATTCATCCATAGCAACTAAGGGCGTCCCAGTATGTACATTTTTTTTTGCGGGAATACAATATAAATATTCAGAAAAAGAACTAGAAAAAGATTCATAATTTAAGGCGGAAGAGCTTAATATATCGTTTACTGTTGTCATATGGTTGCTGTGTAATAGTAGATGGAGTTTAGGATCAGAAAAATTCATATCGACAAGTAATACTTTTTTTTTCATTTCCGCAAAAACTAATCCCATATTTACTATAAGTGAAGCAACAACACCTCTATCCTTCGTTGAGCTAACTGTGAATACTCGTTTTCCTGATTTTTTCAATTCATGATATATAGTATAAAATTGCTCTTTCATCAGAGCATCATGCGGATCGAATGGCAGCTTTTTCTTTGTCTTAAACATCGACATGTTCACCTCGATATATAGATGATTGCTTATCAACCTCTGTAGGTTTCTTTTTTCTTTTCGGTTTCATATTTATATGACCAATAACAGAGACTGTCGTTATTTTCTCTAAATCCTGTTCCACGTATATACGTTCATCAAAATAATCTCGAAATACAGCTAAACCTACACCAACAAAAAAACTAACAATTAAAGAGATAGGAATGATAAGTTGAAATTTCGGAAACAGCTTTTCAGCTTCTTCCTGTAACTCTCGGTCAGTTAATATTTTTACCCCCTGTACATTCGTATACTGTTGAAAGCTTTTTTGAGATTGTTCTGCCAATGACTTTACAATTTCTTTCACGATTTTAGGATCCGAATCTTTTACTGTAACAGTAACAATTTGTGAGTTGTCCGTATTCAACACCGAAATTTTTTGTGCTAATTCATAACTTGATTGTTCTAATTTCAAAGTGTTTCTTACTGTCGAAATAATAAGTGGACTTTTTAAAATGTCAACAAACGATGTTACAAGTTGCTTATTTTCTTGTGTTTTATTCGCTGTATTTTCCTTATTAAACTCATCTAAATTTCCAACAAGAATTTGCGCTGAATATTGATACGAAGGCTTTAGCACATACATAGAAATAATAACTAGAGAAACGGTTAAACAACACATCGTCAAAATGATCGTTACGAATCTTCTTTTCAGTAACTGTTGAAAATCTTTCATACTAATTTCTTGCTTCAATGATTCCACCGCCTTTTTATGAATAGCATCCTGTTAATCATTTTGTACAGATAACCCTTTCTTTTCTATATCTTCTTGTTTTGTTATATACTTTCCTAATCTGAATGAAAATTTCTCTACAAACAAATATGAAATCGTTGCAAGTATAAAAGAAAGAATGAGCGACATAATCAAAATAATAGTTAGCGGTAATATTTCATTGAGCATGTATATTAAGGAAAATAATGATATAAGATGATACAAATAAAGACTGTAAGAAATTTTTCCCAAATACAACAAGTATTTATTGCGTAGCAAGGTTGAAAATGTTGACACTGAAAGGCTTAATATGACAAATAGACATGCGCTTATCGCTACTACGTAGTCTCGAAATATAAAATTATTGAGCACTTTAATTTCTCCAATAAGCCCTTCATACATATAAAGTAAAATCGCAAATAAAAACCATGTAATTTTCGTATTTTTAGTACAATTACTATAAAAAGCTATTAAATTATTTTTATACTTCGCAACTAGTGCTCCTAGTAAAAACAGCACTGTGTAATGCAACGTTAATACATAGCTTGTTAATGTTAAACTCGAGCGAAATAAAAATAATATCACGACAGAACATATACTAAAACTAAACAATGATAGTAATGAACCCCTTACTGTTTTGCGTAAACAAACCATCAAAACTAACGGGAAAATTATAGATATTCGCATTTCATGTACAAGTGACCAAATCACACTGTTATATGTATCTGTATTATATTTCCCAACCAATAAAACATGCTGTGCTATTAGACTTAAAGAACTTTCAATCGTCCATGAGCGATTAAACCATTCGCTTAAATAAGAAATACCATATTTACTTATTGTAGTCTGGCATATAATAGCTATGACTATTGCCACAATATATGGAATGTATATTCTGCATATACGTTTTAAAAGGTATGATCCATAGCTACTATTTGTTTTTTGAATAGATTCATACAAAACAAATCCACTCAAAACAAAAAAGATAATAACAGATTCGTTACCACTACTAAAAATAAGACGTGCAGGCGTTTCTTTTAATAGATATACAACAAATGGTTTATTATCTTCATAACTGTAATTTTGAAATGCTGAGAAAATCATCAAATAATGACCAATCATTACTACCAATGAAGAAATTCCTCTTATAGAATCCAGTTCTTCATGCCTCTCCATCGTTTTACATCAACTCCTAATGAAATGATAATAATCATTTCAAAGCGACATCTATATTCATATTCCTCTCCTTTCTTTTCATTCCAATTTTTCATATTAAAATGATTTTATAGTATAAATTTGAGTGTATTGTAACATTTTTTGTAATATTATGAATAGTAAATCTTAAAAATTGGTATATGCCAATTTCAACCTCGAAAAATTGGTAATATTGTTAGAAAAACACTATAAAAATATGTTGCATACTTACAAAATTAAAGAGAGGACTAGTGTTTTTTCAATATAAAATAAAAAAGATAGCCTTTATTTATAGGCTATCTTTTTTATTTTATTTAATTATTAGCACCATTATATGCTACATGTCGTTTCTCAATCCGTTCTTCAATTTCTTTCATATTCTCTTTATTAGTTAGTAGGGATTGTTTATTTTCTATTAATAATTGTTTAAAGGATTTTCTCACTTTTTTTCGCATGTTTATTTTCCTCCTTGGGGGATGGTTTATATAAAAGATAAGGAATTATCTGTGTGTTCTTATAATAATTGATTGTTGTGAATTCCATTTGAACTTCAGATGAAAATTCCGTTTATTTTCTGACAACTTTGTGAACAAAAAAAAGAAAGGTTAATCAAAAATATATTTGATCAACCTTTCCATGCTCTTTAAAGCATATTAATTAATATTTCAGGTCTTCCCCAATTCATTTCGTTACAAACAAAGCGTAGTTTTTCTTCGTCCATTGTGTGTAACCCTTCTTCTAATAAGCATGAAATTGGAACTTCACAATGAATTTGCGCTAATTGTAAAGAGATATTTAAATTCTCTAAATCACTTTCAATTTTTGTGCGCTGCGCTTTCGTTAATGATGCTATATTTTCTAGCACTGCCGATACTGTCCCGTATTCTTGAATCAGCTTATACGCTGTTTTTTCACCAATACCTTTTACACCCGGATAATTATCACTTGTATCTCCCATGAAAGCTTTCGCATGAACAATTTGCCAAGGTTCTACACCTTTCTCTTCCATGATTTTTTCCGGTGTGTAATACTCGTAATTTCCAATTCCTTTACGAAGAAGCATAACTGTAACATTCGTATCAACAAGTTGAAGTAAATCTGTATCACCTGTCAAAATATAAACTTCCGCTTCATTGCAATATTGTTTTGCAAGCGTACCGATACAATCATCCGCTTCATAACCTTTCATACCGATTACAGGCATAGATAATTTCGCAGTCATTTCTTGCACTAAATCAAATTGCGGAATTAATTCTTCCGGCGGTGCTGCACGATTTGCTTTATAATTCGAGAAAGATTCCGTTCTAAATGTCGTACTTCCCATATCCCAGCACGTTACAATGTGCGTTGGTTCGATTGCTTGTGTTGCTGTTAATAAATGCTTCATATAACCATGAATCCCATTCGTCGGGGTACCATCTTGTCGTTTCATAAATTGTCCATATACACTTGTTGCGTAAAAAGCACGAAATAATAGTGCCATACCATCAACTAATAATACTTTTTTCATAATTCCTCTCCTACTAACAAAAAATAATAACCTCACGTTATCACGTAAGGTTATATATAGATTACCATTCTACGTTTTTGTTCAACTTTGTCTATTATACATTGTTTTTGTATATTTAGCATCATTAACACATTAAGACATTCTACCGTAGCAAGTATGAAGTATTCCTGAATACGTATTTTTACCTGTCGAAACAACTACAGCCTTTGCATTTCCGTCAACAATATACGTACCTTTGAAACATACATTTTCAAGTTCAAGTGGATTATAGTCTTTCATCCGTTTTAATGGAATAAATCGTTTACGTTCAAGATGATAGCAACTTTCAAATTTCTCAATACTAGCATCGTTTCCTGTCAGCATAGATTCATTTACTAATAAATCATTTGCATAAATAATACGTACATCTGCTGGCACTGTATCGCCCTCTGCAAGAAAAATCATATCTCCAGGTACAAGCTCTTGTACTGGTAATTTCATCATTTTTAGTTCACTGTTTAGCCCTGTTACGCTACAGCCAGCTACTCTAGAAACAGTAACTGTTTCACATTGTAATTCATCACCCATATTTTGTTTTGAAAGACCTGGGATCATTCCACTTAGCTTCATCATTACTTCCGCAATACGCGCTCTTTTTGAAGTTAATTCATTTCGGCCGTATACTTGAATACGCTTTTGTGCCTCTTTCATAGATAGTCCGTCTCTTGTTGTTTTAAAATACGCAAATACAGATTTTACATCTCTTGTTGCGATTTCAATTAATAAATCTTTATTTTTTTGAAGCATTGTTTGTTCTTTCATTGCTTTTTTACTTAATTTATACGAAGTGTTACCCACACTTTTATTTACATATAACATATTATCGTCTCCTCCTTTACAACATAGGAAGAAACGCTTTGTTTCTCAATTTATCCACTTTACTGTGAAAGTGTCTAGCGCTTAAATACTCGAATAAACGCTACATTATGATAAATATAGAGGGAGGAACAAGTCGTTTCCTGCCTACATCATATATTTTTGATTTGAAGTATATGGGTAACGGAACCGAGTCAGAATTTGACATGCTCCTCACCTCCTCTTTAATTTTTTAGTTATAATCTATACTATGAAATTACTCATAGCTTGCTAACAAAAAAGACCCTTACTCATAAGAGAGCAAAGGTCATTGCATACACAAATAAGCGATTCCTAATATAATACAATTAGAAATCTATGGACCTCTCCCTCGCCGAGTTTTAGCACTGTATAGCATAGGTTCATTACCAGCTACGTTAAGAAAAACCTTAATTCGATCATTCCTGTTGACCCATTGGCGTCTCTCGACATTTTTGGGCAGTAGCATTTCTCTATACAGGAGCCTCACCTAACAGAGACTTATTATAATTACATAGAAAATGTTACTCTTATTTAAAATAGATGTCAACACTTTGTATGGAAACTTTTCCTTATTACAATAACTATCTCGAGTTTAGTACACTAATACGCATCCTGCTCAGCGTTCGGCTACATAAATTAATTGAACACATATTGCAAAAAATTAGCAAATGAAAAATAAAACCCTTACGTTAAAATGTAAGGGTTTTAATACGTTACACAACCAGCAATTACAATTCCGATGGAAAGTGATAAAAACATAAGGAAAAGACCAACTGCTTGATTATCTTCTTCAAGACTTTTATTAATATTAAAACGTGGTGTAAGCCATTCCGCTAAATAAAAGACAATAATTTGAGCTAAAATCCCAACAGCTCCCCATGAAACCATATCAAGAATTGAAATAGAATTAGCAGCCGTTGAATATAAAACGATAGCAAGACCAAGTAGTCTTCCTCCAAGTACATAGCTTACCGCTTTATTCCCTTGAGCCATTAACTTAAATTCCTTAACTTTCGTTGTCACTTCCATAAGAAAAAGACCGATACACAAAAGTACAAGTGATACTGCTAAATATAGTAAAAAATTAATCATTTATTTTCCTCCTTCTTAATACCTACCGGTAAATAATACGATTCATTTCCCGTAATTTTTTCTCCGGCACGTATACCGATGCTGCTCGCTTTTCCAGCAATTAAAAAAGCCCCAAACACGTACGACAGCTTCTCAATTCCTTTTTCAGTTTCCAAAAATACAACTGGAAGCTCTGTATATTTCTGAAATATAGGCAGTGACGATTTATACGTTTCATGTGCATTTCGAATCATAATATTTGTATCCTTATCACGAATCGTAATCGTGTCACCTTCCCTACCGAACGAAGGTTTTTGAACGAACGGACTTTTCCCAAAAAATAAATCTGGCTCTAAATATGTAGGAAGCATATATTCTTTAATCCACTTTTGTTCCTCACTTGTGTAAAAAGCACCTTCTTCTGCTAATCCCCAAATAAGACATTGAATTGATTTCGGCTGAAGTAAAAAGGCCGACAAAGGATTTATAATAAAAAGCTTTCCTTCTTTTACAAGTTGCAAAAGTTCTACTCCCACCAAATCCCCCGTTTCGGGATCTTGATCTTCAATTAAGTCTTCAATTGGATATGTTTGGCGATACAAAACATCAATTGGTACACCATCTCTATCTACTAAAGCATCATCTGTAATTCTAAGTTCTGTCATTGGCATTACTTTATTTTCAACATGACATAGCCTACTTAAATACATAGTCGTATTCCAATCTTCTATATGTTCAGGATGAGCTGTGAAAACAACATTTGGATCTTCCATTCCTTTTGTAAACTCCATTACGGCTTTTGTAATACCAGAAGAAAGTAAGCGCTCTTGATTTGCATTTGGATCATCATAGTCAAGTTCTTCACAAACTTTTCCATTCATTTGAAAGCATTCCACAATAAAAGTTGGAGTATCACTATTAAACTCAAGCATTTTAATACGATTATCCTCTGTTAAAGCAAAATCAAATCGTGAAATAACAGATTCAGGATACATCCCTTTCAGTCTAATAAAAGGCAAGCTTGCAGTTGGAAAACCGAGTTCAAGAAGCTGTTCATTAGATAAATTCCGAAGAATTCTAGCAGTCTTAAAAAATATTTTTCCCATTCGTTCAGTTGCTACTTGTAATTGTTTCATTGTTTGCTCTGTTATCGGGAAAACATGAAACAAACTATACTCACATTCATATAAGTCCGACCAGAAATGAGGATAATTCGAATAAAATTCTTTTCTTTTCTTTATGTATTGCGACATATTTTAACCTCCAAATCCACCTTTTGAACCGCTTCCAATTCCACCTTTAAATTCGGCCGAAGATTGATAAGTTTTAAACTCTGATGAATTTTTGAAGGTGGATTTATTTTGATAGTATGTACCACCATAAAAGTAATGTCCACGATAACCTGAACTACTATCATCACACTGCCAAACACCAAGCTCATCATCCCAATCCCAATCAGAACAACTATTATCATTCGGTTCGGGGGGAATATCTTGCGCGCAGCCAAATAAAGTGCCCGTCATTAAAGATGTTAGGACACCACCTACTAGCCATTTCGTTTTTGTCACCTTTGCACTCCCCTTTTTAAATTATATTTCTATTATATAAGATGTCATGATAAAGTAGAAGAAAAAGGAAGAAGAGGGATAAAATGCGATTGGAATATCGGCTCAATGATGAAACAAACGGGTATCCAGCTTTATGGAACTACGCAAATATTTCTAATTCTGAAATTGTCGCGCGCATGACTTGTGAATATTTTATAAAAGATGGAAATACATATATCGTTACTGCAACTTCAGTAGATCCAGACGGGACAGCAGTGTTATATATACAAAAAGAAGTTTTTTCCAACGACCCTTCAGATCCTACATACTCGCACATAGGTTTTGAAATTAGAGAACTAAAGGAAACCTGCTCAATTATGATAGAAAGTAAAGATATTTGGAATTACGAGGATATCTTACCCTCTCTCCATTCAGATATTATATATATTCAACGGGATGGAATACATTTGGAATTCACCCTCGATTCAAGAGAAATTGATGAAGACCGCAAGTGCTATATTTATTATGGGAACTTTACAGGTAAATCTAGATAACATGAGTATATTTATTCAACAAAAAAACCTTACGTATAAAACGTAAGGTTTTTTATATAGTCCCACATATGCCGTTATCTATAGATGTCCATAAACCTGCTTTCACAGGTGGATGTTCTCACAAATGTTTGTAACTTCCTTCTTAAAAAGATGGCCTGCTATCTACATTTAAATATTGAACTTCCGCATTATACTTATTGGTTTAAGACATACACAAGCTACGTACACCGTAGGAATTTTATATACTATTAGTTGAAATAAGACCCCCGCAAGTGCCGTCTCTCGTAAATGTCCAAAAACCCGCTACTCGCAGGTGGATGCCCTCACAGTTACCGTATATCTTCCTCCACAAGGAAGGCTTGATAATGGTCACTAAATATTGAGCTTCCGTAAAACTAACATCGGTTTTAGACATAAATAAGTTACGCACACCGCAGGATGTATTATTTACTTGTCGTTATATTATCACATTGTTTCCAATGTGTAAAATATAATTTTTTTGAAGCAATCTCTTGCTTGTGACCTTATTTTAATACAAATTATTTTTGCATGCAAGTGATTAATCTTCTTCTTTTGCAATTTGATTTTCTGGATAAGAAATCCAATCACTCCAGCTACCTGTATACAATTTAACATTTTGAAAACCAGCTAATTTTAATGCAACTATGTTCGGACACACTGTAACACCAGAACCGCAATATACGATTGTTTCCTTCTCTTTATCAAGATTTTGGAAACGCCCTTGCTGTTCCTCTTCGTTTTTAAAGTGTCCCGATTCTAAAATCCCATCTTTCCAAAAATAGTTTACTGCCGTCGGAATATGCCCTGCCTTCGAATCAACGAGCTCTTCCGCACCAGCATAACGTTTTGGTTCCCTAGAATCAATTAATGTCATATTTGCACCTGCACGAATTTTCCCTCTCACATCTTCCATCGTTACAAGCATATTTTCTTGTATTTCCGGTATAAAAGGTTTTCGTGCAATAACTGGGATATTCGGCGTTGTGTGTAGTCCATTCTCTTTCCAAGCTGGAAATCCGCCATCTAATATATATACTTTCTCATGTCCTACATAGTTTAATAACCACCAGAGACGAGAAGCATTTGCACCCGCTTGACTGTCATATGCAATTACTGTCGTATGTTCACCAATACCAGCTTGTGAAAGCTTGTCTGCAAACTCCTCAATATTCGGCAATGGATGGCGACCACCATGTTCTGTTACAGGACTTGATAAATCTAAATTCAAATCAAAATATAACGCATGAAGAATATGTTCTTCCTCATACTTTTCTCTACCCCAATTAGGATTCGCTAAATCAAAACGACAATCGATTATACGGACATTCTCATCTTCTATATGCTCACGTAACCATTCGACTGTAACTATCATCTTTAACGACCTTCTTTCTCTTGCAAACGACTTACATACTCCATAACCATTTCTTCTGTAACAAATTTACGCTGCAGTGTAACACCATTTTTTGCAAGATCATTAATTTGCTTTGTTACAACATTAATGATATCAACCGAAAATTCTTTCCCCTTTGACGCAAGAGATACGGCTGCTTCAATAGCTGCTTCACGCTGCGCATCTAATTGTAAACATGCTTTTACACTTTCATTTTGTTTACGAGAATGTGCTGTAATTGCTTTATGTACTTCCATCTTCTCTTCCCCCTAAATAAGTTATACGTTCTTATTCAATTCCATTGCAAGCCGAATCATATCGCGACATACAATCCCATTTTCAATAATCTCTTCTTCATAATGCTTTGAAAAGTAATCAAAATCAATAGAAAAAATACGAAATCCACATTTTTGATATAAAGCAAGTTGTGAAACACTAGAATTGCCTGTACCAACTTCAAGTTTTGACATACCATATCCTTTAGCAGTTTCTACGGCATGACTTAATAGCTGCTTTCCAATCCCTTTTCCTTGCAAATGCTCTACAACCGCAATATTCATAATTTCCATTGTCCTTGGTCTTGTTTCCAAAAGCACATATACACCGATGATTCTTTCTTCTTGTTTAGCTATATACGTAAACCCTCTCTGTACATATGCATCAATTTGGCTTTCACTTGGATCAGCAAGAAGTAATAAAGATTTCGGTATAGCTTCTTTCGAAATACGCTCTATGACAACAGACATAAAAATTCCCCCTCCTCTATTGTTCTAAACCCCCCTTGTCTACCATAGATAATAGAAAGGAGGGATTCACCATGGACAACAATGAGAAAAAATGCAACGTCATCTCTATTGATGGAAAGAAAAAGAAGAGCGACACATATTCCTATCCAAAATTAGTAGTAGAAAACAAAACGTATGAGTTTTCTTCATTCGTCTTATGCGGTGAAACACCAGACGGCAGACGCTTAGTTCTTACCCATATGATTTCTACTGATGAGTTTGCAGGGTTTGTAAAATCTTTAGATACTGTACTACAAAAGAAAATTGAACGAATCTTTTTTTCATAACAGCTATTTAATATAAATTTCTTTTTCAATTTCTACTAACTGCTTTTGTAGCTCTTCTTTACTTTGTTCGTATAGTGATACATCAATTGTTTCAGCTAAAGCGAATAATATACTTTCATAATAATTCTCAACATCTTGCTGCATCACTTTTTGGAATAGGTTCCATTTTGCATCCCACTCTTGTTTATAATGATGAACGAATAAATCTTCTTCATCAACTACATAGTTTGATACGAAAGGTTCTAACACTCCTTTAGCGTCTTCTTGCATAAAAGCTTTATCATTTTTTTCAAAAAAGCTTTTCTCATTTTTAAAATGTGCTAGTGCCTTTTTAAAATCTTTTATTTCTATTGAAGGAAACGGCTCTTTATGTGTAATAATTTTATATTCATAATCCACTGTTCCACCCATAGAAATCGATTCATTTTCCACTTTGCAATTCACAACAATTTCATCCTTTGCACGCTTCATCGCTTCATCTATCCATTTTTCAAGACGTAATGATGTCGCACGCATTTCTTGTAATAAATCATGTTGAATAAATGAAACTAATTCCATTACACATTGCTGTAACTGCATTTTCACATTCCCATCTGTTCGTAACGACGCCGGATTAATAAATTCAGTAAACACATCGTTATAGCGTAAAAATAGACGTTGGTGTACATAATAAAGCAATTCTTTCACTTCATTTTGCATTGCTTGCTCTTCAGCAAGTACACTATATGATGAAATAATATGAAGTAGCTGATTACGCTCTGCTTCATATTTTTTTGTTTGCTTCTCTTTCTCATCATTTCCCTGCTTTGCGCCATTTATCATATTTACAAGAAGCTGATTCGCTCCTTGCAATGCACCATATAAAGCATGCACAGATACAAGCATTAAATCCCTCATCATAAAGGACGTAAATGATTCTTCAAACTTAGTAATCCCGGAGTTTTGTAAAATACCATACTTTTCTTTATCAATACTTTTCCCTTGCTTTTCTTCAAGCGCACATAAACTTGAAATTGCAAATAAACGTGGATTTCTAATACCGTATTGCAGGAGCTGATCCGCAATATAACCTTTTACCATTTCAAGTTCTTCTTCAGATTGTGCTAAATCGGCAGCATTTATTAAGAAGAACATTTTATCAAGTGCAAATGTATCCTTTACACGACCGAGCTGAATTAAAAATTCACGATCCGCACGAGAGAAAACATGATTATAGTATGTTACGAATAAAATAGCATCTGCGTTTTTAATATACTGGAATGCAACATCCGTATGGCGCGCGTTAATAGAATCCGCCCCTGGTGTATCTACAAGAGCTACTCCTTGCCTTGTTAAAGCACAATCATAATAAAGCTCCATATACTCAACAAAGCATGATTTTTCTTCATTAGCTACATAATCAGAGAACTCCTCTAATGTAACTTGTAATTGTTCCCCTAAATGATTAGCAACTGCCTCATATCCTTTTTGTACCGCTCGCAAAAAGCTAAATGTTGTTTTTTGCTTCCCGCTTGGTGAAGGGTATTTCATAATTTGATCAATTTTCGTTAACGCTTCTTCCAATGTAGCAATTTCATAGTGAAACATTTTATAAACAGCTTTCATATCTTCTAACAGCGCTTGCTCTGACTTAAACTGGACAATTACCGTTCCATGTGGTTTATCTTCTGTAACTGGCAAAATTTGATTTATTGTTGCTGTCGTTGGGTTTGGCGATACAGGAAGTACCTTTTCACCGAGCAATGCGTTAGCAAATGATGATTTCCCAGCACTAAAAGCTCCAAATAACGCTACTGTAAATTGCTTCGTTTCTACACGCTGTCTTTTTCCAACTACTTCTTGCTGTAGATGTTTCAGTGTAGGCAATGGATCTAATATCGTTTCAGCTTTCTTCACTTTTTCTAATATACGCTGAATATTTAAAGCTTTCGTTCCTTTAATCTCTTCTTCACTAGCCGCTACGTTATCATTTACAATTTCTTGCTCTTGTAGTGTAAACTTCTCACTAACAACTTGTTTTTTACTTTGTAATATTTCGTCTATTTGCAATCCATCTGGTATAGAAACATTTTCATTCCAAATATCTCCTAAATAGCTCTCATATTCCTCATACGTCTTAATGTATTGTAATTTTGTTTCTTTTGCTGTTTGTAACATCGTGTATTTTTCAATTTCTTCTTCAATACGAGCAATCTCTATCTTCACTTTCTTCTGCAATATACCCGTACTTTTTCCAAAGATTTGCTGAGATTTCATAAAGTATCTTTTCTTTAACTCATTTGCAACGTCAGCAGTATAAAGAAGTAAGTAATCACCGGTAAATCCAGCCCCCTGTTTAATTGTTTCAGCCAACACTTCCGGTCCGAAAGCAATTTCTAACGCATATATGTCTTTCCCTATTTCCTCTGTAAATAACCCGTCTTCTTTTAAGAAGGCTACAATAAATTCTTTCACATGAAAATCAAGTTGCGTTTCAACAGTCTTTTGAAGAGCAGAATAAAAAGCATCTACACGTCTCTGTTTTTCTTGCTCCGTCTTTCCTTTCGCAAATAACAAACCAACTTTAAACTTCGTTAATTTCGTTTCTAAATATTTATTTGCCAATTCTCTCATTTCAAATGGCATTAAATACGCGTTATCTAATATGGCTTGTAAACCTTTTATAAATTCATTTCTCACATCAGATTCTTTACTAGCCACCCGATTTTTATTTTCAGTTAACTCTTCCTTTTTTTCAACTATCTCTGAAAGTGACAGTGGTGATGTTAATTCTTCTTCATATTTCATGAGATGTTTTTCATTTTCAGAAAGAATAAACGAACAATGTTCTTGCAGTAAATATTCTGTTTCTCGCTCCATTCCCTTTCTTACATACTGCTCTTTTTCTTTCATGATAGAAAAGATTAATGCTTCTAAACTTTGAATTTCATTGTATGGATGATTCATCATTCGCAATGATGTATAGAAAATACCATCTACTTCAATATCCCAGTTAGAAAAAGACTGTTTTACACTATCTCTATACTCTTCAAACGATAACTCATTTGCTTTATGTTTATCTATTTGGTTTACAACGAGATAAACCGTTTTATTACGTTGTTTCAATTCTTTAACAAACTGTAAGTTAACCTCTGATTGGACATGGTTATAATCCATCATATAGAAAATAACATCTGCTAGATGCAGTGTTGATTCCGTCGCTAATTGGTGGGCATCATCCGTAGAATCAATTCCGGGCGTATCAACTAACATAACCCCATCAGGAATTGGCGCATCATTTCGATAAATATGAACACCAATTACTTCATCACCGTCTTTACATATTTGTTTTAATTCTTCTGCTGAATATGCGCCGTCATATTCATACTCTTCTCCAGACTTAATCGTTACAACAACACGATCAGATCCTCTTTCAATTTTAACAACGTTAGCACTCGTTGGAATCGGACTTGTCGGTAATAATTGCGCTTTATATAGGTGATTCATCATTGTCGATTTCCCCGCAGAAAAATGACCACAAAAAGCTAGCATAAGCTGCTCTTGTTTATATTTTTGAATCACTTCAAACAACTTCAAACTATTCTCTACATCGCCGTTTTTTTGCCACTCTTCATAAAAACAAACAAGTTTTTTCATACCGTTTGTCTGTACTATGTTTGTCATCCCCTTGTTCCCCTTTATCCAAGATGTATATACTTTATCCCGCTATTTGTGGGCAGTAAAAACCCGTTTCGTGCGGGCTAGTAATCAGTGAGGGATAGACCTCCCCGCTGATTAAAGTTTCACTTTATTATCATACTAAATTTTCAGCATATTCACATCAAAAATAAAAAATCCCTTTCATTCTTTTTACAAATGAAAGGGATTTTATGTAATATTATTCATTTTGTTGTTCCTACTCCATTTAATACATACTTTGTAACACCAACATATATAGCAATCGTTCCTGCAACAAGCGCATACACCATATTAACACACCAACCTTTTTTGATAATGATTATCACTTTTGAATACATTTTATCATTAAAGAGAATCATTATCAACAAATTTCTAAAAAAAGAAAGCTCCTTCGGGAAAAGGAGCTTTACTGCCTGTTTTAAAGAAGTTTAAAACTTGCTGTGCACTCTTATTATATCTCATAATACACATCTTAGCAGTTTTAAAAATTGGAAATAACCTATATACCCTCCTCTTTACATTTTGTATAATAGAGTGAAACTGTAATTAGTGGGGATATTTCCCATCCCCACTAATTATTAGTTGAACCAATCGGGCTTTTACAAGCAGTCGATCTCCCACCTAACTTCCTCGTATTCACTGAATTTTGAGGTGGGAGTCTTACTGCTTGTTAATGCGGGATAAAAGGGAATTACTTAACAAGGAGGAAAATAATGACACAAAATATTTCACAAGGCGAGAGGATACATTCCATCGATATTATTAGAGGAATAGCTGTACTAGGTATTTTTCTTGTTAACTGGCCAGTTATCGCTGGTGTTGATTCTCGAGATATTTCCGGCGTTTATGATGGATTAGACAGCTATATTCGCTTATTTTATGACATGTTTATTCAAACGAAGTTTTATACTATTTTTTCATTTTTATTCGGATTAGGTTTTTATATCTTTATGAATCGTGCTGAGGCGAAAACAGATCGTCCGAAAACTTTATTTGTTCGCCGCTTGCTTATTTTATTATTATTTGGGTTCTTGCATTACGTTCTTTTATGGGACGGAGACATCTTACATAGTTATGCCATCGCTGGATTTTTCTTATTGTTATTTTATAAGAGAGAGCCTCGTACTATTTTAATATGGGCATTAGTTTTACTAAGTATTTTTCAATTTTTCATGCTAATCGCTAGTATAGTGGTTGCCTTAGTACCAAAGGCAGAGTTAGGGTTTTCCTTACCGATCATGCCACTTGAAGACTGGGTGTCACAAATACAAAATCGTTTCCATGCATTTTATTCTGAAGGAATTGGACTAAATGTATTCATGCTCCCAGAAACAGTTGGACTATTTTTACTTGGTTTATACGCCGGCAAAAAAGATATTTTCCGCCGCACGAAAGAGTTGGATCCAAAGCTTAAAAAATGGCAAATCATTATGTTCATTTTGACATTACCAATGTGGTTCTTCATGGTCCGTTACTTCTTATCAAAACCATCTTATGAACCATTTTATATGCAGGCCTTTACAATGTTTAGTGGAAAAACATTATTCATATTCTACATTTTCACGCTCATGCGTTTATTACAAAAAGAAAGATGGCAAACATTATTACGTCCGTTCCAGTATGTCAGACGAATGGCGTTAACAAATTACATCACGCATACGATTGTTACGTTACTTGTATTCGGCCTATTTTCCAAAAATTATTATCCCGCTCCATTATGGGTGGGACCACTATTTTGCATCGGCTTTTATACGTTACAAATCTTTATTAGCCACTGGTGGCTTTCACGTTACCAATATGGGCCACTTGAGTACATTTGGCGTCTTGGTACGTACGGGAAAATGATGCCACTTAAAAAGAAAAGCAAGGTCTCATAATGAGACCTTGCTTTTCTATGCTTCTCTTACTGCACTTTGCATCGGAACTGGCTCTTCTTTTACTTTACGCTGCGGCACCATATTAAATACAATATTTAAAAGTACTGCTGATGCACTTCCAAGTACAATTCCGTTATCTGTCAAAATACGAATGTTTTCCGGAAGCTGTGAAAATAACGTTGGAACAACTGTAACTCCAAGTCCGATTCCGACAGAACATGCAACAATTAATAAATTTTCTTGTTTTCCAAAATCAACACTGCTTAACATTTTAATACCATATGCCATAACCATGCCGAACATTGCTAGCATTGCACCGCCAAGTACTGATTTCGGAATAATTGTTGTAATGGCTGCGATTTTAGGAATAAACCCAAGAGCAATTAACATACCACCACAAGTATAGATAATGACGCGATTTCTTACTCCAGTTAATTGAACAAGTCCTACGTTTTGAGAATATGTTGTGTATGGAAATGCGTTAAAAATACCACCTAGAACCATTGCTAATCCTTCTGCGCGATAACCTTTTGTTAATTCTTTTTCACCGATCTTTTTATTACAAATATCAGATAATGCAAAATATACCCCTGTTGCTTCCACAATTCCTACGCAAGCAACGAGAATCATCGTAATAATTGGCGTTAATTCAAATGTTGGTGTACCGAAGTAAAATGGCTGAATACCGTGGAACCAATCCGCTTCTCCAACCGCTTGCAAACTTACTTTCCCCATAAATGCTGCAACGATTGTACCGAACAATAGACCTAGTAAAATAGAGATTGAACGAATAAATCCGTCAAAGAAACGATACATAATAATGATAAATAATAAAACACCAAATGCTAACGCTAAATTTTCTAGACTTCCGAAATCTTTACTTCCAACTCCTCCAGCCATATCATTAATAGCTGCTGGAACAAGTGTAACCCCAATAACTGTAACGACAGATCCTGTTACAACAGGAGGAAACAGTTTTACAAGCTTCCCAAATAATTTCGCGAAAATAACAACAAATAATCCCGCAGCAATAATTGCTCCATATATAGAGGACACGCCGTATTGTTTACCAATTGCAATCATCGGTCCAACCGCTGTAAATGTACAACCAAGTACAACCGGAAGCCCAATACCGAAAAAACGATTTGATAATGCTTGTAAAATCGTTGCTACGCCGCACATTAATAAGTCAATCGATACTAAATACGTTAATTCTTGTTGATTTAAACCAAGTCCCCCGCCGACAATAAGAGGAACAATAATTGCGCCAGCGTACATGGCAAGCATGTGCTGAATACCAAGCGATGCGATTTTAAATGGGTGCTGCTTCATCGTTAGTTCACCTCCGCAGTTTCTTGCTGTACAAATGTAACTGTGCCGTTATCAAGTGATGCAATTTCTGCTAGTGATTCAACACGAACACCCTGTTCACGCAGCTTCTTTCCTCCATCTTGAAATGCTTTTTCAATAACAATGCCAATTCCCGCAATACTTGCCCCGGCTTGCTCTACTAAACTCATTAAACCTAAAGCAGCCTGACCATTTGCTAAAAAGTCATCAATAATTAATACATGATCATTTTCGTCAATATGATTTCGAGATAATGAAATCTCGTTCGTTTCTTGTTTTGTAAATGAATATACGTTTGCAACATACATATTATCTTGTAACGTTAACGATTTACGCTTTCTTGCAAAAACTACTTTTACACCAAGCTCTAAAGCAGCCATAACCGCTGGTGCAATGCCTGAAGATTCAATCGTCACGATTTTTGTAATGTTCTCTTCTTTAAAACGCTTAGCGAATTCTTTTCCGATTTCTTGCATAAGTACTGGATCAATTTGATGATTTAAAAATGCATCTACCTTTAATACATCACCAGATAAAACCTTTCCTTCGTTCAAAATCTTTTCTTGTAATACTTTCATGTTAGTTCCTCCTCTTATGCAAATAAAAAACTCCAAAAGCCGCCACCACTCGTTACAAGTGAGAGACGTGCTTTTGGAGTTTCGCAAAAAAGAATGCTAAACAAGCAAATATATTCGTCCTCACTCATAGTCAAAGTATTTACGGTACTTCGGTAGAAACTTGCAGGCCATATCCCCGCGATTATATGAGTGTAGCTAACTTATTTATTTATAGAAGGATTATAACGCACTTTTTTCACTTTGAAAAGCATTTATCGAAAAAACACGTACGAATTTTATGAAAATACCATTTTCGTTCGAGTTTTTCAAACTTTCACATTTCATATTACAACGTCGTTAATATGATAGGACCATCCTTCGTAATCGCAATTGTATGCTCATATTGAGCTGATAATTTACCGTCCATCGTTCTTGCAGTCCACCCATTTAAATCTACTTTAGAATATCGCATACCTACATTTACTATGGGCTCAATTGTAATTACCATTCCTTCTTGTAACTTAGGCCCTTGTCCTTGTTTACCAAAATGAAAAATCGCTGGTTCTTCATGAATCTCTTTACCGATCCCGTGTCCCGTAAAGTCTCTTGCAACAGAAAACCCTTCAGAGGCTACATAACTTTCAATTGCGTATCCAATATCTCCAACATGGTTACCACTTATTGCTTGCTCAATCCCTTTATATAAAGCACTCTCTGCTACTAACAATAACCTTTTTGCTTCATCAGAAATATCTCCAACTATATACGTCCATGCAGAATCCGAGAGCGCACCATTTAAGTTTACTACCATGTCAATTGTCACAATATCTCCTTCCTGTAAAGGTACATCACTAGGGAAACCGTGACACATTTCATCGTTTACAGATGCACATATCGCATATGGATACCCGTTGTAACCTTTCTGTTCAGATGTTGCACCATGCTTTTCTAAATACGCTTCAACAAACGTATCAATTTCTTGTGTCGTTATTCCTGGTTTCATCATTTTTGCAATTTCTCTATGACAAGAAGCTAGTAACTTCCCAGATTCATGCATCAAATCTATTTCATTTTTCGTTTTAATTGTAATCATACTACCTCTCCTTACTAAACTTGCTATTTGCTACTAAACTTCAATCATACACATCCTCTTCCAAAATTTCAAAACTTCTAATTACAACAAGTACAAAAAAAACAGAAGCTCTCCTCTGTTTTTTAATCATTTTTACATATATAATTCATTTTCAAAAACTCAAAACAACTACCATTTGTTTTCTGTATAAACGTTCCAACAGCTTCGAATCCTGCTCTTTTATACACTTTAATCGCTCTTTCATTAAATGTCGCTACTGATAGTGTTATATAATTACATCCGTATTTTTCTTTACTAAAAGCTAGTCCAGCTTTTACGAACTGTAGACCAAATCCATTCCCAGTTATATCAGGTCTCATTCCAAGACCTATATCAACCGTTTGATTATTTATGTTACTAAAACTAAAGAAACCAATGAGAGTACCATTTTCCTTCACAGAAAATGTATGATTCCCTCTACTCTCATCCTCTAAAAACTCAGCTAAATCTTCTTCATCTGCCTCTATATCATAAAAGGAATACTCCCCTTCATAATGCCAGTTATATGCAATTTCTTCTGCTTCCGCTCGCGACATTACTGTAAACATATAGCCCATTTCTCTCACTCCCTCATAAAAAAAAGCTGCAATTAAGCAGCTCCTGTTTTATAACTCATAAATCTCTTTATATTTAGCTTCTAAATAATCAGCTAAGTAGTTTGCATTTAAACCTTCACCTGTCACATCTTTTAAAATTTCAAGTGGTTTTTTCGTTTTGCCATATTGGTGAATATTCTCTGTTAACCATTCACGAATTGGTGTCACGTTTCCTTCTTCTAATAATGCATCAAAGTTTGGAATATCCTTTAGCATCCTATGTTTAAATTGCGCTGCATACATATAACCAAGCGCATAAGATGGGAAGTATCCAAATGAACCACCAGCCCAGTGAACATCTTGCAATACACCTTGTGCATCGTTTTCCGGACGAATTCCTAAATATGCTTCCATCTTATCATTCCAAGCCGCTGGCAAATCCTTCACTTGTAATGTACCATCAAATAATTCTTTCTCAAGTTCATAACGAACCATGACGTGAAGCGGATATGTAAGCTCATCTGCTTCTATACGAATAAACGATGGCTTCGATTCGTTAATCGCATCATAAAACTCATCTACTGATATATCATTGAATTGACCATCGCTATACTCTTTTAATAAATCATAATTTTTCTTCCAGAATGATTTATTACGACCGATAAAGTTCTCAAAGAATAATGATTGTGACTCATGAATACCCATAGAAGTTCCACTACATAGCGGTGTACCTTCAAATTCCTCCGCAATATTTTGTTCATATACAGCATGACCACATTCATGAATCGTGCCGAAAACAGCCATACGGAAGTCTTTCTCATCGTAACGAGTCGTAATACGAACATCCCCTCTATTTAATGTAATTTCAAAAGGATGTACCGTTTCATCAAGACGACCCGCTTCAAAGTTATAGTTCAATTGTTTTAATAACTCTAAAGTAAAATTCTTTTGTTTTTCTTTTGAAAAATGTTCAGCTAAAGCATTTGTTTTTAATTCTTTTTTAGACTCAGAAATTTCTTTCACAAGCGGAACGATACGTTCACGTAGTTGACCAAATACATGATCTAACACTTCTACTGTGATTCCGGGCTCATACATGTCTAATAGCGTGTTATATTTGTACGTTTCGTAACCCCAATATGTAATAAACTTCTTTTTGAATTCAACAATTTTTTCTAAATACGGACGGAACATTTCGAAGTCAGATTTTTCGCGAGCTTCTTCCCATACACTTTCCGCTTTCGCTTCTAATTTCACATACGCTTCATATTCCGCTTGTGGAATTTTCTTATTTCTATCATATTCTTTACGACACTCTTCAACCATTTTCTTTGTCGTTTCAGAAAGTTTATTTTCAACAATTAAAGATTCTAGTTCAGTTAAATAGTTCCCCATCTCATCTGAAGTCGACATCGCAAACACTTCGGATGAAAGCATTCCAATTACTTCTGAACGCTGGTCTACTCCTTGCTTTGGTGCACCTGTTCTTAAATCCCAAAACATTAAGCTTAATGCCTCTCCGTAATTCTCTATCTTCTTCACATATGTTAAAAATTGTTTTTCCACTTCATATGTAGCAACTGTCATAGTATAAAAAACCTCCTTTTTCTACCTCAAACTTATTTCGACACTGAAACATAAATTCCTTTTCTAATAGAAAAAAAGCTTGGCAAATGCCAAACTTTTCCCTACAACATTTTTTCGCTTAAAGTACTTTTCCTTCTACCGGAAGTACTTTCTTCACTGCTTCTATCACTTTTTCATCTTCATTATCTGATAAGAATAATGATATAGCACCTTTATCTTCACTTGTACGAATTAAACGTCCAATTCCTTGACGAAGACGTAAAATCATATAAGGCACATCTACGTCCCAGAATGGATCATTCACATGTTTACGCTTCGCCTCAAACACAGGATCGTTTGGAGGGAATGGTAATGACCAAATAATAACATGTGATAATGATGAACCTGGAATGTCTAAACCTTCCCATAAATGAACGGCACAAAGTACAGTCTCTTCTTCATTTTGGAAACGAGAAACGAGCTGACTAATTTCTTGATCTCCTTCATATAGGAACGGAACTGACATTTGCTCTTTACTTACATATTCTTTAAACGCTGCAAGTTCTTGCGTTGTACGGAATAATACGAGTGTACGTCCATTTGTTTTTTGTATATTTTCAAGTGTATATTGACACTTTCTTTCCCATTCATTTTCTTTCGTATACGGAAGTAAGTTTACTGTCATTTGCTCTTCATAATCAAACGGCGAAGCAACTGAGAATGATAAGTAATCTTTTACCCCTAGACTATTTGCAGTAAATGCGAACGAATCATTGTCAGATAATGTCGCAGAAGAGAAAATATATGGAATCTTCTTCGAGAATACTTTTTCTTGTAACACTTCTTCAACTGCACGCGGCATAATAACTAACGTGAAAGCACCATCGCCTTCTTCACCCCACGTAATTACATTTTTCTCGTGCATGAAAAGACGAAGTGAATGCTCTAACACATCTAAATGCTCATCAACAATATTTAAATCGTATGTGTTTACTGTATGCATTTCACTTTCAAATACTAATGCATCACCGACTTCACCGATTTTCGCATAAAGTCTTTTCGCTTCTGCAGTTACCTTTTCTGTCACAGTAATTTCTAAACGATCAGAACCTTCAATTTCCTTTTTATTCTCTTGTAGTACCCCAAAGAATTGTTCAGTTTGCCAAATTGTTTCTTCTACTAAATGTGCGAACTCTTCACGAATATCATTTTGTAATAATCTCGTTAAAAGTTGCTCCATCATCGTTTGTTTTAAACGGTACGTTAAAGCTTTTTGAGCTGCATATTCTACAAGATGCCCTTCATCGAATACAACGCAACTACTTTCTGGTAATAACGGAATTTGTCCTTCACGTTTGCGAGCTTCGTACGTCCAAATATGATCCATATAGAAATCTTGAGAACAAATGATTAAATCTGCCGCTTTACGATAATGCTCGCGCGAAAGAGTTTGACCACAACGATGACGAGAATCACAAGTGAAGCAATCTTGGAAGTAATCCCAGTTTACCTTTGACCATTCCTCGTCATTTAACAGTGGAAATTCTTTTCGATCACCATAGTGAGTAAAGTTCTGCATCGTACCATGATCGAATACGAACTGAGGTAATTCGTAATATACATCTTCAATTACTTCTGGAGCTCGTCCACTCATAACATCTTCAAGTTTACGTAAACATAAATAATTATCCATTGACTTCGCAAGTCTAACATCAACAGATAGCCCTAATGCTTCAGATAACTTAGCAATGTCTCCTTCTTCTTTCACAAGCTGCTCAATTAACGTTTCATCTGCACAAGCGATAATAGCCGGCTTCCCTGTATAACGTGCATAACAAATTGCATATAAAAGATATACAATTGTTTTCCCTGTTCCTACACCTGCTTCTGCAAACATAACTTTCTTCTCTTGGAAAGCGCGCTCTAACTGAAACGCCATAAAAATCTGTTCATCACGCTCTTCAAAGCCTTTTTCCGGAAGAATGTCGTAAAACACATCTCCAATCCACTCATTCAACTTATCATAAAAATTATCTTGTTTTCCTACTTCAAATGGTAACCTATTCTCAGTAAACATCCTTAGCCTCCAACCAAACAGTTTTTCTATAAAAAGATATAGCAACTGCTACTCACATGTGTGCAGCCACTTTCCCCTGTTACAATACATAGAAATACACGAAAAAAAATTTTCCTTTCGAAAAAGGAAAATTTTTTTCTATATTAATGACCTTAAATAACGTTTATCAATCGCTGTTTCATGTGAAAGAGCTGACAAATATTCTTCCTGCGCTTTTTGTATTCCATCTACAATTGCACCTTGACTATCCACTTCTTTTCCGAGCTCATCATACGTACGGTGAATAGCTTTTTGAATCATCGATAATTGGAAACTATCCATATCACTTCCTCCTTTACGCATTACATAATAGCCAGTATATGCGTGCTGGAGGAGTTTTATACTATGAATTACGCGGTGGACGCTTTCCGAAGTATTGATAGTAATCTGTACGGATAAATCCGTTAAACAGTTTACGCTTTTTCGATGCATCTTTCCCATAACATTTCTCAAATGCTTCATAACTTGTTAATAAATACATTGACCACGTATCTAATGGGCGGAATACCTCTCCCATTTCTTTATATAATTTTTCAACAAGCGCTCTTTCACTTAAACGTTCTCCGTATGGAGGATTCGTTACAACATAGCCATATTCCTCTTTTGTCGTGAAATCTTTTACTTGCATTTGTTTAAATGATATAAGATCCCCTAATCCAACTTCTTCTGCGTTATCTTGGGCAACTCTTATCATACGGTGATCGATATCTGATCCAATGATTTGCAATGGTTGATTATAATTAGCTAAATCTTCAGCTTCTTGACGAGCTTCGCGCCAATTTTGTTTACCAACCCAGCCCCATTCATCCGATGCAAAGCCTCGGTTAAATCCTGGTGCGATATTTTGTCCAATTAATGCAGCTTCAATTGGAATTGTACCAGATCCACAGAAAGGATCAACGAAAGGACGATCCGCCTTCCAGTTTGTTAACTTAATTAAAGACGCAGCTAATGTTTCTTTTAAAGGCGCTTCACCTTGCTCAAGACGGTATCCACGTTTATGAAGACCTACACCACTCGCATCGATTGTTAACGTCGCAATATCCTTGAGCATTGCAATTTCAATACGGAATAACGGTCCATCTTCTTCAAACCAAGTTGTGCGTCTATACGTTGTTTTTAATTTCTCAACAACAGCCTTTTTAACGATACGTTGGCAGTCTGAAACGCTAAATAATGTTGATTTCAAAGATTTCCCAATAACAGGAAATTCTCCGTTCTCTGGAATATAATCTCCCCAGTTTAACGCTTTTGTTTTTTCAAATAACTCATCGAATGTTGTTGCTTTAAATTCGCCGACTTTAATTTTCACACGGTCTGCAGTACGTAACCATAAATTCGTACGACAAATCGCTTTTTCATCCGCTTCAAACGTTACCTTTCCGTTTTCCACTTCACATTCATAACCAAGATCGCGAACTTCTCGGGCAACTAACGCTTCAATACCCATTGCCGCTGTTGCAATTAAAGTAACTTTTCCCATTTGCATTCACCTCTTATGTATAATCAAACAATAATTAATAACATGTTGTCCTATTAATTATCACATATTACGAAGAATATTCTCACTTACCATTTTAACTCACAACTTATAACTTCATACAAATAAAAAGCCCTCCTCTAACAAAGGAGAGCTGAGTTATTTCATAGTTGGTTCATAACGTTCTGTAAGCCATGTTCTGTTCCTTTGTACTGCAAACGGCCCACGCCTCGTACTCCGGTGGTAATCATCTATCTACAGGTTACGAAAACCTGTCCTTTTCCGTCGTTCATTTCCTTGGAAAAGATTCCCCTACCATTATTTGGGTTTCTCGCTCGTGGGGTTTACCTCGTTCCACTCCTATCATTTCTTCAAGGACTTCGTCACTGTGGCACTTTAAAGGTAGTCAAACCATATCCGAAAGGACTTAGGTTTTTTCCCTGCCGTTAAACCAGCCTTGCAGCCAGAATACCCTAGCTTATGACTTGGCTAGGCACGAACACTACAGCCATCTCAGGCCGTGCGAGCATGGACTTTCCTCTACAACGTTGGCGTTGCAGCGATTACCCAAACGTTATGACAAACATTAGTATAGTGGAAACAAAAAGATTTTGCAATGTTTTTTTCTATGTAAAATGCTTTAACCTTTTTGTTACCTTAATTTATTCGTATAACTTACTTCCAAATACAGCTTTTTCTAAATTAGATAGACGTTTTAAAATATCCGTATTCGTATTGTTATACACTGGTTGTGCAACTGGTGTTTGTACCGGTTGTTGCGGAACTTGTGTTGCCGCTACTTTTTGTTCTTCTAATTCACGTTTCAAACGAGCATTTTGTTGTTTTAATTGATCAAATTCCTTATGAAAAGCTTCATAATCTTTAATAATCATATCAAGAAACTTATCTACTTCTTCTTGTTGATAACCTCTCATACCTGTTTTAAATTCTTTTTCTAAAATATCTTTCGCTGTTAATTTAATTTTATCCGAAATCATTTTCTTCACCTCAAATTTTTGCCAAAGCTTTCATTAACTAAATTTTTTCAGAAACAACGCCTTTTGTCAATCAAATATACGAGTACTATATTACATATTACTCTGCATTATTCCACTGTTCCTCTTCCATTATATCTTGTAAATCAGAAAAAAGAATGAAATAACTGTGATAATTTTCTATTTCTCCTTTTTTCTTAGCTGCTTCTACAATATATTTAGGGCTCCCAGACTTTTCTTCATCATATACAGCTAAAAGTGCATCGCTTTTTTCAATAAAAAATTGATTCTTTAATTTAAATTGCTCTGGGCTTTCGTACTTCCGTTTCGTAATACTATCAATATGATCTGCTTGTGAAAGAATAAATTCGTAATATTCACGGTTATCTTCCTTCCAATTTTCCTCTTGTTCTAAAAAAGGAGTAAATACAGCTAATTTTAAATTTGGATATTCTACTTGAATTTCAAAAACAACTTCAGCAGCCCATAGCTCTACTCCTAACTGACCACTTATAATAACCCACTCCAAACCTTCTTCTACAAAAACAGTTAATTTACGAAGCAGCGCCTTTTTTATACACTCTACTCCTGGATGATCATTTTTAAATATTCCAAGTTCAAACGGCTTATATCCTGTTACAGCAACAACCTTCATATCAACACTCCAATTACAAAAAAAGAACTAGCATTTCGCTAGTTCTAACATATCATTTACTTTTTAAACATTCCACCAACGTTTGGTCCGATATTTGGTCCAAATGGTGATACATTCGGTCCTGGTCCAAATGGTGATACGTTCGGTCCTGGTCCAAATGGTGACACATTCGGTCCTGGTCCAAATGGTGATATTTGATGCCCATGGTGATGATGGCCATGACCACATGGTCCACATCCGCCGCCAAATCCACCAACAGATCCTGGATCACCAGGGTCTACAACGTTTACGTTCGAGTTTGTTTGTGGGAAGAAGCTTTGATTTTTAATTTGTTGATGATGAACATGCGTTGTATGAGTTGGAAAAATGTGTGGCACCAACGTTGTTGAAAAAGAATGTGTTACGCATTGTTTCGTTGGGTGAATGACAGGAGCTGTCGTACAAATAGGTCCTACAGGCTTATGCCCTCCAAAGCAAGGATGACAATGATGCATAGTTTTTTCTCTCCTCTCTCATTAAAAAAATCTGACTACACTTTACAATATGAGCGAGGGGCTAAAGCCGCTTGTTATATATACCCATTTATTTCATGGAAATTTGTCTAGTATCCAATTTCATACGTAATACCTATTATAGACAACCCCCTACTATTATTTACCAAAAAAGCCCCCAACTTGCTTAACAATCCCTGTTACTTGATTCATCGCGTTCATCATTTGTCCAGCCGTGTTCATCATTTTATTTACATCGTAGTTACCATCTGATGATTTAAATTGTGAAACAAAACTAGAAAACTGACTTGGTTGCTGTTGCTGTTGCTTTTGTTTATTCATCGTTGGATATGGTTGTTTTGGTGGATAAAACATAGCTTGTTGATTTACATATTGAGCTGGCGACATGTAGTTTTGTGAATTCATATACGCTTGCTGTGGTTGATTCGTATACATTTGCTGCGGCTGATTCATATGCGGTTGTTGCGGTTGATTCATATGCGCTTGCTGTGGTTGATTCGTATATGCTTGTTGCGGCTGATTCATATGCGCTTGCTGCGGTTGATTCCCAAACGACACTTCAAATGGTTGATAATAATTTTGGTTTCCATAATGAGGCTCGAAAGGATACATATTATATCGTAAATATGTATCCTCATTATATTGGTACATATTTTGCTGTGCATATGGATTTGCTTGCTGATATACATTAGGTTGTTGAAACATGCATTCTCTCCTCCTTGGCATAAGTTTCTACATATAGAATATGTACCTATAAAATAAAATGTGTGACGGAGTACCTGTCTGTTTTTGTCGGAAGTTTAAATTTTTAAAAAAATTAGAAAGTAAACCCTTCCATGCTATGATAATAAGGAAGAAGATTCTCATGGGGGAGGAATCAACATGGTATTAGGGGATTTAAAACAAGCGTTTTCTCAAAAAAAGGGGTATTACACAGAAAATTCGAATGAACTGTTAGACTTTGCAAGACATTGTTATCTTGAAGGAAAAGTATGCATATCAGATTACCGAACATTAATACGAGAGTTAGAAATAAACGGTGCAACAAAACCTACAACAGTGACAGAGGCATAAAAAAACAAGAGGGTTTTCCCTCTTGTTATTTACATTGATCTACGATATTTTGCAAAGTGTACGAAATAGCTTGATGAGTTTCAAAGAAACGTTTGCCTTTTCCCTTATTAACAAAACATTGTAGCACATTAGTTTGTAAATTATCATACACTTGATCAATTTGTTGTACATGTATATACTTAGGTCGTTCTTCCTTTATCCACCTATAAGCTAATTCTTTCCACATCTCTAACTCCGCATCTACAATATCAACAAATGGCTTCATATCCTTATAAAAATCATATTCAGCCATCTCTCTTTTTTTCACATTCGCTTCATCATTATACTGCATTAACTTCTCCGAAGACTGGATTAATGCTTCATGTCCCATTTTGTTCCCACCTTATTATGCACTCACTACGACGTTTTGAAATGTCTTTACCCAGCTCCCTTTTTCTTCGTGATGCACTAATTTATTTTCCATATGTTCTATATGCATTTCTGTTATTTCTATCTTATTGCGTATTTTTTCACCTTTATCCTTCAATGCATGATTCATTCTAATCCCAATCTTCATTTCCAGCAAATCGAGAGAACTTAACATTTGATCCATTTTTTTCATAACATCTTCCTTCTGAACCATCGCCATATTTAAAACGCCCCCTTCTTTGCCTTTCCTTTGTCATGTAATTTCGCCGATTGATTAATTACTCCTTCTCACATGACAAAACTAGTTGATATTCGTCAAAGAAATCATTTAGTATGCCATTATTAGAAATGGTAACAATACAAAAAGGAGGTGTATTACGATGGCAAAAAATAAAAACGAAAAAAAGAAAAAGCAAAACAAACAACAAAACAAACCTGAGACTGGTAATCCAAAGCTTGATGGTCCAAATTTCCCCGCTACATAAAGTGAAACTTTAATCAGTGGGGTTTTATTCATCCCCCACTGATTATTAGCCCGCACCAATCGGGTGTTTACGGACAGCAGGGCTTCCACCTACCTTCTTTGCTCCAGCCAAATTTTGAGGTGGGAGTTTTACTGTCCGCAAATAGCGGGATAAAATGACACTTTAACCAAAGTGGCTTTTACAAACAACTATTTTCTAGTCTACCTTACCTCTTCGCTTTCGATAAGTGTTGAAGTTAAAGTCGTACTGCCGGCAAATAGCCGATTAGAAAGTAACTTGTTGTAGAGCATATTACTTTTAATAAAGAAGTCCCGCCCTCATTTAAGAAGGCGGGACTTCTTTATTATATCATGAACTCATCCATTCTTTTAACAAAACTACTTAATATAGAAAGAGTATGTATTTGCTCCCTCTTCTTTCTATACCATTCTGTTATATTAATTTCCCCCTTAGGTTTTTCAAGTAAAAATAATGAATCTATTTCCAACCCTTCACTAAACCAATCTTTTTCAATTAATTTTTCATGAGTGACAATAGAATACACATCCCGAAGAGCCGGCGTACATGATTTTCTAATTCCCCTTATATTACATTCATAATCCATCCTTGATCCTGTATGCCTAGTTTGCACTGCAAATTTATAAAAAGAAGCCTTATACTTTGAATGAAATAATAACCAAGCTAATTGTTTCCCCAGTTCTATACGTTTTTGCAACGTTTCAAATTGATAAACTGAAAATCCATACATTCCCCCTTCCACCATTGGAAAAATAACTGCACTAACGTGAAATATTTCTTGAAATTTGAATAGTGCAGTATCAAATACATGTTTTTGAAAGTATGCATTCTCAATTACTGGTTTTTGAATTTTATTTTGTTCATTAATAATAAGTGCCGTCATAAGCCTATTTATATCTTTTTTCTCCCAAAACGCGCCCCATTCTTTTTCCATAAAAATTGATATGTTGAAAAATTGTAACAAATGAAAGAGCGGCGCACATCTCTTTTTACTTTCCTCATACAGTAATAGTTGAGGAAATGCATCTAAAAAAATGAGCCAATTGGCTTTCTCATACAAATGAAATAATCGTCTCTTAACTGTTTGAGATAAAAGATTAGAATAATATTCTCCTTCTAAATCTGTCATGTTCCATCCCCCATTCCTTGAAACCATGCTTGCTAAAAAAGACCATCTAATTTCTCTATTTCTCAAATAATATTCTTGGTAAGATTGTGTACGTGAAATATTATCTACGTTAGCTACATCCGTGCTCTCCTTAATATTAAGAACTATAGCTTTTTCCTCTTCTGTACAAAAAATATCATTACGGGTCTGTTTAATTTTTTCGTAATCATTCCATCGAAACATGAGTAAGTCACCATACCTTTCTTGAAAAAGGTCACATCTTTTTTCATTTTTTGATATAATCACCTTTGTAAGTAAATCTTATCAAGTTGGGAGTGGACAAAATATGACCATTCGTTACCCAAATGGAAAAAGGTACGATCAAGCTTCACAACCTCATAAAACACCAATAAAAAAACATACTTACAGTAATAGAGGTATGTCCCTTGAAGAGGAATTGAATGACACCAATCAATATTACTTAACCCATAATATTGCATGCGTACATAAAAAACCTACACCTCTTCAAATTGTAAAAGTAGATTACCCCGCTCGAAGTGCTGCAGTGGTAAAAGAAGCGTATTTCAAACAACCTTCTACAACAGATTACAACGGTGTATACAAAGGGAAATACATCGATTTTGAAGCGAAAGAAACTAAAAATAAAACCAGTTTTCCACTTCAAAACTTCCACCTTCATCAAATTGAACATATGAAGCAAGTAGTCGCTCATAATGGAATTGCATTTGTTATTATTAAATTTACACTTTTTGATGAATTTTATTTATTAGATGCAAAACATATTATTGCATTTTGGAATCGTCAAAATACTGGTGGACGTAAATCGATTACAAAACAAGAAATAGAAGAGCATGGGTCTTTATTATCATGCGGTTATCACCCTCGAATTGATTATATCCGCGTACTAGACACGGTTTATTTTTCGTGATAGAGTCATCACTAAGGCTCTTTTTTCGACTTTTGGGGGAGAGAATGAAAGGTAGGAGAAAGTATAATGTCAGATAATTATCGTTCTCGTACAGAACGAAATCATGTAAAAAATCAAACGAAAGAAACAAATAATAAAGAAGAAAAACCAAAGAAAAAAGGTTCCTTTTTCAAGAGATTTCTTATAGGTTGTCTACTTCTTGGTATCGTCGGTCTCGTAGCTGGCGTTTCGGCCTTCTTTGTTATGGTAAAGGACGCTCCAAAACTAGACAAATCAAAGCTAGTCAATCCTTTATCAACAAAATTCCTTGATAAAAACGGGAATTTCTTCTATGAATACGGTGCTGAAAAACGAACCCATGTTACATACGATCAAATTCCAAAAGTAATTGAAAGTGCATTCCTTGCGACTGAGGATGCTCGTTTCTACGATCATAATGGAATTGATTTTAGACGTACTGGAATGGCAGTCATGGAAAATGTCACTGGTGGTTTTGGATCACAAGGTGGTAGTACGATTACACAGCAAGTAGTTAAAAACTATTTTCTAACGATGGACAAAACTGCAAAAAGAAAAGTGCAGGAATGGTACTTATCTTATAAGTTAGAGCAACAGTACTCAAAACATGAAATTTTAGAAATGTACTTAAATAAGATTAACTTAGGTAATCGCTCTTATGGTATTTCCACAGCTGCCAAAAAATATTACGGCAAAGATTTAAAAGACATACAACTACACGAAGCTGCAATGCTCGCTGGTTTACCCCAAGGTCCTAACATTTATGATCCAACAAAACCAGATAACGTTGATAGAGCAACGAAACGTCGTAATATCGTATTAACATTAATGAACCGACACGGGTATATAACGAAACAAGAAATGAATGATGCGATGCAAATCCCTGTAATACAAGGACTTCTTCCATCTTCAGAAGTAACTGAAATGAAATACCAATCATTTTTAGATGCTGTTGTAAAGGAAGTTGAAAAAGAATACCCTGATGTAAATATCGGTTCAGATGGTTTAACGATTCATACAACACTTGATCAAGATGCTCAAGATTACGCTGAGAAAATTATGGATGGCAATCTCATTAAATATCCAAACGATCAGTTCCAAGGATCATTTGTATTTATGGATACACAGTCTGGAGAAGTTCGAGCAATTGGTGCTGGGCGTAAAGAAAGTAAGTCTACTTTCAAAGGTCATAATATGGCAGTTGATTTAAAACGCCAAGTTGGTTCAACAATGAAACCAATTTTCGACTATGGTCCAGCAATTGAGAATCTTCAATGGTCTACTTATCATCAATTAAATGACTCTGAATATACTTACTCTGATGGCACAAAGATTAAAAATGCTACAGGTAATTTTAAAGGTGACGTTTCACTTCGTGAAGCATTGAAGAAGTCATTAAACATCCCGGCTTTAAAAACAGCTCAAGCAGTCGGTATTCCTAAGTCACAAGAGTTTGCTGAAGGTTTAGGAATGACGTTTAAAGATGGGAAAGCATATGAATCTACTGCAATCGGTAGTAATGAAGGCTCTCCGTTAGATGTCGCTGGAGCTTATGCAGCATTTGGAAATGACGGTGTATACAATAAACCTCATTTCGTTAAAGAAGTTATTTTCCCAGATGGGAAAAAGAAAAGCTTTAAATCGAAAGAACAACGCGCAATGCATGACTATACAGCTTACATGGTCACTGACGTTCTTCGTGACGTAGTAAAACCTGGTTCTGGCGGTACAGGTCCAACAGCATATGTTTCAGGTGTAGACGTAGCAGGTAAAACCGGAACACAAAACTTTGATAAATCAGTTATAAAAAAATATGGTATCCCAGATGACGCAAACAGAGACAGCTGGTTCGCTGGATATACACCACAATATACAATGGCTGTATGGACTGGTTATGAAAAAGATAGTCCAGAAAATTACATTAGCGATCGTTATACTAAAATTGCACAACAAATGTTCCAAGTAATGATGAGCAAATTCGCTACAGATAAATCTCGTTTCGAACGCCCTTCTTCTGTACAAGAAATAAACGGAGAGTTATACGTAAAAGGTGCGAAGAAAGATGCAATTAAACAAATTAAAGTAGATCCGCCTAGTGGTCTTAATGTCGCTTTCGATGGCGCTAGCACAGTGACACTGAACTGGTCTGGACCATCATCAAATGTTGATGCATACGCAGCAAGCTATAAAGCTACTGACGGTTCTAGTGGTAGCTTATCAGTAAGCGGTACGACAGCTACTCTTGGTGGTATTAAACCAGGTGTTACTTACAGTTTCTCTGTAGTAGCGAAAAAGGGTACTGGAACAAGCCCTGCAGTTGGTGCATCCTTCACTGCGCCTGGCGGAACTCCAGATGCGAAAAAAGCTGACGAAGAAGCCCTGAAAAAGACCAATGAAGATAAACTAAAACAAGAAGAAGCTAAGAAAAAAGCTGATGAAGATCAGCGTAAACAGCAAGAACAGCAAGAACAGCAACAGCAACAGCAACAAGAACAACAACGTAAACAACAAGAACAACAGCAGCAACAAGAACAACAACGTAAACAGCAAGAAGAAGCTCAAAAGAAAGCCGCTGACGAAGAGGCTAAGAAGAAAGCTGACGAAGAAGCTAAGAAGAAAGCTGACGAAGAAGCTAAGAGAAAAGCCGACGAAGAAGCTAAGAGAAAAGCTGACGAAGAAGCTAGAAAAAAAGCTGAAGAGCAACAACAGCAACAAAATACCGAGGGAGATACACCTCACGCGGACGGAAATGTTGTTACAACAGAGTCTTAATAAACAAAAAAAGAAGTCGGTTTCTCTTAATGAGAAACCGACTTCTTTTTTGTTATCATTTTCTTTACATATAGCTTTTCTATTTCGATATACAACTGTACTAATTGAATATACGAATGGTAATTACTCAGTTTCTTTATAATAAATGAATATCGCTCCATAAAATTAACAGGTTGTACTTCCAATTTATTCGTATTTACTTGCATCTCATTCAAACTATGAACAGGCTGCTCATTTAACCAATATATAACCGATAGAAAGTGCGCTGCAAAAAGAATCATCGGACCCTCAGCTTCTTGTTTTTTTCTGTTCCGAAATAGTATAGCAATTTCTTCATGCTTGCTTTTCCATATATTTAACACCGCTGGAATACTTGTTTCAATTTCATTCCATGGCTCATATTTTCTTTCAATATCAAATATAAAGTAAGTATTTTGTATTATCTCTTCAAAAGATTGGTCTGTGTGATACGTAATCGAATTTGCACTCACTTTAAAAAATGGTACGCACCGAAACTCTTTCGGTATTTCTATAACTCGCTCCATCCTTTATTTCCCCTTCATTCGTTTCTTTCCTTCGCGACATATTTCTAGTAATCGACACTCTTCACATTGTGGTCGCTGCGCCTTACAGTAATAACGTCCGAAGAAAATCATACGGTGGTGTGTAACTCCCCACTCATCCATTGGAATTTTCTTCATCAATGTCTTTTCCACTTCTAACACAGAATCTTTCCATCTACAAATTGCTAACCGTTTACTCACTCTCTCTACATGCGTATCAACAGCAATCGCTGGAATCCCAAATGCTACCGAAACAACTACATTCGCTGTCTTTCTCCCTACTCCTGGTAATTTCGTCAGCTCATCACGGTCTTCTGGAACTTTCCCGTTATAATCATCTAGTAACATCCGGCACAATTTTTGAATATTTTTCGCCTTATTTCTAAACAATCCAATGGAACGTATATCTTGTTGTAACTCTTCTAAAGACACACTCAAATAATCTTCTGGTGTTTTATATTTTTGGAATAAGTTTTTCGTCACTTTATTCACAAGTGCATCTGTGCATTGTGCAGATAATGCCACTGCGATTACAAGTTCAAATGGATTATCATGAATTAATTCACAATGCGCTTCTGGATACATATCCGCCATTGTATCTAAACAATAACGAATTTGCGTTTTGTTCAACATATATTTCCTCCTACACTACTGCTCCAACCAATTATAAAAAGGCACTTTCCCAGTAAATTTCGTCTCTTGTTTTGTCGTTTGTTGTGTGCGTTGTTGATTCGCTCTAAATTTCTGGCCTTGATTTTGCGCTTGATCTACCGTTTTAATTCCGTTCTTTTTCCACTCAAACAAAATACGATCAATATACCGAAAATTAAGTTTACCACTCATAACAGCTTCACGAAGAGCCGCTTGAATTAAATTCGGATGGTGTTGATCTTGATCTTCCCACATCCCTAATGTTTCACATTCAAATGGGGAAAGTGGTCTTCCGAATTCTTTTTCAAATACTGTATATAAATTTACTTGAATTTGTTTTTGTTCTTTTTGCTCTTCCTCTATAGATTCATTCATTAAAAAGTGCAATATTTTTTCCCACAGTGGTTGTAAAGAATAACTTTCACACATCATCGCTTCAGATCTTCGTCCACCTTCTAGTGCTAAAAAACCTTTTTGGATTAAAGTCTGAATCACTTCCATGCATTTCATTTCTGTTATCGTCATCCGTTCTGAAATCTCTGAAGGAGTCGGGAACGAATTACCTGATTCTAAAAATGTGTGTACATGAAGTACTACCATAAATTCCGTCTCATTTAAACCTAGCTTTTTATAATGCATCATAAGCAATTTAGGAATCGCTATGCTTCCCTGTTCAAACCATTGTAACATCATTTTCTTTTTCATCACCAAACACCTCGTTCTCTAGTATAACACACCTTTAGCCATTTCTTTTTGCCACAATTCGTCAAAAAAACCTCCCTATATATAGGGAGGTTTTTTGCCATTTACTACAAGAAACAGACGATTAAGCCTGTACTTTACTTTTCATGAACGTATGAATTCGTTCTAATGCTTTCTCAACTTGCTCAAGAGATGTCGCATACGATAATCGAACGTTATTTGGTGCACCAAATCCTGTACCTGGAACAAGAGCCACCTTTTCTTCTTCTAATAATGCTTTTGCCCACTCATCAACTGTATCATACCCAGCTAACGCTACGGCTTCTTTTACATTTGGGAATAAGTAAAAAGCACCTTGTGGCTTAATGCAAGTGAAACCAGGAATTTGAATTAATTTATCATAAATAATGTTCAATCTTTCTTCAAACGCTTGACGCATTGTTTCTACAGGTTCTTGTGAGCCTGCATACGCAGCAATTGCACCGTATTGAGCAATTGAAGTAGGGTTTGACGTACTATGACTCGCTAAGTTCGTCATCGCTTTAATAAGCTGCTTATTTCCTGCTGCATATCCAATACGCCAACCTGTCATAGAATGTGATTTAGATACACCATTAATAATAAGTGTTTGTTCTTTTAATGCATTAGAAAGCTGGGCAATTGAAGTATATTCCGCGTCACCATAAATTAATTTTTCATAGATCTCATCTGAAACGATTAAGATATCATGCTCTAAACATACTTCTCCAAGCTGTTGTAATTCTTCTTTGCTGTAAATCATCCCTGTTGGATTGCTCGGTGAATTAATAATAACTGCTTTCGTTTTCTCTGTAATTGCCTCACGCAGCTGCTTTGCTGTAATTTTGTACTCATTGCCTTCTAGACCTTCTACATAAACTGGCTTACCACCAGCAAGCTTTACTTGCTCAGGATAACTTACCCAATAAGGAGTTGGGATGATAACTTCATCTCCTTCATCAAGTAACACTTGGAATAATGTATATAATGCATGCTTGGCACCATTACATACAATAATTTCAGATGGATCATACGCAATTCCTTGATCACGAGTAAACTTCTTCGCAATTTCTTGTTTTAACGCTTGTAATCCACCTGTTGGTGTATATTTCGTATGTCCTTCTAACATCGCTTTATGCGCAGCATCCATAATATGTTTTGGCGTATTAAAGTCAGGTTCTCCTGCTCCTAATCCAATTACATCATGACCTTCTGCTTTTAATGCTTGTGCCTTTGCTGTAATTTCTAAAGTTGCAGATGGTGTTAAAGCAGCTACTCGCTTTGCTAATTTCATTTGTAGTTCCCCCTACATCTATTTTTCAATGCTATATCGTCTTAAAAAGTTCCCATCTTTAAATTCAAGATAGTAGTAACTATAACGATTGTCATCATCAATATATGTAACTTCCCATAATGGTATATTATTTTCAAAGCCTAATTTTGCTTTTAAAATTTCTTTCGGCTTACTTTTGGGTTCTTTACTTTCATCTCCGACTTGTTCAATCGTTCTTTGTAAAGCATCTTTTTCAGAAATACCTTCGCTCTTTTTCCTTACTATAGTTTCCCCTTTTTTCTCAGGCACCCAAACGATAAGTTGTTCTCCTTTTTCATCTGTACCTTGTACGACTGTATATGAAGATTTTCCATTATAATAATCAACAGTATTTACCTTTGTAAGCTTTGCCTTTTCTTTCGCAATTTCTACAGACTTTGACTCTTTTGGAATTTTCTTTTCCATCGCTTTATTATAAACATATGCCCCATATATTCCGCTAGCAACGATAACGATAATGATTGTAAAGATCCACTTTTTCATTGTATCACTACGTTCTGTAAATCGTAAATACAGCTATTTCTTTATCTTTTTCGTCTAATGCTAATCCGAACATGAGGTCCTGCTCTTTTAACGTACGATTCAAACCATCAACAATTTTATACAAGTCAGACGAATATTTAATACGCGTCGTTGATAGGACTTCGATTTTCTTATCCATGAAAAAACTCCTCCGTTACACAAAAATTTCTAATTATAGAAGAACGCAATGCGGTTACAATAAGAGTACATTCTTTACAACCCCTGCTTCATCACCCATCTATTATAGCAGGACATGTACAGCAAAAAAAGGTTTCAAATCGAAAAGCAATATATTTTGTATACAAGAAGTAAGAAAAATAAAATTCCTCCTACCCACATTTTTTACGCCTGAAGTTTAAATGTACTTCAGGCGTATTTTTCTTCCAATTTTATTCATTTGACGATTCTTCTAACTGTACTAACAATTCTTCTAACGGTCCTTCATAGAGCGGTACAGTTGGGATTGATTGTAAAAATCGTTTTCCATAGGAAGAACTTGTCAAACGACGATCTAATACAAATACAGTTCCCGTATCTGTATTTGTTCTAATAAGACGACCAAACCCTTGTTTGAAACGCAAGATTGCTTGCGGGAGCGCCAACTTATCGAATACGTCTTCTCCTTGATTTTTTAACCACTCTCCTTTTGCTTCCATCATCGGCTGATGAGGAGGGGTAAAAGGCAGACGGACAATGACAAGACAGCTTAGGGCATCTCCAGGTATATCTATCCCTTCCCAAAAACTACTTGTTCCTAACAAAATCGATTTGTCGAACTCCTGGAATTTGCGGATTAGACGACTTCGGCTCTTATTATTCACACTTTGCGTTAATAATAAATATCCTTCTAATGTCTCATCATTTTTCAAATTCGTATACGTTTCTTTCAACATTTCATACGAAGTGAATAAAACGAGCATTCTACCTTTTGTAGATTTCGCTATTTTCGCAATATGTGCCGATATAGACTCAATATATTCTTCATTACTTGCTTTCTTAATAAAAGGTACATCCGTTGAAACCATTAATTTCATTTGCTCTTCAAAACGGAATGGTGATGGAACCTTTAATGTATTGGGAGCAAAATCATGTAAACCTAGCTCCTCTTTTATATAGTCGAATGAATCATTAACTGTTAACGTTGCTGATGTGAAAATAACACTCTTTTTCTGGGTTAAAAATTCATCAGCAAATCTTTCACCAATATGAACAGGCTGCGCATATAGAACTGTTGAATGAATCGTTCCCTTCGTTTCAGTCTCCATCCATGTCACGTATGAATTTTTTTCTAAAATGAGTAATTGTAAAGATTGTGCCATCTTTCTCAACAACTCAATTAAATGCATAAATTCACCTGTAACGACATGCATCTCCCATTCTAATTTACTTTGCAATATTTCAGCTTGCTTCTCAAGTGTAGTCAATAACTTTCTTACATCATACACAAATCGATTTGTTAACTCGGTAATGCTATCCCATAACTTACCTTTCTCTACTTCCGTGTTATATCGATAAATGAGTGGCATATTGCTCATCCCTTGTTCCTGCTTTGTTTGTTTAAATACGAAAGTCCGTAACATTTGAAATAGTTCATCCGCATCAAATTTCAATTCCTTCAAACTATGACTCACCATACGGAAAGTCGAACGCGATGCTTGCTCTGATTTTTTCATCATTTTATATACTTTAGAAAGTACATCATCTGTTTCTAGCGTACCAAGACGAGATAAAGCTAATTGAAAATACATGCATGAGAACTGTTCACCTAATGTTCTACTCGCCGCTTCCTCGATATGATGAGCTTCATCAAAAATAATATGTTCACATGAAGCAAATAGTGGTTCTTCACTTGAAAAATCTTGAAATAATAACGCATGATTTGTAATAACGATATCTGCAAATAATGCTTTATTCTTTGCTCTTTGATAAAAGCAACGACTATACCAGTTGCTTTGCATCCCGCCTGGACTATGTACATCACTACAAATACGGTTCCAAAGTAACTTGCCGCCCTCAGGAATATTCAATTCATCACGATCGCCAGTTTCCGTTTGCAATAACCACACTAAAATTTTTGCCTTTGTGAGCGCCATATCATAATTTTTCTCTTCCTCTTGCAAAGCATATTCAAATTTGTGTAGACAAAGGTAATGCTTTCTTCCTTTCAGAAGAGCTACTTCAAATGAAAATGGTATTATTTTCTTTAATAAAGGAATTTCTTTTTCTAGTATTTGTTGTTGCAATTGTACAGTTTGTGTACTTATAATGACAGGTTCTTCTTTTTTCTTTGCGAAATAAATACTTGGAAGTAAATATGCAAGCGTCTTCCCCGTACCTGTTCCTGCTTCAATCAGTGAAAACCTAGAATCTCTTAGCGCTGTATATATTTCCTTCATCATAATTTGTTGGCTTTCTCTTTTTTCAAACTTTGGCATATTCAATTCAAGTTTATCGATTGTCTTATGTAAGAAAGCATCAAATTTAGATGAGTATGTTTCACTGAGGCTTAAAGAATAATTCCGCTTTCGAAGCGCAATATTTCGATACACCTCACACTCCTCTGCCTCTTCTTTACCATGCATCATTTTCTTTAAAATATTTTCAGAAAGTACATCAGCTATATCACTTTGGAAAACATCACTTAATTCATAAAGCGATTGTAATGTGACAAGTGGTAACTTTTCAATTTCACTTAAAAATTGTAAAAACAACTCCGCTGTTGCAAGAGCATCACTATCCGCACGATGTGGTTGATCGTGCTCTAGTTCATGCTGCTTAGCTAAATCACGTAATTTATAACTATCAGCTGTCGGCAAAAGAATTTGCGCCAATTCAACTGTATCAATTTTAGGACAATGTACTTCTGTATATCCAGCTTGCCTTAATTCTTCATTTAAAAAATTCCAATCAAAGTGAACGTTATGTGCAACAAAAGCCGCACCTTGTAATAGCTCAACAATCATCGGGGCTACATCTCGAAATAACGGGGCTTGTTTTACAAGATCTTCATCAATCCCAGTTAATTCTGTAATAAATAGGGGAATCTCTCTCTTCGGATTAATAAAAGATGAAAAAATCTCTAATATCTCTCCATCTTCCACTACAACAGCTGCAATTTGGGTGATTTTATCCTTCCCATCCTTCCAGGAGTTCCCTGTCGTCTCTAAATCAACAACGACATAACGCTTACTCATATATGTAACACCTCAATTTCTTACCTATCAAACACAAAAATTATATAATGTTACTATACCACGTTTTACCTCATCTTAATGAAAAGATGCACAAAAAAGCTATCTCCTTAATTAGAGATAGCCTTCCTACTTATAATATCGTGCCAGCTTTTTCAGCACCTAACATTTCAATAATTTGATTATCATCGTCTAATACTGCAATTTTCGGCTCTTGTTTATGAATATTTTCTTCTGCCACTAAACCATAGCAAATAATAATAACTTTATCACCCGGTTGTACAAGCCTTGCAGCTGCACCATTTAAACACACAACACCGCTACCGCGCTCTCCTTTAATAACATATGTCTCTAAGCGAGCTCCATTGTTATTATTTACAATTTGTACTTTTTCATTTTCTACAATATTTACCGCATCCATTAAATCTTCATCAATTGTAATACTACCTACATAATTTAAATTTGCTTCTGTTACAGTTGCACGATGTAACTTCGCTCTCATCATTGTGCGAAACATAGATGCTCCCCCTTATTTCCCCATTAATGTTATATTGTCAATTAATCGTACATTTTCAAACTTAACTGCAATCGCTAAAATGATTCTTCCTTCAATTTTATTTATTGCTTTTAATGAAGGATATGCATATAAGTCAGCATAATCTACAGTGCCTTTTGTATACTTCTCAATATGCTCTTTCACAAGATTCATAATGATTTCCGGATTACGTTCGCCTGCCTCAATTCGTTCTTTCGCTATACATAGACTGCCGTATAAATGAGGAGCCTCTTCACGTTCTTCTAGTGATAAATACACATTACGAGAACTTTTCGCTAATCCATCTTCTTCCCTTACAATATCAACTGGTACGATCGTAACGGGAATATTAAAATCAGTTACGAATCCTTCAATTACAGCTACTTGCTGTGCATCTTTCATACCGAAATAAGCACGCGTTGGCAATGTAATATTAAATAGTTTCATTAGTACAGTCGCAACACCAGCGAAATGACCAGGTCTTTGTTTGCCACATAATACGTCGGTACGCTTCACAACTTCTACTGTTGTCGTTTGTTCTGCTGGATACATCTCTTCTACACTCGGATAAAATAAATAATCAACACCATTTTCTTTTGCTACATTTTCATCTCTATCAATATCACGTGGGTATCGATCTAAATCTTCATTTGGTCCAAATTGTAGTGGATTTACAAATACACTTAAAACTACAATTTCATTTTCTTCCCTTGCCTTACGTAGTAACGTAGCATGCCCTTCGTGTAAATACCCCATCGTTGGAACAAAACCGATACTTTTTCCACTTGCATGCAGTTCGTTTGTAATTTGCTGCATCTCTTGCACTGTAGTTATGATTTTCATTATTGTTTTCCTCCGTATAACGCTAAGCACTCTTCCTCTTTCATTGTAAATGAATGTTTTTCTTCAGGAAATTGCCCTGTCTTTACTTCAGTAACGTATTGCGAAATCCCTCGCACAATCTCCTCTTGAACAGACGTATATTGCTTCACAAATTTCGGAACACGATTTACGCCGTACGAGATAAGATCGTGGTATACAAGAACTTGCCCATCTACTTTTTGTCCTGCTCCAATTCCAATTGTAGGAATTGTTAACTGCTCTGAAATAAGTTCTGCTAATTGCATTGGCACACATTCTAGCACAAGTGCTATCGCACCAGCTTCCTCACATTTCTTTGCATCTTCTATTAATTTTTTTGCACTTTCAGCATCTTTCCCTTGTACTTTATACCCACCTAGCACTCCTACAGATTGAGGAGTTAAACCTAAATGCGCCACAACGGGAATTCCCGCATTCGTTAAGTAGTGAATAGTTGATATAACTTCTCCAGCACCTTCTACCTTTAATGCATGTGCCCCGCTCTCTTGAACAATGCGACGTGCATTAATCATCGTATCTTGCAATGAGACATGATAAGACATAAATGGCATATCAGTTACAATAAACGTCTCTTTCGCTCCGCGGCGTACAGCTTTCGTATGATGAATCATATCCTCTACTGTTACTGGAACTGTTGAATCATACCCAAGTACAACCATTCCTAGAGAATCACCCACCAAAATCATATCGACTTTAGCTTCTTCTGCTAATTTAGCAGATGGATAATCATACGCCGTTAGCATTGTAATCGGCTCACCTTGCTCTTTCATTTTCAAAAAATCTGTTTTTGTTTTCAAAAACTACTCCTCCTTTATGCAGGAGAGAGGAGATGGCCGAAATCATATAAAAAACCCCTCTGGCCATAAAAGGGCAGAAGGGTTGTGTGTTAGTCGGCATTATTCATCCCTCTGTCCCAGTCCATTATTGGATCAAGGCAGAATCCAAATTATTATTTTTTCATACTGCGTAAAATAATGGTGCAGTTCGCTTTGATACTGCCCATATTCGAACTAATTATAGCAAACTCTGAAAAGGAATTGCTACATTTTTTCGAAAAAATAATTTTTTATTCCTATTACGGTATGTGAAATTTATTAGTATCTAAATGACAAAAAGAAGCTCCAAAATAGGAACTTCTTTTACTTAATTTCTATATCAGCAGAATGAATGTGGTGCACTTGTCCTTGATGATCCTCAAGTAACAATACACCATCCTCCGTAATTCCTTTTGCTAGCCCATTAATAGTTTCCTTCATCGTTCGAGCTGTAATTTCTTTTCCGATACTTACTGCGTAACTTTCCCAAAGAATTTTAATAACAGAGAAGCCATTTTTTAAATACTCTTCATACAATTTCTCTAGTTGCAAGAAAATTTGTTGCATAAGTTCCGCACGAACAATCGGCTTACCCGATTCAATTGCTAATGAAGTTGCAATTTGCTGAATTTCCTCATCAAAATGTTCTTGTTTCTGATTTGCATTAATGCCAATTCCCATAATAACAGCATTAATTTTATCTGGATCAGCTTGCATCTCCGTTAATATACCGACAGCTTTTTTACCTTGAATTAAAATATCATTCGGCCACTTAATCCCTACGTTTACACCGGTACATTTTTCAATTGCTTGCGCTACGCTAACAGCTGCTAATAAAGTAAGCTGTGGTGCATGATGAACTGGAATCGAGGGACGCAAAATAATACTCATCCAAATTCCTGTTCCTTTTGGGGAATACCATTTTCTACTTAAACGCCCTCTACCTGCTGTTTGTTCTTCAGCAACGACAATTGTTCCCTCTTCTGCGCCTTCATAAGCAAGTCTCGCTGCAATATGCTGAGTAGACTCAACCGATTCTTCAAAATAAACCGTTCTACCGATACGCTCTGTTTGTAATCCTAATTGAATCTCATTCGCAGTTACTTTATCTGGTTTACTAGCAATTCGGTACCCTAAGCGGCGTACAGCTTCTAGTTCATACCCTTCATTACGAAGGTCCTCCATATGCTTCCATACAGCGGTTCTCGAACAACCAAGTTTGTCACTAAGTATTTGACCAGATACAAATGCACCATCTGCTTCAGAAAAAACTTGTAATAACTGCTTTCTTATAGTAGATTGCATCTTTGTAGCCACTCCCTTATATCCTCTTTCTTATTAACTAAATCTCCTTGTACGATTGCTTCTTCAATATTTTGAAGCATTTCGGCAACCCACGGACCTGGCTTTTTATCTGTCCAGCTTAATAAATCATTACCAGTCACATTCATTTCTTGACGATTTTTTATCGGCAATGCATGAAATAATGATTGTACTTGCTTAACAGACGCACTATTATAACTTTCTATTATCGCTTCATATACTCTTTCCGCCATCTCAGCGATGCGAATCCCAGTTTTATAAAGAAGGATTGTATCCCACTCCTTCTCCTTTCTAGAACGAATTGCTAATAAAACCGCTACGATATCTTTAATCTTTTTATTCGAGAACTTCCATTGACGCAAAAAGACAGATGGATGCTCTTCTCCGATACAATATAGGAAAAATGCCCACGCCTCAACGTCTGTTTCGAAAGAATCCCATTTATACTGCGTAGCTTTCAAGAGTCTTTCTTCTGACATTTGCAAATATGGCAGATGAGAAAATAGCTTAGTTTCTACTAACTCTTGAAGACCATTCACACAATATGTACCGGTCAACAATTTTTCAAATTCAACTGTAATTCTTTCAATCGCTATATGTTCGAGCAAATGCCCATACGTTTCAATTGCTTGTTTCGTCTTTATTTCCAAAGAGAAACCTAACGTACCTACGAACCGAATACCACGCATCATTCGCAGTGCATCTTCTTGAAAACGGTCTGCAGCATCTCCAACCGTTGTAATTTCCTTCAGACGAATCGCTTCTTTCCCAGCAAATAAATCAACCATTTCGCCTTCCTCTGTCATTGCAATTGCATTCATCGTGAAATCACGTCGTTTTAAATCCTCTTCTAATGAACGGACAAATTGAACACTACTAGGTCTTCGAAAATCTTCATATTCGCTTTCTGTTCGAAAAGTAGTTACCTCATACGGTTCACCATTTTCTACAACAATTACAGTTCCATGCTCAAGACCAACCGGAACATGTCTTGGGAAAATAGCCATTACTTCTTCTGGTAAAGCAGATGTTGCGATATCGATATCTCCAATCGGTCTATCGATAATAAGATCGCGTACACTTCCACCAACGAAGTAAGCCTCATGTCCGTGCTGTTTTAACATCTCAATAATTGAACTAGCTTTTTTAAATCTTTCCATTCTTGTCATCCCTTAGTATGTCATAATAAATCGCCTCATACTGTGAAACGATTTTTTCCGAACGAAACTGCTCATATACAGATTTCATCGCTCGCTCTCCCATATTACGGTGAAGTTCTTCATTTTCTAGTAGCTGAATTGCTTGCTTAGCTATTCCGTCTGTATCTCCAACTTCACATATATATCCTGTTTCACCATGTTGAATGACCTCTGGAATGCCCCCAACCCTCGTTCCGATACTAGGCACACCACACGCCATCGCTTCTAATATAACAAGACCAAAACTTTCCTTTTCTGATAAAAGTAGCATTAAATCACTCATCGCAAGAAGCTCTGCAACATTATCTTGCTTTCCTAGGAATAAGACACGTTCCTCAATATGTAAACTTTTCACCAATTGTAAAATAGTACAGAACTCTGGTCCATCACCAACAAGAAGCAATTTCGCATCTACTTCCTTTACAATTTTGGCAAATGACTGCACAACATCCTGTACACGCTTAACCTTTCGGAAATTTGAAATATGAATCAACACTTTTTCATTTTCTCGTATACCATATTCTTTTTTTAATTGAGACATATCACGTTTGAAATAAACACGTTCATCTACAAAATTGTATACCGTCTCAATTTCTTTATCTGGTTTTACAAGTTCATTTGTTTCTTCAATTAACGAATGTGACACAGCTGTAACAACATCAGATTGTTCAATACCAAAGCGAATTAAATTATTTAACGAAGGGTCGGAACCTAACACAGTAATATCCGTTCCATGTAAGGTCGTAACAATTTTAATACGCTCCCCAATCATTTGTTTTGCTAAATATGCACAAATAGCATGAGGGATTGCATAATGCACATGTAAAATATCAAGGTTTTCTCTTTGAGCAACCTCTGCCATTTTACTCGCTAATGCTAAATCGTAAGGTGGATATTGAAAAACAGAATATTGATTTACTGTTACTTCGTGAAAATAAATGTTCGGGTACACTTTATTCAACCGAAATGGTACACCCGATGTAATAAAATGAATTTCATGCCCGCGTTCCGCCAATTGCTTTCCTAACTCTGTCCCAACAACCCCAGAACCACCTACAGAAGGATAACATGTAATACCTATTTTCAATTTCATTTACATCCCCCTATTAAATCAGCATGTAATAAAACCGGTTTCTTACTCATAAATCCTTCGGCATACAGCACTCCAACTTCTTTCCCAAACATCTTCTCCCTAGCGATTACAGTTTCAACGTATCCTTCGGTTAATGGCGTCTTAACACCATCACTCCCTGTTGAAAACTGACTTTCATACGCTTCTAACGCTTCCACCTTTTTAGAAAGGTATTCACTAATATCTATACAAAAATTCGGTTTATGAAAACCATTAATCATATAATTATAAAACGACTCTACACGGTGCGGCGGAAGTTCAGACATATATTTACGAATTCCCGCTGAAAAGATAGCTTCTTCCACAAGTTTCGCGCAATTAGCATGGTCTGGATGACGATCTTCGTAATATGGTGCGAAAATTAGTGCTGGTTTATATGTACGAATAATCTTTACAATTTCACGTATATATTCTTCTTTCATATACAAACCACGATCTGGCATTGCTAAATTAATTCTCGTTTTTACTCCCATAATACGAGCTGCAGCCTTTGCTTCTTCTTTTCTTATTTCTACCGTTCCATTTGAAGAAAGATCAGCTTCTGTTAAATCGCAAATGCCTACTTCATATCCTTGCTTCGTATACTTTGCAATGGTACCTGCCATGCCGATTTCAACATCATCGGCATGAGCACCAAACGCTAATATATGTAATCCACTCATAATTGTTCCCCTCATTTTCTTAACTTTCGGTAATCTAAATCTCCCCGCTCTAATGCATGCATTAGCATTTCAGCACTTGCCATATTTGTTGCTAATGGGATGGCGTATACATCACATAAACGAAGTAACGCATTAACATCTGGTTCATGCGGCTGGGCTGTTAGTGGATCCCGGAAAAAAATCACCATATCCATCTCATTTTTTGCAATCATTGCACCAATTTCTTGATCTCCACCAAGAGGACCGGATTGATATCTTGTTACAACTAAACCAGTTGCCTCCATAATACGAAGTCCTGTCGTTCCTGTTGCAAAAAGTTCATGTTTTTCAAAAATTGGTTTATATGCGTATGCGAACGAAACCATATCATCTTTCTTTTTGTCATGTGCGATTAAGGCAATTTTCATCCGTTGTCTCCCCTTTAGTCGATAATATTTTCTAAACCGTACACAAGATGATCAAGGTTCATTACTGTTTCAATTGATAGTTTTACACCTGACATAAATGATGCACGGTTGAATGAATCATGACGAACTGTTAACATTTGTCCATCTCCGCCGAACATTACTTCTTGGTGTGCAATAAGCCCTGGTAGACGTACGCTATGAATGTGAATACCGTCTACATTTGCACCACGTGCCCCTTCTAATTGTTCCGTTTCATTAGGGTGCCCTTGCTCTTTTGGTACACGATTTTGACGGATTAATTCTACTGTTTTTACAGCTGTACCAGATGGTGCGTCTAATTTTTGATCATGGTGTAATTCAATTACTTCAACATCTTGGAAATACTTCGCTGCCATTTGAGAGAACTTCATCATAAGAACTGCACCAATCGCAAAATTTGGAGCGATAATTGTTCCTACTTCTTTTTCTTTTGCATTTTCTGTTAATTGCTTTAGTTCTTCTTCAGTAAATCCAGTTGTACCAATAACTGATCGAAGTCCACGTTCAACTGCAAGTGTCACATGTTTCTTTCCAATTTCTGGTGTTGTTAAATCTAACAATACATCTGCTTCTACTTCATCTAAACAAGTATGTAAATCCGCGTAAATAGGTGCATCTAGCGCTGGCATTCCCGGTACATCAGAAATTTTTTCTCCACCATGCTTATAATCAATTGCTGCTACTAAATTGAAATGCGCTGTTCTTTCCATAAGAAGGACTGCTTCATATCCCATGCGTCCTCGTGGTCCAGCGATAATTACTTTAATTTCTTTCATGCGTCTTTCTCTCCCTCATCAATACGTGTCCAACGATCTTTATCACGTGTATTAAATTTATTCATTACAATGTTATGCGCTGTTTCTAAATCAATATTTAAACTATTTGCCATACAAAGCATAACAAATAAAACATCTCCAAGCTCTTCCTCAACACTTCGTTCTTTCTCAGTCGTTTTCTTTGGTTTCTCACCATAATAATGATTAACCTCTCTTGCAAGCTCTCCCATTTCTTCAGTTAAACGAGCCATCATTGCAAGCGGACTAAAATAACCTTCTTTAAATTGACCGATATATGCATCTACTTCTTTCTGCATATCTTTCATCGTTTTTGCTTCCATACTAGTCACCTCTTATTCCTTCCTCTTTCATGTTAGCCAATTCATCGCGATTTGACAAATATTATTCCCTCATATCACTATTTACGACTCTTTTTAGGATAGACTATAATAAAGTGAAACTTCTTTTGCGTGATTTTTGCAAAAGATCAGCCTGAACCAATCGGGCTCTTACGGCTGGTTCGAACTTTCTTCACTGTGTTACCCTCTACCAGCCGTTAGAGCGGGGTAAAGTGAAACTTCTTTTGCGTGATTTTTACAAAAGATCAGCCTGAACCAATCGGGTCCCTGCGGCTGGTTCGACCTTTTCTTCTTCGCTTTTCCCTCTACCAGCCGTTGGGACGGGATAAAGTGAAACTTTCTTTTGCATTTTTTCCGCACAATATCAGGCTGAACTAATTAAGCTCTTATACCATTCTCTATTTTTACTATCAACTAGAAATAACTTATTATTATGTTCTATCGTTTAAGAGGAGCAATGCAATCATTACATAATTAGGGGGATTTCTAAATGACATCAAATTTGAAGATTCGAAATATCATTTTTATTTTAATCGGTTCCGCTATTTTTTCTTTCGGTATTGTGAATATCAATATTGAAAATCATCTTGCAGAGGGTGGATTTACCGGCATTACGCTATTATTATATTTTAAATTTTCACTTGATCCTTCCTATACAAACTTAATTTTAAACGTCCCTCTATTTTTCATTGGCTGGAAATTACTCGGCCGAACAACATTTTTATACACATTAATCGGTACATTTAGCGTCTCTTTATTCCTTTGGGTGTTTCAGCGCTACGAGGTTCTCAACTTACATTTAAACTTGCAAAATGATATGACACTGGCTGCTTTATTCGCTGGGGCATTTATCGGCATAGGACTTGGAATTATATTCAAATACGGTGGGACTACTGGCGGTGTTGATATTATCGCAAGGCTAGTTCACAAATATGTTGGCTGGAGTATGGGAAAAACGATGTTTATGTTTGATGCGGTCGTTATCATTATCTCTATTCTTACATATTTATCATATCGCGAGGGCATGTATACGTTAGTTGCTGTTTTTATCGGGGCCAAGGTTATTGATTTCATGCAAGAAGGTGCTTATGCAGCAAAAGGAGCAACTATTATTTCTGATAAAAACGATGAAATTGCTTCAAAAATTTTATCAGAAATGGAGCGCGGAGCAACCTTTTTAAAAGCAGTTGGATCCTATACAAAAATAGAACGTAATGTACTATATTGTGTTGTTGCTAAAAATGAAATCGTAAAATTAAAAAATATCATTATTTCAGTAGATCCACATGCCTTTGTCGCTGTAAGTGATGTACACGATGTTGTTGGTGAAGGATTTACATTAGATGAAAATAAAAAACCGTTACATAATTAAATTCAGCTAGAAAAGCTCTGTAGCTTTTCTAGTTTTTTATTATAAATCTTTTAAGTTTCTCCAAATCCTCATAAATAAGCTCCAACAAACTCCGATTATAGAAAATAGAAGCTGGATGAAAGGTCGGAAAAATATGATATTCTTTTTCTGACCAAATAAATTCTGTACTGCTGCTATCTTTCAATCGCTGCACAGGTTGCTTTAACAATTCTCCATGAACATCCGTAATTTTATTATTTTTACCAACTAAACGCTGTAATGCAATATTACCAAGTGTGACAATAACCGGCTGCTGTATAAATTCCAGTTCATAATCTAGCAAAGGTGCATGGGCAAGTATCTCACCTTGATTCGGTGTTCTATTGTACTTCTTCTGTATTATTTCGCCATTTCGTTCCCTTTTCTCTCTCCATTTATAAGGTCTACTCCGGACCGCACTCGTAATATATACTTCTTCCCTTGTAACGTGAATACGTTCTAAAAATTCCATTAAATGTTTTCCCGCTCTCCCACTAAATGGAATCCCATTATGAATTTCTGTTTCACCAGGTGCTTCTCCAACAAGCATTAATTTCGGGTTTTTAGGGCCCTGTCCACTTAAAAAACCTTCTAATTGGTATATAGCACTACGCTCCTTCACTTGTTTAACTAAATGATATGGATATTCTATGTCCGTCACCTTCTTTCATCATTCCATACTTATCTTTATTTTAACTAGTTCTATACCCCATATTCTCTCTATTATTTCCATTTGTAACATATTATAAGATTCAATCCACAAAACAAAAAAAAGACTATCAAAATTGATAGTCTTTAATCGTCGCTACGCTGCATACCAGTATAAATTAATACGAGACGTAATAATTCAAATACTGCTACAGCAGCTGCTGCTACATATGTTAATGCTGCCGCATTTAATACTTTACGAGCTTGACCGTACTCATCTGTTGATACGATACCAAGTGCTTCAATTTGTTGCATTGCGCGTTTTGATGCATCAAACTCAACTGGTAATGTAACAAGTTGGAAAATAACACCTGCTGCCATTAAAATAATTCCTAGTAACAACAAACCAGACATTTGTGCAAATACACCAATTAGGACAAAAACCCATGACATGTTTGAACCAAAATTAGCAACTGGCACTAACGAATGGCGTACACGCATAAAGTTATAATCTTTCGCATCTTGAATTGCGTGTCCTACTTCATGTGCTGCTACAGCTGTACCAGCAACTGAATGACCATAATAGTTATCTGTCGATAATCTAACCGTCTTTACACGCGGGTCATAATGATCTGACAAATGACCTGGCGTTTCTTCTACGGCTACATTGTACAATCCATTTTCATCTAAAATTTTCCGAGCCACTTCCGCTCCTGTCATACCTGATGTTGAATAAACTTGTGAATACTTGCTATAGGCACTACGTACTTTTGACTGTGCATACAACGGTATGATCAAAATGATCGCGAAGTAAATTAAATAAAACATCATAAACCTCCATTGAAGTTTTAATTATAGTACTTCTCATTCTATTTTTTTCTTCCACCGTTGTCAATAAATAAACCTTACAATCCGTATCTTTATTTATGCGTATTATCTATCTTTAGAATGCAAGTTGCTTCTCCGCTTCTCTCTCTCCCCTTTATACTTTCTCCATCCAACATACGTTAAAGTGAACAAAATAAGTCCTCCAGTAATTGTCATAAACCAAATGAGAGAGGGAGCAATCTCATCTTTTTTTACTGTATGAAATATTTTTTGCAAATCACCTTTAATAATCCCTAGTTGCATTTGTCCACCTTTCGTTTTTAACATAACGTTACGAAATTCATCCAAATAAGATAAATGTGCATTTACACGCTGCGCTTCGTTTTCTGGCAGAGCAATCATTAAACTAGGATAAATAATATTAAATTCATTTAAAAATGTATTTAGCGTCTGTTGGAACTGTCCATCATCTTCTTTTTCCATCGCCTTTTCTACTTGAGAAAAAGCATTCATTATCTTTCTTTCTCTTTCCATCCAAAGTGGCTGATATTTAGATACTTGTGCATCAACAGCAAGTTGTAACGCTAACATATTATCCACTTTAACTTGCCTATCTGAATCTTCCGCGAGAGATTGTTTCGCCTTATCGTATGCTAAAGAAACGACTCTAATTTGTCCCGGAGTTACTTTTGAATTATTTTCATTCTCCTTTGATAGAAATTGCTCTGAGAAATGGTACAGTACTTGTATTGCCTTTTTATCTTCTTTTTTCTTCACTAACTGCAAAGAGTCATCTAGCAATCCAGTTAGTTCACTCCACTCTTCAGCATATATACGTACTGGAAACATTATAATTAGAAATGCTATCAGTCCAATTAATGTTCTCTTCATCCCGGTCCCCCCTATAACTACTAGTACAAAATATGTGGAATTGGACAAGAATAGAACAGAACAAAACCAAAAAATATATTATCTCTATGAAAACAAAAAAATTCTCTTTAAACAGAGAATTTTTTCTTTGAAACCCTTTTCTTTTTCACTAAATATTTATACACACCATAACAAAGCATGCTACCACCTAAAATCAATAATAAAATAATACATGCAGCATGCATAAAGAATTCTTCCGGTAACATTAAAATAACCGGATCTGTTTCAATATCAAACATCCAATAATCATTGCTAAATAAAAGCTTATGAAATAATACGAAACTCTTTTCAAAATTAATAGCAATTGGTAACGTAAGAGCTATTGGAAAAATAATTGTAAGAATCGCTCCGTGAAGTAAAAACTTTTCTTTTTTCTTTTTTAATAAATACGCTCCTCCTAATACAGCAATTACAATCGTTCCATACATTATATATTGAATCTTTACTAAAATATGTTTAACATCTACAAAATGAATGCGTCCATTTGTGGACATATCTAATGTCGGCAATTGTAATGCACCTTCATAAAACGGCGATAAATATGTAATAAGCACATCATAGTTTCTCTTAATTTCATCTTTCGTCATATCCGCTAAATCTGGAATATTTAAAAAATCAATTTCAAAATAATACAACCATTTTCCATATACAACTACCGTTGTCGCGAGAGCGAAAACAGAAAATGCTATGCTATAGGAAACTACTAAAGTGATCAATCGATCCAATATGTTTATACCGCTCTTATTTTTCTTCATTTTCTCCCCCTAAATGTCCTCACCATCATAAAGAAAACTGTTTTCGGTTCTCACGTAAGCAATAATAATATGTAATACACAGTACAGCAATACTTAACCAAAACGTAAAATAACCAATTTTCTCTACAAATAAATGCATAATCCCATATCTCGGCATTTGCCAAAATAAATAATCAATTGCATCATTATGTAATGTCCATATGCCAGCTACAGTGAAGTGCCATTTTTTTATCCGATAAAACGGAGCATATAACATTCCCTGCACTGCCATCGCAAAATGAGATAACATTAACATATATCCCATAAGGCCAATAGGGCCTTTTACATAAATCATAATTGCATTTACAACAACAGCCCAAACACCATATTTTATTAAAGTAACTATCGCTAGCGCTTCTATTAACCCCCAGTTCTTCTTCATCAAGAAAGCAATTAAAACAAAGACAAAAAAGAGAGTCGCCATAGGGCTATCTGGTACAAACGGCCAAAATATAGGTGAGGTTTCTTTTAATTGATTTCCATACCATACGAATCCGTAAATTGTACCTAATATGTTAACAACCAATAAAAATAATAGTACCGAACGTTGCCTTAACATTGCATACAAGTAAGCCAATCTGTATGTCCAACACCTTTCAAACAAAGTAATTCTTTCATCGAACTCTACTCTATTATATAGCAAACTTTCCGTCATCGTAGAGTAGAAAACTGAAACAGATTAAATTTTCTTTAGGGATGGCTTTGCTATCCCTTTTCTGTTTCAGCTTCCCCTCATCAAACCGTACGTGAGGTTTTCCCTCATACAGCTTTCCGATGCTCTTCCTTCTTTAGCTTTCAGTTTGTTCTAGCTTCCTACTTTCACGAGTGTGTATGTTATTTTCTTCATCAAGTCCTTGATACGACCATGTTTCTTTTCTTATCCAGAAAAGGTTAAGCCGTTCTAAGACGTACCAATCTATTTTACCGAGCCACTTCTGTCCAATTGAAGATAGGCTATAATAATTTTTGAATCCTTGTAGAATTCTATTTAAACCTTTCACCATCAAACAGTGCCCAGCTTAGCTGGGAACGCAAAATAAAAAGCTGACTACAGATTTTGTAGTCAGCTTTTCTATTATTTTTTATTATACTTTGCAACGAATTCCGAAAGCTTTTTCAGTTCCTCATCTGTACCTTTAAATACACCTTTAGGCATTGAACCTTTTCCATCTTTCGCAATTTTAGCGATTTCTTCTGGTTTTAAAGTTAAGTTTTGTAAAGCCGGTGCTGCCGCTCCGCCCTGTAAATTGTCACCATGACATGTTAAACAAGTATTTTTTTGCATCAACTTGTAGCCGTCATCATTTTTATCAACTGGTGCTGTTTTTACAATTGCTCCTTGTTTTTTTGCAGCTTCCCAATCGTGGTGTGCTACAGATTCCCAAGTTAAAAAAATAATCGATGCAATTGCTAAAAGCATAAACCCCGTTGCTACAGGACGCTTCAATGGTGCTCTTTCTGGTCCTCGATCTAGAAACGGAGCTAATAGTAACGCTCCAAACGCAATCCCCGGCATAATAAACGCACCAATTACAGTAAATGAGCCTGAAGCATACGAATACTTTAATAACTGATACAAGAATAAGAAATACCAATCTGGAAGTGGTATATATCCTGCATCTGTAGGATCCGCCATTCTCTCAAGCGGTGACGGATGCGCCACTGTTAAACATAAATAACCGACTAAAAAAACTGCACCAACCATCCATTCTTTTAACAAGAAATTCGGCCAAAACGCTTCTGTTTTCCCTGGATATTCAGAATAATCTTTTGGAATATTTGGTTTCCGGGCTACTGGTACCCGAGAATCTCCTACAAACTTCATCCCTTTGCCGCGATGCATAATCTCCCTCCTTTTGTTCTTTCCCCTTTAATTTAGCAATCTCTTATAGCGGACCGGAAATACCTTGTTTGCGAATCATGATGAAGTGGAAGGCCATTAAACCTAGAAGTGCTGCTGGTAAGAAGAAGACGTGAATAGCAAAGAAGCGAGTTAATGTTTGAGCGCCAACGATTTCGGAATGACCAGCGAGTAATGTTTTAATATAAGGACCAATGAGCGGCGTTTGCTCTGCAATTTGAATCCCTACTTTCGTAGCAAATAACGCTTTCATATCCCACGGTAATAAATATCCGGTAAAACCAAGACCTAACATAACAAAGAAAATAAGAACACCAACAATCCAGTTTAACTCACGAGGCTTTTTATACGCACCTTGGAAGAAAACTCTGAGTGTATGTAAAAACATCATTACAATTACGAGACTAGCACCCCAGTGATGCATACCACGAACAATTTGCCCGTAAGCTACTTCATTTTGTAAATAATAAACCGACTCCCAAGCATTTTTAATATCCGGCACATAATACATCGTCAAAAACATTCCGGACAAAATTTGAATTACTGTAACGAAAAAGGTAAGTCCTCCAAAGCAATAGACGAATGCAGAAAAGTGATGTGCCGGGTTAACATGCTCAGGTACTTCATGATCAGCGATATCACGCCATATCGGTGTAATATCTAAACGTTCGTCCACCCAATCATAAATTTTATTTAACATCTACTTTGCACCCCCTCTTGGCTTCGCTTTTCCTAAATACAGCGTTCCATCTTTCACTTTAGACTCGTACACATCAAGCGGAGCAAGAGGCGGTGTGCCTTTAATGTTCATCCCATCTTTTGTGTAACGTCCCCCGTGACATGGGCAAAAGAATTGATTAGGATGTGCTTTGTCCGAATTCCAGTTCACTGTGCAGCCTAAATGTTTACATACTGGAGAAAATGCAACAATGTCTCCGCTTTCATCTTTATGCACCCAAGCAGATTTTGGCTCTTCAGACTTGTACCATCCGTCAACCTGCTTCACCTTAAAATCGAAGCGCTTCGGCTCTGTTGTAATATCCTTTACTTGTCCAACAGCAACCATATCTGTTCCCACTTCTTTTCTTAACACCGGATCAAGCGCAAACCTCGTCATCGGCATTAAAATACCCGCCGCCATAAAGCCTCCTACCCCTGTAAGTGTGTAATTTAAAAACTGTCTTCTTGACACACGATGTTCTTTCTCGCTCACGAAAATTTCCCCCCTCTATCAGAAATTGTCCCCTCGTGAAAAAATTATATAAAAAATAAAAACTAGGACACTATCATGATATAATACCCTCTTGCATAGGTCAATATCATACTACTCATAATAATAAGAACTTTCTGTTTATTATTATTTTATCCATCTTTCTTCCAACATTTCCATAATATTTTTTATGTGTGCACGAATAACTTCCCTTTTCGCTTGGTCACTAAATTGCTCTAATGATAACGATGGAAACCAAAATAAATCACCCTGCACATCTCTCATATCTTCTTTCCATGAAAAGTCACTTGTCACATAGGCAATATGCTTAAAACCTTGCCTTTTTAAATGATCTGTCCATTCTTGCAAACGGTCTTTTTCATTCTTTTGGCTCTCTACCAAATACGTAAATGCGGGCAGTAAAAGCACTCTTCCTTTATACTCCCTTTCCAACTCCATACTCAAAGCCTCAATAAATTCACCTTGCTCTACAACCATTTTCATCTCTTTTGCTGCCGAAATAGACAAAAGGGGTATAATCCCTGTATCTACATACTCCCTCGCTTGCTCAAACTGTTCTACATCTTTTACAATCCATTTCACCTTTTCTCCCCTCCTCCATTCGAAATAACAGAACTTTCACTTTATATATATTAAACCATACTAAAAGAGGTAAAAAAAGAAAAACTACCTATTATTAAGTAGTTTTTCTTAAAAAGTCTGAATTTCGTAAAGATTACATAATCAAAATGAATTCTATAAAATTTTCAACTCTGCTGTTAACCTATGAAATGCTTCCTTATCTTGCTTATCCAAAGCTTCATCAATTTGTTTCAAAAGACGTTCTCTTCTAAATGAGAATACACTTTCTTCTAAAAATCGTTCTGCAAGCAATCGATCTTTTTCATTCACTTCAATATGCTTTGGCAAATATGGGTTTTCTTCTAATACAGCTACATAGTTTGCATTTTGGAACGATGATTTAAAATTAAGCTGAATATAAATATCCTCATCTCGATTCAAACGAATATCATGAAACGATTTTTCTGCATCTGTTGTCATTACATTTTGTTTAAAAAAATGAAACGGTGTGTCTTTCACACAATTTGCTGACATTACTAAGCCACGCGGACAATATTTTGCATGTTCTACGAAGTGGACTTTATGCATTAATTGATCGTGACTCATTAAATAATTCAAAATCCATACACATTCACGCTGTTTCAGTTGGTAATTATTCAAAAACCATTTTACAAAATCCTTCTTCTCGTTTACAGAAACAGGGGTATTCATAGCGATTAAGTCCCTCCTCTGTCTTTCTCTTTTCTTTTTAGATTCAAGAAGCGGCATTCAGTTTCCTTCCAACTTATGAAAAATCCTCTAAATTATATAACAATTCTTCAATATGAATTTGTGTCGGGTCTAGTTGTATTAACTGCGTAAATACTTCTTTCGCCTCTTTTCGCATTCCTTCTTCTAATAAGAAATAACCGTACTCTTCCAAGAAATCTGGATGATTCTTAAAAGAAGTATATGCACTTTCATAGTGTTTTAATGCATCCGAATACATTTCTAATTGTTTTTTTGCAAATGCAAGATCCCAAAGTAGTTGTGTATCTGGTTCTCCACTGTCAATTGCACGCTCTACAACTGCAATTAGCTCTTCGTATTTCTCTTGTTCTTTTAAAATATACGCATATTTTAATATCGCACCTAAATGTCCCGGATCTAGCTCCAGTGCTTTTTGAAGCACTTCTTCTGCCTCCGCTATTTTACCTAATTTCGCCGCAATATTCGCTAATTCTACATAGAAAGGAACAGACAGCTCATCTACTTTAATTCCTTCTTGAAGTGTTTCATAGCTTTCTTGAAGCATGCCTTCTTTTTCATAGCTTTTCGCTAAATACATGTATAACGATGCGTATTCAGGATCTAATTCTTTTAATTCTTGCCAAGCACCAATTGCTCTTTGATATTCTTCTCCTTGGTATAATGTGAAGGCATATCCAAATAATGAGTGAATATCTTTTTGCTCTTCTAACCCCGCTTCATAGTAAGAGATTGCCTCTTCCCAGTTTCCAATAGCACTTAAAGTTTCTGCTAGACGAAGCGCAATGACAACACCACCCATAACTTTATGTTCTGCTAGTAACGATTCATAATAAGTGATCGCCTTTTGCTCTTCACCTTTACTACTATATAATTCTGCTAACCCAAACGTAATAACAGGTTCGTCTGGCATCATTTCTTTCGCCTTTAATAGTTTTTGTTCTGCTACATCATCAAAACCTTGCATTTGGAATAAATCCGCTACAAGTAATAACGATTGAACATATAAATCATCGTTTTCTGGAATATCATGAAGCACTTCAATCGCTTCATCTTCTTTATCTAAATCAATATATAATTCTGCTAAAAATACCGTAAATTCACTTTCTTCCGGATATAGCAAGCGTAAGTCTTCAGTAATTGCTAACGCCTCATCCATAAACCCAAGTGTATGATAGTAACGAGCGATATCATACTTCTCTTCATCATTAGCAACTCGTAGTTGTTCTTTTAATAATTGTAATCCTTTTTCTGCTTCACCGTTTTCAATATAAGAAACAGCCTGTTCAAACTTTTGCATAAACGTCTCCTTTAATTCAAAAAATATTCTCTTCTGTTCATTTATCATAAGCAACTAGGTGTAAGAACGCAACCTTTTGAGTGAGCTACCTCTTCCTATACTTTCTCTCATAGCGCAGCTAATTGTTCGAAAAATTCCGGATACGATACAGCGACCGCATCACTATTCTCTATTTTCACTTCTCCATCTATAATACACGATGCGATTGCAAGCATCATCCCAATACGATGATCGCCGTGACTATTAACAGTATTTCCTTTTAAACTTTGTTTACCATATATAATCATACCATCTGGTGTAGCTTCAATCTTCGCACCTAATTTGCCTAATTCATCTACAACCGTATCGATACGATTTGTTTCTTTTACTTTTAACTCCTCAGCGTTTTTAATAACAGTAATTCCTTCTGCCTGCGTTGCCAATAAAGCAATTACAGGAATTTCATCAATTAATCTTGGAATAAGAGTTCCACCAATTTCTATTCCTTTTAGTTTAGATGTTTCAATCGTAATATCCCCGCACGGTTCAAACTCTTCATTTCTAATATGATCGATAGAAATAAGTGCACCCATCTTTGTTAATACATCTAAAACCCCTGTTCTCGTCGGATTTAAACCAACGTTTTCCAATACAAGCTTACTATTTTGGACAATTGCACCAGCTACTAAGAAAAATGCCGCCGAAGAAATATCTCCTGGAACTTCTATGTCTGCACCTTTAAGTTGTTGTCCACCTTGTAATGAAACAGTCCGTCCATTAACATCTACGGTACAACCGAATGCACGCAACATTCTTTCCGTATGATCACGAGATTGCATAGGCTCTGTTACCGTAGTAATCCCTTCCCCTTGCAAACCCGCAAGTAAAACTGCTGACTTCACTTGTGCGCTTGCTACTGGTGAATGGTAATGCATACCTTTTACCTTACCACCGCGAATAGATAAAGGTGTATATTGTCCGTTTTCTCTACCATCAATTTGAGCATTCATCTTACTAAGCGGGTCTGTAACACGTTTCATAGGACGTTTTCCAATTGATGCATCACCAATTATCGTACTATGGAACGGCGTATTTGCTAAAATCCCAAGCATAAGACGAATAGTCGTCCCTGAATTCCCCACATCTAATACTTCTTTCGGTTCTTGTAAATTATGTAATCCTTTACCGTAAATCGTGACATCGTTACCAAACTGTTCAATCTGGACACCTAGTTTTTGAAAACATGCAATTGTACTTAAACAATCTTCTCCTAATAAAAAATTTGATACTTTCGTCGTCCCTTCCGCTATCGCTCCAAACATAACAGAGCGATGCGAAATAGATTTATCTCCTGGAACAACAATTTTCCCATTCAAACTATTTTTTCGTCCTACTAGTTTCAAACTGTATCCTCCTCACATTTTAAATAAGTTATATGTACAATAGTTCTTCTTATACGTCTACTTCTATTGTAACGTTTTCTTTCTTGAACGTGCAAACAACTCCCCTTATTGCAGTTCAAATGAAAAAGGCTCCTGTAACAGGAGCCTCCACCATTTCTTAAGAATACGTTTCTTCTTTCTTCACTTGTTCTTTTACAAGTTCCGTAAGTAATTCAATAATCTCATCATTTTCTTCTTTTAATCCAACAGTAATACGAATACCATCATGCATACCAAATGCTGCACCAGAACGAACGATATATCCTTTTTTCATTAATCGTTCGAAAGCTTCATTACCAGGTATACCAAGTTTCAAGAAAATAAAATTCGTTTGAGATGGATAGTAGAATACGTTATATTCCTTACAAAATGCATAATATTGATTTAATCCTCCGGCATTTTTCTTCACACACTCTTGTAAAAACTGTTGATCCTCTATTGCCGCTAATGCTACCGCTTGGGCGATAGTTGATGTGTTAAATGGTAGTCTTGCTACCTCTAGCTGCCCAATAAGCTTTGCATCACCAATCGCATATCCAATACGAAAAGCAGCTAATCCATATGCTTTTGAGAATGTGCGTAGCACCATAAGATTTTCGTACTTTTCAAGAAGAGGTAATGTTTGCGGATAATCTTCTGCCCCAGCATATTCATAATATGCTTCGTCCATAATAACGAGCGCTGACTTTGGAACTGATTCTAAAAATGAAAGTAATTTTTGTTTTTCTACATATGTACCTGTCGGATTATTCGGATTACAAACCCATACAATCTTCGTTTTCTCATCTACTTGTTGTAACATTGCATCTAAATCGTGAATGCCATCTTTAAGTGGTACTTCACGAACTTCTGCTCCTTCAATAACAGCATGGTGATGGTATTGCGAGAACGTAGGGTTCGCCATTACAACATTTGTTCCATTATGTAGCAAAGCACGACTAATCATTTGAATGACTTCATCTAGCCCACTACCAAATAAAAGTTGTTCCGCTTTTACACCTAAATGCTCTGCTACTTTCTCACGAAGCTCAAATGCCGCCCCGTCCGGATAGAGTGCATATTGATTAGCTAACGAAGTTAATGCTTCTGTCACACGCGCAGAGCAGCCAAACGGATTTTCATTCGATGCTAGTTTTACAATTTTTGATAATCCGTATTCTCTTTTTACTTCCTCAATATTTTTCCCAGGTACATATGCTCTCAAAGTTAACAATTGCTCTTTTACTCTCACTTTTCTTCCCCCAGTCATTGATATGATTTATAATGTCTTACTGTCATCTTTAATCATAACCGTCACCATTACGAGAATACCTTTAAATATGCATTTCATACCTGTTCTATGACTTTTTACACCATATCCTTTTGAAATGCTTCTAACGCAATATGAACAGCCTCATCTGAAATAGATACGACATTCACTCCCCCATATTCCTGCATAAGCACCATATGAATTGTTCCAGCATTTGCTTTTTTATCTTGTTTCATCAACTGAACGAGACGTTCTACATTCAAGTCACTTGGCATTTTTGGATAACCGTATTTCAAGAACCACTGCTTCATTTCTTCATAAGAAAGATCAACTTTGTACACTTGCTCACTTAAAAACATAGCAAATAGCATGCCAACCGCTACTCCATCACCGTGAGTAATATTCCCATATCCTAACTCTTTTTCAAGAGCATGTCCTAACGTATGCCCAAAATTCAAATGGGCACGTACACCTTTTTCTGTTTCATCTTGCGACACAATATTCGCTTTCACAGGAATCGCCTTCGTTAATATATGAATTAACTTTTCATCACGAAGATCCGTTAACGTTTGCACTTCTTCTTTTAACCAATGATATAGCTCTACATCACCAATAAGAGCATGCTTTATCACTTCTGCATAACCTGATCGCCACTCTTTTTCAGGAAGTGAATGTAAAAATGGCGTATGATATACAACAGCTTCTGGCTGATGAAACGCTCCAATCATATTTTTTCCTAGTGGATGGTTAATTGCTACTTTCCCGCCTACTGCGCTATCGTGAGCTAATAAAGTCGTTGGAACTTGGACAAAGCGAATACCACGCATAAACGACGCGGCAACAAATCCAGCCAAATCTCCAATCATTCCGCCTCCAAGTGCGATGATTAAAGAATTTCTATCTAATTTATTTTCAAGAGCCGAAGTGTGAGCCTCATAGAAATTTTCAAAAGACTTCTCTTTTTCGCCACTCGGTACAACAAACGAAAATACTTTTTGCTCTACTTGCAATGCATCAACAACTGTCTGTAAATGCAGTGATGCAACAGCTTCATCAGAAATGATCATTATGTTAGATACTGCAGGATTCATTTTTTGAATAAGCGTTGTTAAGTGTGACAACGCCTCCCTTCCAACATGTACATCATATTCTTTTGATTTCGTTTGAATATGTATGTTCTCCATTAAAATCCCCTCGCATATTCATTATGTTTCTCAATATTTTCACGTATAAGATCGATACGATCTAATCCAAATTGTTCAATTAAAGCTGTTGCGAGCTCCCAAGCCACAACAGCTTCAGCCACAACGCTAGCTGCTGGCACTGCACAACTATCTGAACGTTCAATACTCGCTGTAAAAGGTTCTTTCGTATCAATATCAACACTTTGAAGCGGTTTATATAATGTCGGTATCGGTTTCATAACACCGCGCACAACAACCGGCATACCAGTTGTCATGCCACCTTCTAATCCACCTGCATTGTTCGTTTGTCTTCTGTACCCTTGCACTTCATCCCAAAGGATTTCATCATGCACTTCACTTCCAGGTCTATGTGCTGCTTCAAAACCAATTCCAATTTCAACACCTTTAAAAGCGTTAATACTCATAATTGCCGCTGCTAATTTTGCATCTAATTTTCTATCATAATGTACATAGCTACCTACTCCAATTGGCATTCCTTCTACAACTACTTCAACAATACCACCGATAGAATCACCATTTGCCTTCGCATCATCAATTGCTTGCATCATCTTTTTACCGGCCTCTTCATCTAAACAACGTACAGGAGATGCTTCTGTAGTACTTTGTAATTCCACAATAGAGTTATATTTAATATTTGCTGCCTGTACACCACCAATCTCGATAACATGTCCCGCTACTTGTATACCTAATTCCGCTAATATTTTTTTTGCAACTGCACCAGCTGCAACACGAACTGTCGTTTCACGTGCTGAAGAACGCTCTAATACATTCCTCATATCTCTATGACCATATTTAATCGCACCATTTAAATCTGCGTGTCCAGGTCTAGGTTTCGTAACTTGCCTTTTCATTTCTTTCTCTTCCTGCTCAGTTAACGGCTCTGCACCCATAACCTTTGTCCAATGTGTAAAATCACGATTTTCAACAACAAGTGCAATCGGTGACCCCATCGTCTTCCCATGCCTAACACCACTTACAATTTGCACTTGGTCTTTCTCAATTTGCATGCGTCTACCGCGTCCATATCCTTTTTGTCTTCTAGCTAATTCTTCATTTATATCATTCGCTACTAAAGATACCCCTGCCGGAACACCTTCTAAAATTGTCGTAAGTTGCGGACCGTGGGATTCACCAGCTGTAATATATCGCATACGTTATTCCTCTTTTCGCATATGTATTTATCCCGCTAGATAAAGCAGCTATATTATCTTCCATCACTCTTTAAAATACAAAGAAATTATATAGTAAATCGAATGTTTGCTTTCCCTACTTGTAATTGTTCGATTATTTTCATAATAGTAAACCTTTTACTTTACATACCAATATATCATAACAGCCCTAACTTCGTAACTGATCGAAATAAAAAAAGTGCAAGAAGAATACCCCTATTCTTCTCACACTTTTTACTATTATCACATTTATTAAAGCGTTTACAAATTATTTCAAAATAATTAGTAAATCCATTGATTCATTAATTTTGAGTAGTCTACTAATTCTTCTTCCTTAAAGAAAATAGCAATCTCGCGTTCTGCACTTTCTAAAGAATCCGAACCGTGGATAATGTTTTTCGCAACAGTTACACCGAAATCTCCACGAATTGTTCCAGGAGCAGCTTCATGTGGTCGTGTTTTACCCATCATATTGCGTGCTGTATCTACTACACCTTCACCTTGCCATACCATTGCGAATACAGGACCAGATGTAATAAAGTCTACTAATTCACCAAAGAAAGGTCTTTCTTTATGCTCACCGTAGTGTTGTTCAGCAATTTCCGGAGTAACTTGCATTAATTTTGCACCAACTAATTGAAAGCCCTTTTTCTCAAAACGAGCTACAATTTCCCCAATGAAGGCACGTTGTACACCGTCTGGTTTTACCATTAGAAATGTTTTTTCCATAAAAAATCTCTCCACTTCTGAATTATGTATGTAATTGTATATCCCCACACACATATTAACACCCTTATCACAATTGCGCAATAGTTTTGAAATAGAGAGATTATTTTATTTTTTAGACAAAACACTAAAATTTTCGTTTTCCAATATACTTTGCGACATTTTGCAACGCATACTTCGCCTGTCCACGAGGGAGTGGTTTTATTATTTCTAATGCTTTATGTAAATAACGTTCACTAAACGAAAATGCTTTATCAATAGCTTCGCTCGCTTTAATATCATCAATAATTTCTTTCATTTCACTTGCTGTTGTATTTTCATGCACAGATGTAATTTTTTGACGAAGAACTGGATCTTCCATGGCATACAAAACAGGTAATGTAATGTTACCTTGTAATAAATCACCACCAGCAGGCTTTCCAAGCTTCTCTTCTGTCGATACGAAATCTAAAATATCATCAATAATTTGATAAGACATACCAACAAAATATCCGTACCAAAATAGACGATTTACAGTATCACGATTAGCACCAGCAGCAATCGCTCCCAACTGACAACTTGCGGCGATTAACAATGCTGTTTTTCGTTTTATCCTTCTTAAATACGTTCTTAAATTTTGATCATAGTTATACTTATCTTTAATTTGTTCGATTTCACCTTTACAAACTTCTAAAATTGTATGAGACAACGCTTGATGTGCATCTGGAATTTCTATATTTGTTATACATTCAAGAGACTTCGCAAACAAGTAGTCTCCTGTATACATTGCAATACGATCTCCCCATTTCGCATTCACTGTTGCGCTACCGCGTCGTAAAAACGCAGCATCAATGACATCATCGTGAACAAGCGAAGCCATATGAATTAGTTCTAATGCAACCGCAACATGCTTAATTGCATCTAACTTATAATCCCCAAATTTCCCTGCAAGCAAAACAAAAACAGGGCGAATCCGCTTCCCACCTGCTTCAATAAGCTGTAATGCCGCTTCTTCTACTAACGGCTGCTCAGAAGCAACTGTCTTCTTCAATTCTTTTTCTATAACATTAATATCCGATCGTAAAAAAGAGTACATAAGTTGTAACTTCATATTGTTCACCTTAACCTAAAACGTCTTTTTTCTATTTTCTATTTTGATTCTGGTTTAATACCTAAATGCATAGCTGCTACACCAAAAGTAAATGGTTTCACTTGCACATTCTTAAGCCCAGCTTCTTCAAACATACGTGCTAACTCTTTCATCCCTGGGAATGTACTAGCAGATTCCTGAAGCCATGAATATTCTTTATAACTTTTCGCAAACATCTTTCCAAATAACGGCATGATATATTTAAAGTATAAGACATATCCTTGACGAAAACCTATCATCGTTGGTTGAGATGTTTCCAGGCAAATTACTTTTCCACCAGGCTTTACTACACGCGTCATTTCTTTTAATACTTGCATGTAATCCGGAACGTTACGTAACCCAAAACCAATCGTTACATAATCAAACGTATTATCTTCATAAGGAAGTTCCATTGCATTTCCATGCATAAGTTCTACTTGCTTTAATTCTAAAGCTTCTACCTTTTGTTTACCGACAGCTAGCATATTTTCGCTAAAGTCTAAACCGTAAACCTTCCCATCTTCACCTACAGCTCCCGCTAGTGCAATTGTCCAATCTGCCGTCCCGCAGCATACGTCAAGTGCCTTACCCCCGGGTTTCACATCCATAATTCGCATCGTTTCTTTGCGCCATGCCTTATGCCTTTGAAAACTAATTACAGAATTCATCACATCGTATTTATCAGAAATTTTCTCAAATACGTCATGTACTCTTTCTTCTTTTGATTGTTGCATGCTCGTACCTTCTTCCAATGTAAAGTTGCTTATGTCCTTGATTTATCTCTTAACATAGAAATTATCTCATTAACTTCTGTATGATTCTCTAAAAAATTTTCTTCTTGCTTTCTCATTTCCATAAGCCATTCATTAATAACTGTTTCCAAATTTTTATCATCATCCAATGAGATTTTTTGGACTGCTTGAAAAACAGGTGAATTTTGTTTATCAGCATACAATTGACACTCTTTTTGAAGACGATTTTTTCCTAACACATAAGTTATATATGGTTTCCAATTAGATAACTGAAAATGATCACATGTTTTTTGCAAAAGCGCAGATTCAATTATTACTACACTTTCCATTATGTCTTGAATCGTCACATGTGCTTTTTGATACAGCATAATTTTATGTTCATTAATCTCCTTAATTCCTTCAGCAAGTGCACGAATTAAGATAATATCACAATTCATTGACAATAAGTAATAGTATAGACCACTATAATAATCCCCTGCAAGAACTGTCAATTGACGACGCTTATGGAATCCACTCGTCTCTTCGTTTGCTTTATTTGATACTTTTTCATGTGTATCAAGAGCAATTTGTACAAGCATAATCGTTACGACATAATGATCAATTTGTTCTTTATGTATATTTGCACTTTTTAATGCACCGTATAACAGCGCTATTTTTTCTTCATCAATAAATGGTTCTTCAATATAGTTTATAAAATAAGGATGGCGTAATTTCTCCATCAATTTCTCTTTAATACCCGCATACCCTCCGTAGATGTCACACACAAAAAATCACCCTTGTTTTCTAATTCATAAAATTTATTATAACACATACATTCTATTTTCTATAATCAAAACTTGGCTACTTCTGCCAAACTGCCACCGAATAAAGCCTCAACTTTTATTCATACAAGTTATCTTCGTCTCTAACAACTACAAACATTCATTTACACAAAAGGCAGAAGTAATTTTCAACCTTTATATTCTTGCTCTTTAACATTAAAACTATATCATTTTTTTGTATATAAAAAAAAGAAAAGCAGTTTCCCGCTCTTCTTTAATTCGTCTTAATAAACGATAAAATTTCACTACGTGCTGCTGCATCATTTTCTAACACGCCGCGCACTGCAGTCGTTACTGTTTTCGCACCAGGCTTTTTCACACCACGCATCGTCATACACATATGCTCTGCTTCTACTACTACCATTACACCATGCGGCTCTAGTACTTCCATAATAGAGTTAGCTACTGTTGATGTAATACGTTCTTGTAGTTGCGGACGACGCGCAATTGTGTCTACAGTACGAGCTAATTTACTTAGTCCCGTTACTTTTCCACCTTGCGGAATATATGCAACGTGAGCAACTCCATAAAACGGAACAAGATGATGCTCACACATCGAATAGAATGGTATATCTTTTACTAGCACAAGCTCTTCGTGGTCTTCTCCGAATACTTTGTGTAAATGCTCTTTCGGATCCTCATGCATTCCTGAGAATACTTCTGCGTACATTTTCGCAACACGTTTCGGTGTATCAAGTACTCCCTCGCGATTTGGGTCATCTCCGATTGCCTCTAAAATAAGACGTACTGCATGTTCAATTTGTTCTAAATTAACTTTTGCCATCCGCTAGCCCTCCCGAAAAACCTAAAAGTGATACGAACACATTCTAGCATATTTATGTTTTTAAAAGCAAAAAGAAGAGTTTCCAAAAAGGAAACTCTTCTTCCCTGTTAATATGTAAGGATTATTTAACCGCATCTTTTAACGCTTTACCAGGTTTGAATGCAGGTACTTTACTTGCAGCGATTTCAATCTCCTCACCTGTTTGTGGGTTACGACCTTTACGAGCCGCACGCTCACGAACTTCGAAGTTACCGAATCCGATTAGTTGTACTTTATCACCTTGTTTTAAAGCTTCTAAGATAGAATCAAAAACAGCGTCCACTGCTTTTGTTGCGTCCTTTTTAGAAAGGGAACTTGCTTCTGCAACAGCATTGATTAAATCTGTCTTGTTCATGCCATTCACCTCCTCCCAAAGATAAGACTGTATAATGATCATAAAATGAGTCTTACTTTCATTTGTAGGCAATTTTTACAAATTCTATACTACAAAGATGTAGATAAATCATTATCAACGCCTATATTATACGATTCTCCTTTATAATTCAATATTTTTAAGGAAATTGTTACTCTAAAAATGTGAAATTCTGATGAAACTTGACAATTTACAACAAAATATTAGATAATGACTGTTTATTTTTCTATTACGTACTCAAAAAGAAAAAAATCCCTCTGCAATTAGAGGGATTTTTTTCTTATAATATAATCGCAATTAATCCGCCAGATCCTTCATTAATAATTCTTTCTAGCGTTTCTTTTAATTTATAACGAGCGTTTTCTGGCATTAGAGATAACTTCGCTTGAATTCCTTCTCTAACAATAGAGCTAAGAGAGCGCCCAAATATATCAGAATTCCAAATTGATAGCGGGTCATCTTCAAAATCTTGCATCAAGTAACGAACTAGTTCTTCACTTTGTTTTTCAGTACCGATAATTGGTTCAAATGTTGATTCTACATCCACTTTAATCATATGAATAGACGGCGCAACCGCTTTTAATTTAACACCGAACCTTGAGCCATGACGAATAATTTCCGGTTCATCTAAGCTCATATCAGCTAATGCAGGCGCTGCTACTCCATATCCGGTTTGTTTTACCATCCGCAGGGCATCCGCCACTTGGTCATACTCTGTTTTCGCATGAGATAAATCGAGCATAAGCTTTAATAAATGATCTTTCCCTCGAATCTCTACTCCTACTACTTCTTTTAAAATTTGATCATACAATTCATCTGGCGCATATAAATCAATCTCTGCCACACCTTGCCCCATATCGATGCCAGCTAGACTTGCTCGATCAATAAATTCATATTGACTAAACTGCCAAACGACACGGTCCACATCACGAAGACGTTTTATATCCTTTACAGTCTCTTGAACCGCTTCCTGATAACTTTGACGTAACCAATGCCCTTCATTTAGCACCATTACCCAGCTCGGAAGGTTTACATTCACTTCTAAAACCGGGAACTCGAATAATGCTTCTCGCAGTACGTTATACACATCTGTTTCTCTTAAACTCTCTACACTCATCGCAATTACTGGGATATCATATTCTTCTGATAAACTTTGACGTAACTGCTCCGTATCTGGATGGTATGGCTGTACAGTATTGATAATCATAATGAAAGGCTTTCCTACTTCTTTTAACTCATTTACAACGCGTTCTTCTGCCTCTATATAATCTCTTCTTGGAATTTCACCAATTGTTCCATCTGTTGTAATAACGACGCCAATTGTTGAATGCTCTTGAATTACTTTACGTGTTCCGATTTCTGCAGCTTCATGGAATGGAATAGGCTCTTCATACCAAGGAGTATTAATCATGCGCGGACCATTCTCATCTTCATAGCCTTTTGCTCCTGGAACCGTATATCCAACACAATCTACTAATCGAATATTCACTTCAAGACCTTCATCTACTTCGATAGAAACCGCTTGGTTTGGAACAAACTTCGGTTCCGTCGTCATTATTGTACGACCAGCAGCACTTTGAGGCAGTTCATCCTGCGCTCTTTGACGGTCTGACTCATTTTCAATATTGGGAATAACAACAAGTTCCATAAATTTTTTAATAAATGTTGATTTCCCTGTTCGAACAGCTCCTACAACTCCAAAATAAATATCACCGCCTGTGCGTTCCGCAATATCTTTAAAAATATCTACCTTTTCCAAGTGATTCCCTCCCTCAATATTTTTGGGAATAATTCCACGTTTATAGTCAACTAATACCTTCTCTAATGTTGCCTATAATATCTGATATAATATAATGGTATTCTAGAAGTTCGGACAATATATCATATAATTTTGTCCAATTTCATATGACTATTTAAAAATACCTTTTGTTTGCATCGCAAGTTGTATAACATAAAAAACCTTTCTTCTAGAACTTATTCACTAAAAGAAAGGTTCATGACTTATGATTTCAAAAAAATTGGTTCTCCATTTTTTACTGTGTACGGCAAAGAATATGCAGGAACAAACGGGGAATCCTTCGATAGTATACTCCGGATATCTTCACCTTCTTTAAATTGTCCTTCATTTTTTTTCAACGCTTCATATAAGTCGATTCTATAATCAACAAACAATTCTCCTTTTTCATTAATTACAAGAGGGAGACCTTTTCCTGAGTACGGACTTGTCACTTGTGGTACATCTTTATATCCTAGTTTTTTGAAGTCTAATTCATAAACACCATCTGTGATCACTTTTTTAAAAGGTGGATATTGATGTTCATCACGATACATTCTTAGCTTCAATGCCACTTCTTGAATTTGTTCCGCCATTCTCACATCAATTAACTTTACTGTCGGATTTTTTTCAACATCTATTAATACATATTGATATACTCCACCACTTTCATACGCATTCCCTGGTGCCTCTTGTATGTACCTTGGAGCAATTTTTTGAAAATCAATTGGATACTTCTGATAAATCGGCGTACTCATATCACGCGTCTTAATTGGTAATAAACCATCCGTTTGCTCCTTATATGTATTAATGGCTTTTTGTACAACTTGCAACTGGTCTTCATAAGGAATAGCACTTTGTTTCATATTTTCTCTTGGATACATACACCCTGTTAAAATGCTCATGCAACAAAATATTAAAATAATATGGATTTTTTTCACTGACAATCACCTTTTCATGCTAGTATGGACTGTTGCTTTTGTAACATTTACCGACTACACATCCTTTATTGCTCAATAGGGCCACTAAATACAACAAGGAAAATAACAATTCCCGATACAATCATGAGGGTGTACGCTACTAAAGCTGTAATCCCTTTCAAAAATTTATTCTTCATTTTATGCCTACTCAATAAAATAAAACTTACTGCAAGAAACATAAATCCAATTGCCCCTAAAGCAAACCACATTTTCATAAGCCCTTCCGACATATATACACCCCTTTACTTTCAATCTATTTTTATACTATTTTAACAAATTAAAATCTTTAAACAAATAAAAATCATCATTTTTCCGTGAATTGATGATTTTTATTTAAAATAATAAAACCGAAGCACGAAATGATGCGCTTCGGTTGACCAAATATGCCCTTAACAGCTCTATTCCCATTCTTTCATAACTATCATATGCATTCTCTAAACTCTTTGTTTCTCATAATTTATTTTTTAAACATTTTACTTAACGAACCAAAATCCGCCGGCATATTATTGTTAATAATCGCTTTTACAATTTGATCCTCTTGCTCTTTCGGCACTTCGCGTCCTGCCATTAGAGCAACTTGATGAATCAATTGGCGAAGCACTGTCTCATCACGTAAGTTCGCATTTTGAACAGACGACGCTAATTTAAAAATATCTTCTTTGTTCACTTTCGCTTCTTTTTCAATGTTATTAAAAATGTTGTTATCCATTCTTTTCACCCTCTCCTCAAGTTACTCTTCATCCTATGCAGAGATGAAAAATTGGTGAAAAGACCCATAAAAAATAAAAAACGGTAGAAGTACGAAATGTACTTCTACCGTTTTCTTTATAACAAATCAGGTATCGCTTCAACTTCATGTTTTCGAACACGTCCCATCAATGAGCCTACTGCATCTTTCACATTATTCCCATTGAACAGCACGTCATATAAAGCAGCTGTAATCGGCATTTCAACTTCCATTTTCTCTGCCAATTCATGAGCAGCTTTCGTTGTTCTTACACCTTCTACAACCATACCCATACTTTCTAGCACTTCTTCTAAAGAGTGCCCTTTTCCAAGCATATTTCCAGCGCGCCAATTTCGGCTATGCACACTTGTACAAGTTACAATTAAGTCTCCCATACCAGTTAGACCAGCAAACGTTAACGGATTTCCGCCCATTTTTCTTCCTAAACGAGCAATCTCTGTTAAACCACGTGTCATTAATGCCGCTTTCGCATTATCACCTAATCCAAGCCCGTCAGATATCCCCGCAGCTAGTGCAATAATATTTTTTAAAGCACCACCAAGTTCAACTCCAACGATATCTGGGTTTGTATATACACGGAAATAGCTATTCATAAACAAATCTTGTACTCCCTCAGCCGCTTCCATACGCTTTGCTGCAGACGTAACAGTTGTCGCTTGACGCAATCCAACTTCTTCAGCGTGACTCGGCCCAGATAGTACAACAACATCCTTAATCAAGCTCTCTGGAATTTCTTCCTCAATCACTTCCGAAATACGTTTTGACGTACCTGGTTCGATTCCTTTACTTGCATGAATCCAAGTAATTGGCTCTGTAACAATTTCTTTCATCTCTTGCAATACGTCTCGGTACGCTTTCGTCGGTACTACTAGCAGTACTGTATTTACATCTACTAATGCTTCTTCTAAAGAAGAGTAGGCTACGATTGTGCTTGGCAATGTAATCCCTGGAAGATATCTACTGTTCTCACGCTTCGTATTAATTTCATTCATGAGTTCAGGACGGTTTCCCCAAATACGTACATCATGCCCATTGTCAGCTAATACCATCGCTAACGCTGTTCCCCAGCTACCTGCTCCTATTACTGTGATTTTTGTCATAAAATCACATCCTCTCCATTAGTCTCTTGCTCTAGCGATAATGTGAATCGGCGTTCCTACAAAACCGAACGCTTCACGTAAACGGTTCTTTAAGAAGCGCTCATATGAAAAGTGCATTAATTCTGTATCGTTTACAAATATAACAAATGTTGGTGGTTTTACCGCAACTTGTGTCGCATAGAAGATTTTCAGACGGCTACCATTATGTGTCGGCGTTGGATTCATCGCTACCGCATCCATAATTACATCATTTAATACATTCGTTTGTACACGGATGCTATGGCTTTCATTTACCTCATTGATAACCGGTAATAACGTTTGTGTACGCTTTTTCGTTTTCGCAGATAAGAATACAATCGGTGCATACTCTAAAAATTGGAAATGAGCACGGATGTTTTCTTCAAATGCTTTCATTGTTTTTTCATCTTTTTTCACTGCATCCCATTTGTTTACAACGATAATAACAGCTCGTCCTGAATCATGAGCATATCCAGCGATTTTTTTATCTTGCTCAATAATTCCTTCTTCTCCGTCTAAAACGACTAAAACAACGTCAGAACGTTCAATCGCTCTAAGTGCACGAAGTACACTATACTTTTCTGTACTTTCGTATACTTTCCCTTTTTTACGCATACCAGCTGTATCGATGATTACATAATCTTGATCATCTTTACTATATGGTGTATCAACAGCATCACGTGTCGTTCCCGCTATATTACTTACAATTACACGTTCTTGACCAAGAAGTGCATTTACAAGTGATGATTTCCCTACGTTTGGACGTCCAATTAAAGAGAAACGGATTGTTTCATCGTCATACGCTTCTTCTTCAATCTTTGGAAAATGATTTGCAGCTTCATCTAACAAATCACCAAGTCCTAAACCGTGTGTACCTGAAATCGGGAATGGCTCGCCAAATCCTAATGCATAAAAATCATAAATATCACTACGCATGTCTGGATTATCAACCTTATTTACCGCAAGTACAATTGGTTTTTTAGAACGGTATAAAATTTTAGCAACTTCTTCATCTGCTGCAGTTACACCATCGCGACCATTCGTCATAAAAATGATAACATCTGCTTCATCAATCGCTACTTCCGCCTGTTGACGAATTTGTGTCAAGAACGGCTCGTCTCCAATATCAATTCCACCTGTATCAATAATGTTAAACTCATGATTTAACCATTCTCCCGCACTATAAATACGGTCTCGCGTTATACCTGGTATATCTTCTACGATTGAAACTCTTTCTCCAACAATTCTATTGAAAATAGTAGATTTCCCTACGTTCGGGCGGCCTACTATCGCTATTACTGGTTTCGGCATATACTTTCATCCTTTCAACTTGCTTCTGTTTATTATGTAAAAAACCCTTCTTTGTGCAAGAAGGGATTTGCATTCCAGAATATTTCTCAACGTATCAAAACACCTCACATTATACCACACGTTACTAATGTTTCACAATAATATATACATTATCTTGTAAGCGATGTGCAATACCATCTAAAATAGCCTCTAAATTATTTGCAACAAATTCCAGTTCCTCTGTCGACTCGCAAATAAATAAAGGGGCACCACCTGCAAATTTCTCTGGCGTTGTTGTAATGACTGCGAGAATAACACTTTCTAACATCATCTCTTATCTCCCCTTCCTTTCGGAGCTTCTGATGACATATGAACAGCACTCTCTAATGTTGGTACATTTCCGATTACCCCTATCGCTTTTTCTGCATCTTGATCTTGCGGCAGAACAAAAATCCCAACTCTCCCATCCTCTAAATCACGCTTCGCTAACGGTACAAGTGCCGGCGTTCCAGAATCTCTATATATTCCTAAAGCAACCGAAACATCATGTAAAATAGCTTGCCGTTGTCCTAAGTTTGAGATTGTAACCATCGCATCTATCGATTTCGGTTTTAAAATAAATCCCATTCCATATTTCATAATTTCTTCTTGCCTTGCTGGCAATCCAATATTCATAATGTAAATATTATCAATATAAAGTCCCGCTCCTTCAAAACGAAGTGGAACGTGCTCTATTTCTACAAGGTCATGAAGTCTTTTACCTGACATTAATTTTTTCGCAATGAAAAAACTTACTATACCAGTAATTACCCCGGCAATCCATGAATCGAATCCTATATACGCAAACGTTGTTACAAACGACGTTAACATCGCCAAGTAGTTACGACTTTCAAATACTAATGCAATTCCTTCAATGTATGTATTACCACGTGGTACGAGCTCATATCCATCTAATTGTTGAAGCGTATTTCTTTCCATATTGCGCACATCACGAAATTGCGTCGCTGCTAACGTAAGAAATGTAATTGCAGAGAAATCTTTTTTCAAAACAGACGGAATCGCAATTGCTCCTAAGGCAGCCGCAATTAATCCCATCGCGATATGAATAATTTTCCCGTGAAGCCTCGTCGGATATTGCCTCGTATCGGTACGAAGCATTAACAACCTAGTTATTGTACCTGCAATTACGCCACATAAAATAGCTGGTGTATATTCAGTCATGTATTACCCTCGCCTTTCTTTTACGTGTTTTCCTCTTAAATTGCTCCATATATACCGATGCCTTTGTAATCCAAAGTAAAATCGCCATAAATAAAGTGGAAACAGCAGCAACATCTAAAAAAGCTAAACTGCCGTATTCATAAGGAAAATGTAATTTACGAAAAATCAGCGTCACCAATAATTCTCCTTGTAACATCCCTATATATAAGGAGCATAATCGTAATATGCGATCCCCGTGCAATAAAACCGATGCATACACAAGTGCACCACTTAACAGCAACAACCTATCAACCACAATCCAAATTGGATCATATACTTCTAACAAATGAAAGCTTGTATATAACATTGCAATAATAAGTGCCGAAAGTAAGGTATATAATTTTTTCCAAATAGAATATAACGCGATACCTACAAAAGAAATAATACAAAGCAAAAGGGCATTTACCGATATTGTGAAAGAAGCAATCGTCACATTTAACGGAGAACAAATAATAAAAATTAATATACAAGCACTTATCTTCCAACGAATAGATTCCTTTTTCATAAAAAAGGTCACGACAATCCACCCTATCCAAGCAACAAAATAAAAAGTACTCCCATCCATCATCTCACCTCCTATGATTTCCATTATGGGAACTTTTTATGAAAGTTAATCCTCCTTTTCTTTGTGCATAGTTTTTCTCATAACAGCAAAACTTTTAATAAGGAGGTGTAACTCACAATGGGTAAAGATCGCCAAGAACGAAAGCTAAGAGAATCACGCCGCGTTGAATCTGATCGCGACCAATCACTTCAATATCCCGGTGCAACAAGTCTTGATACACCGGAGCAAGCTCGAAAGCAGAATCAGCATTAAATAAAGTGAAACTTCAGTGGGGATTATTAGCCCACACCAATCAAGCTGCCCTCAAATAGGCAATACAAAAAGACGGTTTCGATATTGTACGAAACCGTCTTTTTACACAATTATTTTATTTATTTCTACTCGTAATATAATTCTTTTGTTTTCGCATTATAAACCCTATCACTCAACGAGGCATCACTCGTAACTACACCTGTTGGTTTTTTAGAATATGTAATAACATAATACGTATGTAGAGAAGGATCTTTACTCTTTACCTCTACACGTACATAATCCATCTCTCCTATCTCATTTAACTTTCGCTCAACCTCTTTTTTCGCACCTACAATATCTTCTTTTTCTCCTTTAATTTCCCTACTCACAATGGTATTTCCTTGATCAGAAAGTAATACTACTTCAGCATTACTTAAACTCGCTTCATTTGGTATATTAAAATAATAAATTACATACGAATCTTCCGATGGATTTTTGTCTTCTCCTAATTCCCTTGGCAAAATTAGTGCTTCTATTCCACTTCCTGCATTCACCGTTGGATTCCTATACAATTTATTCCCGACTGCGATTGCAATATTCGCCGTTTTAATTGCTGATTGCGCTGTTGTTGAACTAGAATCTCCTTCTCTTACATTTGAAGTTAATGAAATTTCAACCTTTTTATTATATCCAGAAACCGCTGTATCTTCTCTTATATTTCGTGCATGGATGTTAAAATATTCACTATTATATGTAATGCGTCCTATTGAATTTTTACTATTTGAAGATACATTATCTCCTTTTTTATTAACATCCTCATCCCCAAAATTATCGTAAATTTTCCCTTGTTTCTTTTGACTCTTAAATAGCAATCTCTTATCTTGTTTTATCGCTAACCAGCTATATAGAGAGGAATACTTTCTTACTTTTGCCATGTTTCTCTCCACAAACATGGCAAAAGTGAGAATCCTCCAATAATTCAGCAACATATTTTCTACATTTCTTCATTTTTATAACCCCTTTTTTTTCAATTTTAGCTTTTCTGTATGATATTTATATATAATTTTATCATAATGTAAACTCTCTTTTTTTTCCATTTATAGAATTATATAGAATGATAACTTCTCGCCTTCCCTCTTCATTTTACGAAAATAAAACGCAAAAAAATCAACCGGATGGTTGATTTTTTATCGCCTACTATAATGTGCAGTGTCAATCCCTCGCTGCGCTAACCAATGGTACGTTTCACCTTTTACAACAAGAGGTACAGATTGTAACTCTTCTATCGTCTTCACGCCAAGAGCTGTCATAATAAATTTTAAATCTGTATGTAAAAGATCAATTTCATCCACTAAATTCTCAACACCATCTTGCATTAAAATACGTAAAAAGTATCCAGCAAACGCAGTTGTATTAGCCCCTAATGCGATTGCCTTCGCCACGTCAAGTGCTGTTTGTATACCCCCAGATGCAATAAAAGAGAGGTTATTATTTGTAGAGGTTGCTTCAATAATCGAGGTAGCTGTTTGTATGCCCCAGTTATTAAAATAAGAAAGCATTCGCTGTCTTCTTTCATTTTCAACAGCAGCAAAATTCGTACCACCTTGTCCGCCAATATCAATTGCTGTTATACCTATATTCGCTAACTGTTGTACTGTTTCCTTACTCATTCCAAAACCGACTTCTTTTACGATGACAGGTACTTTACTTTTTAAAACTATCTTCTCAATCCGCTGAAGTACACCAGTAAAATCACGGTCTCCTTCTGGCATCGTTAACTCCTGTATGACATTTAAATGAATTTGCAGTGCATTCGCCTCAATCATATCAACGGCACGCTCTGCCTGTTCGACAGTTGCCTCACTTCCTAAGTTTGCGAAAAAAATCCCATTCGGATTTACTTTCCTAACAACTTTATACGAAGCCGCTTCACTTTCATCTTTTAAAGCTGCCATTTGCGAACCTACAGCCATAGCAAGGTTATGATGTTTCGCTACATATGCTAATTGCTCATTAATATGTAATGTTTGCTCTCCTCCACCACCAGTCATCGCATTGATAAAAATCGGCGAACTTAGTGAAAGTTCGCCGATTTTTGTTTCACATGTTATAGTGTCATAACTTGAATTTGGCAAGCTTTGATGCACAAAATCAATATCATGAAAGCCATGCGTACGAGACTGACCAGTAGAAAGAGCATATTCAATATGATCTAATTTACGTTTTGCCCTTACCACTTGTACCCCTCTTTATTTCTTTAATTTTTTCAGTTGTTCACCAATAATATCACTTAACTGGAAAGTAGCCGAATCAGTATTTGGCTCATATTGGCTATAATCTTCTGTTACATTATTTTCTTCAAGCGTTTCTTTTATGCTTAAAGAAATACGTTTTTCTGCTACATGGACTTCAAGTACTTTCACTTTTACTTCTTGTCCCATTTCCAATACTTCATTTGGATTTTTCACGTGACGATTTGCAATTTGAGATACATGTACAAGCCCTTCAACACCGGGTAAAATTTCAACAAACGCACCGAATGTAACAAGGCGTTTTACTACTCCCTCACGAATATCTCCAGCTTTTATTTCGCCAGCAACATTTTCCCAAGGTCCTGGCTGAGCTGCTTTAATTGATAAAGAAATACGTTGCGTATCAGCATCAACAGATAACACTTTTACCTTTACCTTTTGACCTTGCTCTAATACCTCAGAAGGTTGCTCTACACGTTCGTGTGAAATTTGTGAAATGTGAACTAAACCGTCCACACCACCAACGTTAACGAAAGCACCAAAATCCGTTAATCGTTGTACTGTTCCTTCAACAATGTCCCCTTCTTTTAACGAAGAGATTGCTTCTTTTTTCTTAGAATCTAGTTCTAGTTCTACTACCGCTTTATGTGAAAGAATAACACGATTTTTTTCACGATCTAATTCAACAATTTTCACCGCTAATGTTTTTCCTTTATAGTCAGCAAAGTCTTCTACATAATGTACTTCTACAAGTGAAGCTGGGATAAAACCACGAACACCAAGGTCCACAACTAACCCACCATTCACGATATCTTTTACAGTAACATCAAATACATGACCAGAATTAAATTTTTCTTGTAATTCTACCCACGCTTTTTCTGCGTCAACAGCTCTCTTAGATAAAACAAGATCATCATCTTCTAATTTAATAATTTTCAATTCAAGTGTTTGATCTAATTCTACAACATCGCTTGCTTTTTCAATATGAACGTTAGCTAATTCACTAATCGGAATTACGCCATCTGTTTTGTATCCAACATTTACAAGAACTTGTTTCTCTTCAACTTTCGTTACAGAACCTGTAACAACGTCACCAACTTGTAATTCTTTTGAATTCATAACTTCTTCATTCATTTTCTCTACCATGGAAATACCTCCCTACAGAATTGACAAAGCATTTTTATGTATATACGAAATGAAAACAAATGTTTTCATTTGCATGTTTAAGAATTTATCATCACATATTCTGTTTCAATACAGTTCACAAGAAACTATATTAAATCTATATAAATAGTATACAGCAAAATCATCTTGAAGAAAGTATGATTTGAAATATAATAGCGAATATATTCTGACAGTTTTTTTCCTCTGTAACTAACTTCTTACAAATTAGCCCATTTGTCAAGAAAAGAGACTTATAATTCACTTATCCTTTACATTTCAAAAAAAAAAGAAAGAGGATAGTCCTCTTTCTTTATTTCGCAAATACTCCTGAAACAATACCCATAATTTTTTGGACAACTTCTTCAATTGATAAAGAAGTTGTATCTAATTCCAATGCATCATCAGCTTTTTTCAAAGGAGAAACTTCGCGTTCTGAATCTAATTTATCACGCCTAGCAATTTCTTCTCTTAACTGCTCTAAATTAGAATTGAAACCTTTATTCATATTTTCTAAATGTCTTCTTTCCGCTCTTTCTTCTACAGAAGCAAGCATAAAGATTTTCACTTCAGCATCCGGTAGTACATGTGTACCAATATCACGGCCATCCATTACTACGCCGCCTTTTTTAGCTAATCCTTGTTGACGACGTACCATTTCTTCACGAACAAGACGATGCTTTGCTACAATAGATACACGATTCGTCACATCTGGCGTACGAATCACTTCAGAAACATCTTGTCCATTTAAAAATACAAGTTGTGTATTTTCCCCTTGCTGAAATTCAATATTTACATTTTTTACAACTTCCATTAACTTTTCTTCATTTTCAATATCCACTTTTTGTTCAAGGGCTGCATATGTAATAGTACGGTACATTGCGCCTGTATCAATGTAAACATATGAAAGTTTTTTTGCAACAACTTTTGCCACTGTACTTTTCCCAGCAGCCGCTGGACCATCTATAGCAATCGAAATTCGTTTATCCATTGTAACACCTCATTTTTCACTTATAAAACAAAACGAAAAGCAGGTATTTTCCCCCTGCTTCTTCTCATTTGCCTCACGTCATTAAATCCTCAATAATTGTAGCATAATCCATCATAGAAGAAAATGAAAACTACTTATTCACCTGTAAGATTTCCGCCTTATTTTTCGTGACGACACCTTCGTAATAAACAATTTTCGATAAATATTTCACTGAAGATTTATGTATAAAAAGCAGTTGGACGACAGAAAGAAAAATAAATTGAATCAGTAATATACGAATTATAATTTTCTCCACTTTTTTCAAAAAAAACTCACTCCTTCCCTCTCTACACTTACACATCCACTCTCATAAATTTCCATAAACAAAACCTAACCTAATAACCACTTACCGGAGCACACTTAAGGTAATTTATTTTATTGTCATTTTCTAAGCATACTTTTATACATTTTCATTGTCGAATTTACTCAAAACATGTTATGTTCTAAATGTATTTTTCAACTTGAAAGGGGTATAAGCATTGAAAAGAATCCTAGTTTTACACACAGGTGGAACAATTGCAATGGAGGAAGATAAAGAAACTGGGGTCGTACAACCAGGTAAAAAGAATCCTCTTTTAAAATTCATTCCTGATTTAGAAGGCGATGTTGATTTAATTGTCGAAGATGTGTTCCATCTTCCATCTCCTCACATGACTCCTAGCGAAATGCTACAATTGCAAGTCATCATTGACGAAAGAGTAAAACAAGACGATATTCACGGCGTAGTCATCACGCATGGTACCGATACATTAGAAGAGACAGCTTATTTTCTTGATTTAACAGTTCAAGCAACTATCCCAATCGTTGTGACAGGGGCAATGCGTTCTAGTAATGAATTAGGTGCCGATGGTCTATATAATTTCTTATCAGCTGTAAAAGTTGCTAGTAGTAATGAAGCTGCTGAAAAAGGCGTTCTAGTCGTATTAAATGACGAAATACATTGTGCTACAAATGTAACAAAAACGCACACAAGTAATGTCGCGACATTCCAAAGTCCACAGTACGGACCAATTGGCATGGTAACAAAACGTGGTGTTGTTTTCCATCATGCTTTAGTGCATCACGAAACATGCACAGTACGACAGATTTCTAAAAACGTTGTCGTTCTAAAAGCATACGCAGGTATGGATGATACATTATTATCAGCAATCGAAACACTACCAGTAGACGGAATTGTTATTGAAGCACTTGGACAAGGTAATTTACCTCCAAGAACACTTCCTAGTCTAGGGCGATTAATAGAAAAAGGCATTCCAATTGTATTAGTTTCACGCTGCTTTAACGGTATCGTTCAAGACGTATACTCTTATGAAGGTGGCGGAAAACAATTAAAAGATATGGGCATTGTTTTCACCTACGGTTTAAACGCTCAAAAGGCGCGAATTAAATTACTAGTCGCACTAGAAAACACAAACTCTCACGAAACAATCCAACATATGTTTATGCACGATTAAAAAAGAAGCTGTCGAAGATTTCGACAGCTTCTTTTTATTCTTCTCTTGATGCAATGGTTTGCGCAATCGCATCTCCATGGAATCTACCGTTCTCGATAAATATTTCATTTGCGTTATTCCCCGCAGCAATTACACCTGCAATAAAAATATTTTCAGCGTTTGTTTCCATACTACCCTCTATATAAATCGGGCGCCCTGTTTCTTCATCAATCCGAACTCCCATTTTTGTTAAGAAGCTGTGGTCTGGATGGTAACCCGTCATAGCAAATACAAAATCGTTTTGAATTGTATTTGCCTCACCATCTACTGTATACGTCAACGTATGCTCAGTAATTTCTTTTACATGCGCATGGAAATGCATTTGAATTGTCCCATTTCGTACTAACGCCTCAAATTCCGGCAAAATCCACGGCTTAATACTTGGCGAGTATTCCCCACCACGGTATAGAACTGTTACACGTGCACCCGATTTAACAAGCTCTAACGCTGCATCTATACTTGAATTTTTACCACCTATTACAACGACATCTCGATCAAAATAAGGGTGTCCTTCTTTGAAATAATGAGCTACTTTCTCAAGTTTCTCACCAGGTACATTCATATAATTCGGATTATCATAATATCCAGTTGCGACAACAATGTATTTCGCAACATATATTTCTTTGTTTCCGTCACGCTTCGTCGTTTCAACTTTAAAAACATCACCATCTTTTTGAACTTGTTCCACTCGTTCAAATGCATTTACACGTATAGATTTACGCTTTACTACTTCACGATAATACGCAAGCGCCTGATTACGAAATGGCTTACGATTTTCTGTAATAAAAGCAACTTCACCAATTTCTAATTTTTCACTAGAGGAGAAAAATGTTTGATGAGTTGGATAATTATAAATTGCATTTACAATGTTTCCTTTTTCGATTACTAACGGATTTAACCCCACTTTTTGCAACGAAATCGCCGCTGCTAATCCGCATGGACCGCCTCCGATAATAATAACTGTTTCTTTTTGCATACTTAGTTCACTCCTAGTCTTCTACCTCTGCTCTATTTATATAAACAAGAAAAAACCTACTTACAGCAGTAGGCATCTATCTTTATTGTATTCATTTTTCATATATTTGTCATCTAAACGAAACATACATCCGATAGACATCTGCTAAAAACTGCTGAAATTTAATTCCTTGTTGCCCTAATACATTCTCAGGATCGATTTTCCGAGTAGGATCCAACGTTTTGTGTGACACAATAGCCTTTTTAGGATTTAAACCGAAATTTTGACATAAATAAGCGTGATACCACGTAAAACGAGTATACGCCTCCCAAAAGTTTACGTCGCCACCATAGCAAAGTTCAACCCCAATTGCAGCCTTATTCGCATCATAACCGAATAACTCATTATCCGTTGGCACATTGTATCGAACATGGTACGCAACTTCATTTATAGGGACAATTTCTAATATTGTTTTATCATCAATAAATGTATGCGCTGAAGCTTTCGGTTGTATTTCATTAAAGTAATCCCGATTTCCTATCGCATTGCTACCAGGGTTCCCCGTGTCATGACTTACAATAAATCTTACTTTTGAAAGAGGAATTCCTGGTCGTGAATTTCCATACCCAATATAGTTACGCTCTATAGGGAACATCGCCATTACTACCAACTCCCGCTCTAAAAAATTACCTTACTTCCTTATATATGTATTCGGTGGCAATGTCCTTATGGCATATTTCTTATGCGAAGAGAACATCGAAAATATTTGATGTGAATACCATAAATAATACAATACTTACAGCCACTCCGTAAAAACCGTAAAACCAAATACAATCTTCTTTCGTATCTAAACCGAAAAATTTATTTACCGATTGTAATAATGTGCCACGCTTGCTTTGTTTGTTTCGTAATACTTCCACTCGTTCTACAACATCTGCTGGCATCATAAATCTTTGGTCTACTGTCATTTTCATCATTTATCTCTCCTTAAAATCATTTCCGTTTTGCTTATCTAAGGAAAGTATAGCACGTTTGTTCGTGCAGAACAAGCGTTCTTTTTTATTTTTATTCTATTTTTCACCAAACCAAGTAATAATTGTGAATATAAACGCGATAATTGGTCCAACTACAACTGCACCAAATATTAAAAACAATAATCCTTCGCCGAACACCCGAACGACACTTGTTTTTCGGGCTCTCTTAGCTCTTGCAAGTTCACCCTCTAACACCTTAACCTTTTCTTCTAATTGGTCTACTCGTTCCATTATTTCATTCCCCATATACAGCACCTCATTTAATACTTCAACAAAAAAACGCGATTCCCTCGAAAGGAAATCACGTTTTCTCAAAACATTATATATTATACCCAACCTCTGAAGCGACTAGCCTCAGCCATTTTACGAACACCAATCATGTATGCAGCTAAGCGCATGTTCACTTTACGAACTTGTGATGTTTCATAAATTGAATCGAATGATTTTACCATTACTTTTTCTAAACGTTGTTCTACTTCTTCCTCAGTCCAGTAGTAACCTTGGTTATTTTGTACCCACTCAAAGTAAGATACCGTAACGCCACCAGCACTTGCTAATACGTCTGGAACAAGTAAGATACCACGATCTGTTAAGATTTTTGTTGCTTCTAATGTAGTTGGACCATTTGCAGCTTCAACCACAATTTTCGCTTTAATCTTATCAGCATTTTCTTCTGTAATTTGGTTCTCAATTGCAGCAGGAACTAAAATGTCGCAATCAAGTTCTAACAGTTCTGTATTTGAAATTGTATTATTAAATAGTTTTGTTACAGTACCGAAGCTATCGCGACGATCTAGTAAGTAGTCAATATCTAATCCATTCGGATCATGTAATGCACCGTAAGCATCTGAAATTGCAATTACTTTCGCGCCTGCATCATGCATAAATTTAGCTAAGAAGCTACCCGCATTACCAAATCCTTGAACAACAACGCGTGCACCTTTAATATCAATGTCACGTTTTTTCGCAGCTTCACGAATACAAATTGTTACACCTTTTGCAGTCGCTGTTTCACGTCCGTGTGATCCACCTAATACAAGTGGTTTACCTGTAATAAATCCTGGTGAATTAAATTCATCGATACGGCTATACTCATCCATCATCCATGCCATAATTTGTGAGTTTGTAAATACATCTGGAGCCGGAATATCTTTTGTCGGACCAACAATTTGGCTAATTGCTCGTACATAACCGCGGCTTAATCTTTCTAATTCACGGAAAGACATCTCACGTGGGTCACAAATGATTCCACCTTTACCTCCACCATATGGTAAATCAACAATACCACATTTTAAACTCATCCAAATAGAAAGTGCTTTCACTTCATTTTCTGTTACGTTTGGATGGAAGCGAATTCCACCTTTCGTTGGACCAACAGCATCATTATGTTGTGCACGATATCCTGTAAATATTTTAACAGTCCCGTCATCCATACGAACTGGAATTTTCACTGTCATCATACGAATTGGTTCTTTCAATAATTCATATACTTCGTTTGGATAACCCAATTTTTCTAATGCTTCATTAATTACAATTTGTGTTGAATTTAACAATTCAAAATGTTGTTCCCCTTGTTGTTGTGTTTTCGTTTGAGTTCCCTTTTCGGCTACCATAGTAAGTAAACCCCCTGTAATTTCACTTGTTTAGTAAACCTTCATTGCCTAGTATACACCGTTAAATTTGGAATGCAATAGAAAACGCTAACAAATATATACAAACTATTTTGTATTGCAAGCGTTTTCACTATTATTATAGTCCTTTTATTGCTTTTAGAAAAGTAAAATACTTAAATATTTAAATATTTTTTATTTTCATCAAAATACATTCGATAAAACCATTATTTCATCAAGAAATACTGATTACATTTTAACATACAGATCGGCTAGTCTTGTTACCTACACTTCGTTTTATAGATTTTAGATTTTCAGCTGAATAAAAATAAAACCTCAAGCTACGTTACATTAGCTGAGGTTTTGTTTTTTCACAAAGTAATTGTATATTTGTTCAATCGCTTGAGAATCCATTAATTCTTTACCATATTCCATTACGCGGTAAATTGTTGCTGTTGACGGATTACCGTACTCCGCTAAAATAGCTATAAAATCCGCCTTCAATAATTGAAATTGCTCTTCTTCTTCTATCCAAAGATAAAAACGATCATCCCACGTATACAACTTCCCATCAGTTACACCAAGGTTATATAAGCGATTTGACAAATTGATTACATCATCTAATGTAGCAAACTCGTAAAGTATATGTTCACTTTCATCAAGAGTCACTTGCATTTCAATAAACTCGTCACGGAACTCATCTTCTGTGTCCACTTCGTGATTTTCTTTTGTTACAATTACAACCATACCTTGAGCTTGTAGAGAAAATACTTCAACAGCAATCGGTCCATCCGCTTCAAACCCTAATTCTGTATTTGCTTCTTGCATCATATCACGGAATAGTTGCTGTACTTTCGGTGCATTTCTCCACAAATCTTCTTTCGTTAATCCTCGTTCAGATAAATCATCAAATGTTAGGAAAATTTTAATCTTATTATAATTTAAACGTTCCAGTCTCATCTCATACCCTCCCTACGTAACCATTGCATCTAATTTTTATTATATGAAATAGAAAATAGATGGTTCTTTTCGAACGACTATTCCGACATCTTTAACCATCCATCCCATTCTTCTTTCGTGTTACCAATTAGGATATTTTGAAGATTTAATTGATCTCCAATGCCTTTTCTTCCTATAAAACCACCAGAGATGTTTTCATTTTTTTCTTGCAACAAGTCAATAAACTCTACTGCCTCTTCAAGTTCTCGTTCATCATCAAAAGATATAAACAAATATTTAGGTTGTAATTGTTCAATAGCTAGTAAAATACCTTCTTCATCTAAACTTGTCCCCATATACATTGTTTGATATCCTTTTAGTCGTAAATACGTCGCGAAAATAAATCCTTTTAATATATTATTTTCTAAAACGAAAACTTTGTTAACGGAAGAATACACCGACGCATTATGATAGATCATTCCTAAACGTGTTTGTAAGAATGATACAACATATTTGAATTGCGACATTGTAATCTCATTATTACTTTTTAAAGTTAACAACTTGTTTGCCACTTGAAGAATGATGCTTGCAACAACCTTTTCCGTTGAATATATACTAAAAACCTCGTTTAATAATGCAGAAATTGTAATTTCATCAAATTCTAACAAAGCTTGTAGTATATCGTCCACTAAAACAACTTCTGTATCAGCAATTTTTTCTTTTTGAACGTTGTTCTGCAACCGATTCCCTTCTAATAACTGAACTGCTTGTCCAATCATCATCCCCTCAGAAACTTTGTTCATTAACCATTTCAAAATATGAATATGCTCTTCTGTATATAAACGATGCCCCGCACGATTTCTCTTTGGGGCAATAATATGATAGCGTCTTTCCCATGCGCGAAGTGTACTCGGTTGAATTCCGAGTATATTTGAGACAGCTTTTATATTATATTTTCCATTTGAATTCGGCATTATTTCCCTCCGCATAACGTAATGATATGTGTTTGGGAAGGTGCCCGAAAACGAAGAGGGAACAATGTTGTTCCATACCCATTACTAACAAAGAGAGTCGTATTAGAATGCTTATATACGCCACCCTTTAAATACTTTTCAGATGGAAACAACCGAATCTGGCCTCCATGTGTATGTCCACTTAATACGAGCGAAATTTGTTCATTACCAGACATTTTCTTTATTATATCTGGGTTGTGACTAATTAAAATGCGAAAACCTTCTTCTTTACAATCAGACAACGCTAAATCTAAACGATCTCGTTCTAATCCAACATCATCGATACCGAGTAAGCAAATTTTCTCTCCTAATTCAGACTCAAATACAACTCTTGTATTATCTAATACCTTCACATTATTTTCTATTAATAAAGCATCTAATTCGTGATATTCAATTTCATAGTCATTATTTCCCCATACAAAATATACAGGGGCTATTTCTCTTAACTTTTGAATATTTAAAGAGATTTGCGATAAAGGTACTCCTTTTTCAGCTAAATCACCGCCAATAATTACGATATCTGCTTTTCCTTTCACTCGTTCAATTAGCGAGCTAGAAATGATCCTTCTATGAATATCCGAAATAAAAAAAACTTTAACTTTTTGAAAACTTTCCGGAAATTCTTCGAACACTAAAGTATGTTCCAACACTGTATTACGCATCGCTTCTTTATACATTCCAAAAAGACATACAAAACCAATGCATATGAGAGTACATAATAATATAATCCATGACATATATTTTTTACTCTCCCTCCTCGTAAAGTATAGTCCTTAATTTTATGTGGAGCTATATATCACTCATTTAGCTAGCTCTCATACTTCGTGGACTTATCTTTTATAGGAATTTTCAATTCTTGTCCTACCTTCACTTCGTCTTCTTGTAAATCATTATACTTTTTTATTATTTCTATCCCATCTTCATCTGAGAAATATTGCTTCGCTATACTTTCTAAAGTTTCTCCATCTTTCACAACATGAGTTGCTACTTTCTCAGACTGCTTCTTTGATTCAGTCTTAGCGGAATCAAAGAAAATTACTTCAAACGCACTTTTCTCAGCATTATTACTATCACTTTTTACCTGTATATACTTATCCGTATACCATAGGATACTAATAGGTAACAATATGAACAAAAATGTTAACACTCGGACGAAAATGTGATTCATTTTAAACTTTGGTTTGTTCTCTTTATTTCTATGAATTTCACTACGCGGCGGTAAACTTTCATCTTCTTCCACTTGCTCAACTTCTAACTCCTCTTCAAAATCAGGAATTCGTTTTCTCATGTTGTTCACCACCACCTTCCATTTATTTTCTTAATTGGAGCCCCATTATAAAATCAACAAGAAAGTGTGCAAAGATTGTTATAAACAAATTTCCTGTCCACTCGAATACATAACCAAAAACAAAACTAATAAAGCAGACGAAACAAAACAAAAAAGGCTTCGTTATATACCGAATATGTAACACAGCAAAAATTAAACTCGCTATTACAATTCCGAAATGAGTCTGCACTACACCTCTAAATAAAAACTCTTCCGCAAAGCCAATAATAAACGTGATAACAAGTAAATGCATGACAGAAATCCCTTGAAACATTCTATCGTTAATGCCACCATCATCAAACCAAGATTCTGGAAACACTCGCATTGCAACATAATCTAATATCACAATACAAATCGCTAACAAGCTACCTATTAAAAGTATAGAAACCGGTTCCCATTTCCATAAACTATAAACTTCTCTTTTATCTTGAAATAATATATATGCTAGTAAACAACCGATACCAATAATGATTAGTTGTGTTATGTAGAGATTCAGTCTTATTTCTCTCGGACTCATATCTTCAACATTATGCCTTTGAATGTTCATCATTCCTCCATCTTTCTTAGGCCGAAAAGCTTTTGTAACTCTGTTTCCCAATTATAGTCGAAAACTAACTGTTGCGCTCGTCTTTTTTTATAATCCGTTTTTGTAATACCACAGTAATCACAACAGTTTTCTATCTCTTTTTCTTTTCTATAACCGAATTGTTGTAATAAATATTCACGTCTACATCCTTGAACTTGTATCCATGACTTCATATTTTCTAACTCACTATATTTATTACGCATTCTCACTTCCACTTCCGCTATTAATCTGTGCATTATTTCATCTGACAAGCTCTCTAGCATGAGATTCCGCTGTTGTATGATTCCAAGATGTTCGAGATGATAACGTGTAAAGCGCCAATACTGTTCATTAAATCTTGCTGCATTATAACAAATTTCTTCTACATCTTCTAATGGTAATACTTTCGTTTGAAATATTCTTTCTTGTAGTAACGAAAATAAAAATTGTATTTGCGATTTACTTGGTAATTCATCTTCAATGATTGAAATTGGCAAATCGTGATCCAATGGACTACATAATAAAATGGCTATACTCAATTCTCCATCTCTTCCGGCTCTTCCAATTTCTTGTAAATAGGAAGCTACATTTGTCGGATATTGAAAATGAATAATATATCTTGTATTCGCCTTATTTACCCCCATCCCAAAAGCACTTGTACATATTACAATTTGCAACTGGTCATTCATAAACTGTTGTTGAATTAACATACGCTCTTCATGTTCCATACCACCATGATAAAAAGCTACACCTGTAATTCCTTTTCCTCTTAAATACTCGGTTAAACGCTCTGTCCAGGCCCTACTTGAACAATAAACAATACCAGGCCCTTGCAAATACATTACATGCTCAAAAAGCGCCTCTTTTTTTTCTTCTATTGTTTCCACAAATTGCACTTCCATCGCAATATTTGGACGATCAATTGAGTACACATGCTCAGCAATATTTTTTAGATTTAAACTTTCCGCTATATCTCGCAATACATCCTTTGTCGCAGTTGCTGTTAATGCTAGTACTGTCGGAGATCCGATACTCTCAATTACTTTATCTAATTTTTTATAATCTGGCCGAAAATCATAGCCCCATTGTGAAATACAATGCGCTTCATCTACGACAAATAATGAAATATGAATTTTTTTCAATTCTCTTATTAGAAGTTCCGACTGCAACATCTCTGGTGATACGAAAACAAATTTATAAAAAGATAGCTTTTTCATTGCTTCTCTTTTTTCAATTAACGTCCGAAAACTATTCAATGCAATAACTCGATTTTTCACGACATACTTTAATTGCGTAACTTGGTCTTCCATTAAAGATAATAATGGTGATACAACAAGCACCGTACCCTCTTGCAGAAGCCCCGGAAGTTGATAACACATTGACTTTCCCCTTCCAGTCGGAAGCATTGCTACAACATCTTTTCCTTCCAATAAGTCCGTAATAACTCCTTTTTGCCCCGGACGAAATTCAGAATATCCAAACCACTTATATAAATATTCCTCAAGCTTCATTTATACCCTCCATCCGTGCCAATACAAGACGTACTTCAAAATAAGAGATTTCCTCTCCAACCGCTTGCTTCAACACACGCAATTTACGTGTTTGTAATGCTTCAATTACTTTTGTTACTTTTTCCATTTTTTCTTTTTCCATAAACATTTCAATAGAAAATTCTTTTTCTCGTAAAGCAATTTCTACAAAATGGTCTTCTATCGTGGCAACCTTCAAATTCCGAATTGTTGCTATTTCTTCTAAAGAGCGTCCTTGTCTCCAAAGATTATATGTTTTTTTCGTTGATAAACTAAATAAATCAGCTTTCTCATTTGGATAAGATATAATTTCAGCTAATAATGGAAACTCATTTTCTTTATTGCGAACTTCTTGAATAAGGAAATGAATTGTACCCCAAAATAAAAAATACACTCGAAATATATCTTGTTTCGTAATTTCCGCTAATTGTTGTAAAGTACACCCAATACGTTTATAACCAGTTAACCGATATATTACGATTGTCGCCTCTACTGGATTATTTTTTTGTAAAAGAGTATGCATTTCCTTCCATAATCTTTTAGCCAATTCACTTCTCATATACGGTATTCCAGTGAGAAAACGTTTCACCCACATCATTATTTCTGTATCCTGTTGAATTGGAATAAATTTCGTATTCGCCTGTTGTAAATTCGAAATAGTTTGAACGATCAATGATAATCTCTTCCAAAACGTTTCACCTATTTCACCATAGTGTAAACCATTTAAATATGTCGGAAAGGCAAAGTCACCTTCCCATTTGTTTAATTGCACGTTACCAGCAGTCGTTAACACATATGTATTATCATGTATACCTTGAACTAAATCCGTTTGTAACAACTTTGCAACTTCTTGATCATAATCAGCTCTATTTAATGACTTATAAATCCCAAACAAAAAAGAAATTTGAAACATATTCCCATCTTGTAATGTTTGCGACGATCTCTTTCCTTTTAATAAATAATAAATCGAAGAAACGGTTCTTTCACCATTCAATTGTTTTAAACAATATAATAAAGTATATTGTAGCTGCATTACCGCTTCCACCTCTCAGTCTAACTTCATTCCTTTTTCAATACGATTGCACATTAACTGCTATTCATTTAACTTATCATATTCACACTACATGCTTGTATATATTCTATTGTATCAAACGAAATAACATTTAAGTATTTTGAAAATCTTATGAAATAATTCAAAAATAAGTTGACACTCTAATTGATAAGCATTATCATTATAATTTTATGTTGAAAAGTTTTTAAAACCGTTTTACAATAAGATTATAATTTTTTGGCGAACTTTTCACATACATATTATCAGGAGGGAAAAAATATGGCAAAATATACAATCGTTGACAAAGATACTTGTATTGCATGCGGTGCTTGTGGTGCTGCTGCACCAGACATTTATGACTATGATGATGAAGGCATTGCATTTGTAACATTAGACGATAACCAAGGTATCGTTGAAATTCCAGATGTATTAATTGAAGATATGATGGATGCATTCGAAGGTTGTCCAACTGACTCAATTAAAGTTGCTGACGAATCATTTGATGGCGACTCTTTAAAATTCGAATAGTCTTTTATTAACTTCAAAAAATCCCCCTCATACTTATGAGGGGGATTTTTTGCACTCTTTTTCATTCTCACTAACAAAAAAACCATTAGCAGTTACGCTGCCAATGGTTTAATATTTTTAAGCATTTTTCATTTTTGCAAATACCCATACTTTCAAGCGTGAAAATAATGCTACAAATACAATTGTTACAACAATTCCTTTAATTACATTAAACGGTAATATCGCCGTTACAATAGTTTGTCGCATAATATCACTAGACATAGCTGGTGAATTTAAAAACCAAGTGTACGCTGGTAAAATAATAAAGTAGTTTAACACACTCATAATAACTGTCATAGTAATTGTACCTAGCATTAATCCTGTCGTTAAACTTTTTACTGTGCGATACTTTCGGAATAAGAATGCTGCTGGACCAATAAATAAACATCCCGCTATAAAGTTTGCTACTTCTCCTACTGGTACTCCCGTTAAACTTCCTTGAATTCCGTAATGCAAAATATTTTTTATCGCTTCTACAATTACACCTGCAATTGGACTAAAAATTATCGCCGCAATTAAAGCTGGCACATCACTAAAATCAATTTTTAAAAATGGCGGAAGCCCTGGGAATGGAAAATCCAACATCATTAGTAAATACGCAATACTACTTAGCATCGCTACACTCACCATCTGCACTACACTGTTTTTTTGTTTCATCTTTCTCTCTCCTTTTCCATCGATCTTCTCATGGAAAGTGGAAAGGTTCTGCTATGCCTATTTTTTCATAGAACGAAAAAACCCTTTGTGATTTACACAAAGGGAGAATTTTAAGGCACATCAAACAGACGTTCAAATACTTATCTTTTTTGAACGCTTGAACCTCCATCTTCTCCCATCCAGACTGTACTGTCGGCTTTGGAATCACACCAAATCCTGCCTTAACGGCTCGCGGGCTTAGAACGAAATTATTAAATGTTCATCACCGCCGGTCGGGATTTTCACCCTGCCCCGAAGATAGACCGATATTCTATTTTCCACTTCATTATACAACAACATGATCGTATTGTGAACAAAAAAAGTGTAACTTACTAAAAATAAGTTATTGATTTTATATAATTAAAGAAACGATTACTATATTTTACAATACAACCCATATTTTTTATAATTCGGTATTTCTCTTATGAATCCCCCTAGTCATATGTCGTCAAAAGTGATAAGATGTTGAATTGTTAAGATAAGAACATTTTCTGAGTTATGGAGGAAATGTCATGAAGAAAGATAAAAGACACTCTATTCGAGAAGCAATGAAAAAGAACTTAAGAAAAGAATACTTTTATTTGAAAAAAGAATTACTTTTCTACTGTCCAATTGATCTAGGCACATTCTCAAGAGAGACATACTACGCTACTTTTGACCAAGATGGCATAAGTATTTATCAGTATGATAAAAAAACAGAAAGTAAATTAAAATTGTGTGAGCGTCATCCATGGAAGAGTTGGAATAAGGTAAAAGTTGATCACTATTTAACAACTTCTCAATTTATTTTCCAAGGTGAGCGAAACTGGATTTTATCCCTTTTCCAAAAAGGAAAAGAAGCTCAAAAAATAATTGAAGAACATACATCTTTACAAACGGAAGTTGTTTCCCGTCCGTTTTCCAAGAAACTTCCTGGTTTCCGTTCTGATACACCATTGAATAAATACATCGGTTGCATTTGTTACACTGCACTTATTGCATTTTTATTAAAATGGATGATTCCATTTCAAGCACCACAAATCGCCCTGTATTCTCTTTCAATTGGCTTTATGCTTCTTGGTTTACTTTGTCTTACAATTGGTCTAATCGAACCAACTATCGTACTATTTCGGACAAAAGAAAAAACAAGAACAAAAGTCTTTTACTTATATAGCTACTTAGCTATTACTGGATTTATATGTGTCTTTATTTTTTGGTAAAAGAAGCCGTCCCAAAAGATCTTTTGGGACGGTTTTTCGTTAGGAATAGGTTGCTCTTACTGTCGTATTTTATTGTTAGTCGATATTTCTTGTCGAAATGTCGATATAATAATAGCTATGTTCGATATATTTCAATTTGCGTCGATATAATTTCATTTACTATCGCAATCTTAAATAAGAAGAAAATAAATTTATTCAAAAGTTATGCTTTTGGGACGTTGCCTTTACTTGACGTATAGTTGTTGGTTCGGATAGATTTTCTCTTGTCGCAATCCATTCCTCACTTTAATTTCCTCAACTGTCATACTAAATTTCCGGGAAATACCAACTAAAGTATCACCTTTTTGTACAATATATAGTGATGATGACACAACTTGATTTTTTTGTTCATTTAAAACAAGCAACGGATTCATCGCATTTCTTTTCTCCATCGTCCATCTCCCTTGATGCACTTCTAAATGTAAATGCGCTCCTCGCGATTCTCCTGTATTCCCTACCTCTCCAATTAGCTCTCCTTTTGAAATGTTATCACCTTGAACTACATATCTCTTATTTAAATGCGCATAAACAGCCTCATATTCTCCATGTTTAATAAATACAACATTTCCATAACTACTTGAAAAATAAGACTTTGTCACCTTACCATTTTGAATAGCTGCAACAGGAGTTCCAATAGGCGCAGCTATATCAATACCATAGTGTTTCCCATGTCTTGTCCCAAAATAATCACTTATCTGCCCATCAACAGGCCATATCCACTGATTCCCTTCAGCGTAAACATGTAATTGAGATAAAAATAATACACTCAATATCACCACGCCACATTTTAACGCTTTCATATACATCCTCCGTTTTCTAATAGCCGTCATACCTTCTCTATTGTGGGATATTACAGAAAAAAGTATACAAAAAAAAGAAAGTGTATTACTCCACTTCCTTCTATTCTTTATTACGAAAAACAAGTGCACTGCGGTTATACTCCACATCTTTCACTTGTAAACGCGCATTTATTACTCTAGCAAGCGCAAATAAATAATCAGATAACCTATTTACATACTTTAGAACAATTTCATTGGTTTCTCCTTCTTTTTGCAATGACACTATACAACGTTCTGCTCTTCTTATAACTGTACGTGCAATGTGTAGTGCAGCCGATATCTCGCTACCGCCTGGTAAAATAAAACGCTCTAAAGGCGGCGCTTCTTCTGTATACGAATCAATTCGTCTCTCTAAATACTCGACCATCTCTATCGTTACTTTATAAGGGATTTTCTTCTCTACTATTGCTAAATCCCCTCCACAATCAAATAGTTCATGTTGAATATTTTCAAGTTCGTTATAAATGTTACGAAAACATTCCTCTTGTAATTTAGACATGGCATATCCGATATGAGAATTCGCCTCATCAATTGTTCCATAAGCTTCTACACGTATATGATCTTTATCCACTCGGCCACCTATGACACTCGTTTCCCCTTTATCACCTGTTTTTGTATAAAGTTTCATTTCATTATGACACCTCTCTTTTTATTTTCATTCTGATTATTAAAGAAAAAAACTCTACCATTCTTTATTTAATTGCACTTACAAAAAAATAAAAAAACAGTAAAGCTTTTATTCATGATCAACTTTTAAAAAACATATATATCTAAATTATACGATTTGGTAAATATACAGAGAATGTAGTTCCTTCTCCAACGACACTTGATACAAAAATCTTCCCGTCATGACCTTGAACAATATTTTTAGCAATCGCAAGCCCGAGTCCTGTTCCAATTTTTTTCCCGCGAGTTCTCGCTTTATCAGCTTTATAGAATCGATCGAACAAGAACGGAATATCTTCTTCTGGAATACCAGCACCTGAATCTTGCACTTCGAAAGTAAGGCCACTATTTTTCGTATTAATTACAAGTGTAACATGTCCACCTGCATTTGTATGACGGATTGCATTATCAATTAAATTCGTCAGTACCTGTTCCATACGGTCTGCATCAAACGGATATTGTTCAATTGGACTTTGGAAATCCACTGTTAATTGGACTTCTTTATCCTTTGCAATCCCCTGGAATTTACGGCCAATTTTTTCGACAAATGGATGAATATCTACTTCCCCTATATGTAACTCTACATGTCCACTTTCCATACGGGCTAAATCTAATAACTCATTTACAAGTTTACCTAAACGAACAGATTCATCATAAATAATTTGAACAAACTCATTAATTTCTTCTTTCGTTTGCACAATATCATCTAAAATTGCTTCACTATATCCTTGAAGCATTACCATCGGTGTACGAAGTTCATGTGATACATTCGCAATAAAGTCTTGACGCATTTTCTCAAGACGACGCTCCTCCGTCATATCTCGCAATACTGCTACAGCTCCACGAATTTTTGTTTGATTGTAAAGCGGTGTCATAAGAACTACGTAGTTACCTTTTTGCAAATTAATTTCAACAACTTGTTGTTGCTCACTTTCTACAACGAGATGGAATAGTTCAACAAGTTCAGAAGGCAGTTTTTTAATTAACTCTACTTCTTTTTCTTCTTGCCAAACTTGTAAGAAGTGTTCTGCCGGTGGGTTGATAACAACGACTTCACCTTCTTGATTTAACGTAACAACACCATCTGCCATACTACTCAAAATGCTAGCTAACTGCTCTTTTTCTTGCTGCAGGGCATTCATATTAAACTTCAACTGTTTTCCCATTTGATTTAAAGCAGTTGCAAGCTCACCAATTTCGTCCTGCGACACCATAGGGGCTTTCGTATCAAATTTCCCGCGCGCTACCTCAAATGCAACCTCACGCATTTTACGAAGTGGTGCCGTAATTCGAGTAGATAAGAAAAATGCAAAGAAAGTCGTTAAAATAATCGCAATCCCGGCTGATAAGAAAATAAAATCAGTCGTTCTCTCCATACCTTGTATTGGAACTTGCAATGATTCATATACAAACACTGCACTTTGATTTTTTGACTGTACTGGCTTCCCGACGATCATAATATCATTTTCAGTATTTTTATTCTTCCTACTATTAGAAGCTTTTCTAATATTATTCTTAATATCCTTTTTATCTGTAAAAACAGCTGCTAATTCTTTATCATTTTTCAAATCATCTATTGTAAGAGTAACTAATCCTTCTTGTTTCGGCGAAGAAGAAATTTCCTTACCGTCTTCTACAATGATAATCCTTGAAAGTGGATCAGAAAATTTGTAAGCAATATCCTCAATCGTTTTTACATCGGCACCTTCTTCAATTAATTCCGTGACACTTGTTGCAACTTTCTGAAGCCTAGCTTCACTCATATCAACATAATACGTTCTAAAAAACTGTGAAAGTAAAATAGCAACAAATCCAAGAACAAACGAAACGAGAAGTAATATGGTCATCCATAACTTCCCTACTACACTTCTCCAAAGCATCAGTCGTTCACAACCTCAAACTTGTAACCTACGCCCCAAACGGTAACAATCATTTTCGCTGCATCTGGTGATTGTTTACTTAACTTTTCACGTAAACGCTTTACATGCGTATCAACTGTACGTAAATCTCCGAAGAACTCATATTGCCATACTTCTTTTAACAATTGCTCACGGTCAAAAACTTTATCCGGGGATTTCGCTAAGAATAATAGTAATTCATATTCTTTCGGTGTTAAGTTTACTTCATTACCATCCGCTGTAACGCGGTGCGCATCATTATCAATTGTTAAATGAGGGAAAACAGTAACATCTTTCGTCGTTGTATCTTGTGTAAAGAATGTCGTTGGTACAGCGCGGCGTAATACCGCTTTCACACGAAGTACTACTTCACGCGGGCTAAACGGCTTTACAATATAATCATCAGTTCCAACTTCAAACCCTTGTACCCTATTTACTTCTTCACCTTTTGCTGTCAGCATAATAATTGGCGTCGCTTTCTTCTCACGAATCCCTTTACACACTTCGATACCATCTTTACCAGGCATCATAATATCCAGTAGGATTAAATCATAATCATTTTGTAACGCCATTTCTAAAGCTGTATCACCATTATCCGCTTCTTCAATTGTGTATTGCTCTCTTTCTAAATACATCTTTAATAAACGACGAATACGATCCTCATCGTCTACAATTAAAATTCTTGATTCATTTTCCATTTCTACCCGCTGCGTACTTTTACCACAACGGTTTACACCTACCCTTCTACAATATAATGTTGCACCTATCCTCGTCTAATTAAGCATTTTTTAACGTTCCACTTCCCATATTATGCTTCACAAGAATAATAAAGTTTGTTCATTTTTTTTCCAAAACTATGTATTTTTTTTGAACAGTATATTTGGTCCTCGACATCATTTTACAGAATCAACCGCTACTTTGTCATGTTTTTCTCAAAAAAGAAGAAAATTTGACAAAAATAAAATAGGAAAGTGACATACACTCTCCTATTTTATTTCTCTATGCATATGAATGTAAACCCGCGATAATTAAGTTTACTACAATAAAGTTAAACATAATGATTGCAAAACCAATCACTGCAAGCCAGGCGGATTTTTCTCCATGCCATCCTTTAGATAAACGTAAATGTAATACCGCAGCATAAAAGAGCCAAGTAATAAGCGCCCAAACTTCTTTTGGATCCCAACCCCAAAAGCGCGTCCAAGCGATTTGAGCCCAGATCATTGCAAAGATTAATGCTCCTAATGTAAACACCGGGAATCCTATCGCAATAGAACGATATCCGATTTCATCTAATAAATCACTATTCGTATTCTTTACTAACGGCTGAAGTGCCGCTGACACTCGCTTACGTAAAACAAGTCTTAATACAATATAAAGTAGCGTTCCGACTAACACTGACCAAATAACAGTATTTAATTTTTTCGCATTTACAATCGCTGGAACTTCAACTGTTGGCTCTAATTTATTTTCTGTCATTAACTTCCCTTCATGCGGTCCAACTAAAGCAGGGAGATTATACTTCATTTCAACTTGTTGTTCATTTTTATCAATCCATTGAAACTTCGCTTCGTATTTCATACTAGAAAATACCGTTGTTATTCCAATAAACCCAACTGTACAAACAAGTGTGAAAACTACTGTCTCTAACCAAAATGTACGCTTACTTCTTGTTGATTGATCTACATTTTTCAGTAAATACATTACGCCTGTAATAAAACTAATTGCTAATATTGCTTGTCCCGCTGCCGCTGTCGTTACATGAATATGTAGCCAATTACTCTTTAAAGATGGGATAAGCGGCGAAATTTCTCTCGGGAACATACTTGCATAAGCGATTAATAAAAGAGCTACCGGTAAAGCAAATAAACCAATAATACTTACACGATATACAAAGTACATAATGATAAAAGCTCCCACAAGCATCATGCCAAAAAATGTACCAAATTCAAAAAAGTTACTAACCGGTGCATGTCCTGATGCGATCCATCTTGTAACAAAATATACTATTTGTGCAATAAATCCTAAAATTGTTATAGTTATACCTATATTTGCCCACTTGTTACCTTTTTCTTTAATTGCTCCTCCAAAAAATAAAGTTGCAATTAAATATAAGATAAACGCCGCGAACAGAAAATTACTACTTATTTGTACCATATCGTTTCCCCACCTTAACTAATTTTTTTCATTCATTTTATCGTGTGGTTGTGGAATCGCTGTTCCTTCTAGTACTCTTTCAATATCTTTCTTTAAGCCGAACCAATTTTTATTCGTATGGCCTGCAACCCACCATTCATCATTAACACGTTGTATCCAAATACGGCGATGGTTCCAATACATACCTTGAATCACACCAACCATAAATATAAATCCTCCAATACCGAGAATCCAAAGCGTCAAATCTTTTCTTACTGTAAGAGCTGTTGCATTTTGCATTTCCACACCTGCAAATGACATTTTATATTTATTATTCCCGTCAGGCTCTATGTTTTGCTGAATACCGACGAAACTAACTTCACCATCTGGTGTTTCCGGGGTAAACATTTTAAAGACGAATGCAGGATTATTCGGTAATTTTGTTTTCGTATTCGGCCTTCCATTCTCATCAAAATAAAAATCAGGAAAATAGCTTAATAGTTCTAGAGAATACCCATTTCCTAAATCATATTTTTCTGTAGGATTCGCTAAATCTACTTTAATCGGTCCCAACTTTTGATTATTTTCTTTGTTTTGCAAATGGAAAGACATGCTTTTAAATTCACTTTCTTTGTAATCCACTTGATAAACAGCAAATTGATCAAATTTCAGTGGCTCATTCACTCGAATTTCAGCTTCTTTTACCTTTTCTAATTTTGGTTTTTGACCCGCTATATTTTCTCCTACCGCTTTATATAATACAGCATTTGTTTGGAAGTTTTTCGCAATCATTTTATCACCAACACGATCAATTGCTTCATCAAAAACTTCTTTATCCTTACTCTTATCATAAACTTCCTTGATAAACTTTTCGTTTTTCAAATAGTATTGACCATCTGTTCCTGGTATTTCTTTCGTTTCACCGTCACGTAACCAAAGTGCTTCATCTACATACATACTCGGTAAAAAACGTAGCATTGCACCGAATAGAAAGATAATAAGACCAATATGGTTTACATATGGACCCCAACGTGAAAAACGTCCCTTTTCCGCTAAAACGTTCCCGTCTTCCACTTTCACATTATAATTACGTTTCTTTAAATTAATTTGAACTCGTTCTAAGTCACCTTCATGCGGCGTACCAGTCCCGTGCACTCTCTGTCTTTTCAAAAAACTTGGGTGTCTTTTCACCCCTTGTTTTTTTAAAGCTTTATAAAGAGGAATGACACGGTCTAAACTACATATAACAAGTGAAATACCAATGGAAGCAATTAAAATCATGTACCACCATGATCCATATAAATTATTAAATCCTAATTGATAGTATAATTGTCCTAAAAATCCATACTCGGTCTTATAATATTCAGCTGGTTCGATTCCTGGAGTTATGTACATTTCTTGGGGAAAGATAGTTCCTATTGCCGATGCAGCTAAAGTTATTACGATTAACCATACACCTACTTTTACAGAAGAGAAAAAACTCCAAATTTTATCGACTATCGTTTTTGTATGTGTGAGAGATCTCCGAGCACTCCCCTCATATCTCATATCCAATAATTTTATATTTTCATTACTTTCAAATGGTTTCCCACATGCTTCACAAAAAATGGTTCCTATCGGATTAACATGTCCACATTCACACTTAATTTCTTTCAAAGCTCTCACCGCCCTTTTATCTATATGTACTATTGTATATTCCATCTTAGAGTTACCGCAATACTCAGAATTTTTAAAGCGAAGGCGCTATACGTAAGCACCTCTTATATAAAGGCTTTCTTAATTATGGAGTGATTTTCTTTAAGTACTCTTCCAATTGTTCCTTCGTTTGCTCACCTATAATTTGCTCTACTACTTTTCCTTCTTTATCAATTAAAAAGGTTGTTGGTAATGGTCCCACTCCATATGTACCTATGATCTTTTGCCCTTTATCAATTGCAACTGGGAATTTCAAATCATATTGTTTCACAAAGTTCTTCACTGCGATATCCGTTTCATCTGCATCTAAGGCAATAATTTCAACGCCTTTTTCTTTATATTTCGGATATAACTCATTCATATAAGGCATTTCTTTTTCACAAGGTTTACACCAAGTTCCCCAAAAATTTAAAAATACACCTTTTCCCTTTAAATCTTTTAATTCAATATTCTTTCCTTCTAAATCAGTTACAACAAAGTTAGGTGCTTCTTTTCCAATTTGCATTTTCTCTTTATCAGTAAAAAACCCTTGATATAGCGTAAACCCTACCGCACCGCTTAAAATGAGCAAAATGATAACACGAAATAATAAGCGATTTTTTTTCATGTTGTCTCCCCTCTCTTCGACGAGTGATAAATATATGTATTTTTTAATAAATCACCAGCGGAGCATTCCACTGGTGAAAGTTTCACAATATAGATTAGCGAGGCTTTGTAGAAGCCAATGCACGTAATTGTTTCACCTCATGTGGTGTCAATTCTCTTGCATCGCCAGGACGCAAACTACCCACTTCTAAAAAGGCATACCGTTCACGTTTTAATTTCATTACTTTACAATCTAACGCTTCAAACATGCGGCGTACTTGACGGTTACGTCCTTCATGAATCGTTAATTGTACAATTGCCATCTCTTTACGCTTGTCCCAAGAAATAATTTTCGCTTGTGCTGGTGCTGTTTTCCCATCTTCTAATGCAACACCTCGTTCTAACATGCGAATTTTCTCACCTGTTAATGGCCCTTTAATTTTCGCAACATACGTTTTTTCAACTTTATATCTCGGATGCATTAATACATTTGCAAATTCACCATCATTTGTCATCAATAATACGCCAGACGTATCATAATCTAAGCGTCCGATTGGGAATAAACGTTGTCTAATTTCAGGGAAAAAGTCTGTTACAACATTTCTTCCTTTATCATCTGATACACTTGAAATTACACCAGTTGGTTTATATAGTAAAAAATAAACAGGTTCTTCTTTTTCAAGAGGGATGTTATTTACTTCCACTTTATCTTGAGGAGTTACTTTTGTTCCTAACTCCTTCACTATTTTCCCATTAACTTTCACTTTCCCTTGCTGAATTAATTCCTCAGCCTTTCTTCTCGATGCAATACCTGCTTGCGCAATCACTTTTTGTAATCGTTCCATTTCTTTTTTTCACCTCAAATTTATCTTACCTTACATTAGAAAGACTTGGCAACCGCCTAAGCTTTATGCCATTTACTTCGCCTATCTTTAACAACATAGCCATGATGATAAACGTCTAAAGGCATATCACGTTTTCACCCTTTATTATTGTTTACACTTTTTCATGTTGTCCACGATAAAAGTTCATCATTTTGTCAAAAACACCGCATAAAAAAACCACTATTAAACTACACGTTAATAGTGGTCGTATACGTATTATAAGCTAAATAGCGCAAAAAATGAATAGCATTACCGAAACAATAGGGAAACAAACACAATTGAACAAATAATTCCGATTAAATCTGCAAAAAGTCCTACCTTTAATGCATCTCCCATTTTTCTAATACCGACAGCCCCAAAGTATACTGTTAATATATAAAAAGTCGTATCTGTGCTACCTTGCATCGTTGAAGCTAACCTACCAATAAACGAGTCTGGCCCATATGTAGCGATTAAGTCGGTCGTAATACTTAAACCAGCAGATCCCGAAATCGGACGTATAAGTGCAAGTGGAACGATTTCGGCTGGTACATGTATAAAGTCTAACATCGGCTTCATTACCGATATCATTGCATCTAAAGCACCTGATGCCCGGAAAATAGAAATAGATACAAGCATTCCAACCATAAACGGCAAAATGGAAACCGCAATTTGAATCCCTTCTTTTCCGCCCTCAACGAACGATTCGTACGTTGGAACTTTCTTTATCGTGCCATACAAAAGGATAAAACCAATTACACAAGGAATTACCCATAATGAAATTGTATTTACAATACTCATTTTTTCCGCCCCTTTCTACTCCTTCTCCGGTAAAAATAGCGGTCAATCCAAATCGCTCCAATCATCGATAACACTTGTGCTATAAATGTTACGCCAACGATTTCAGTAGGGTTTGCTGATTCATAAGTCATTCGAATCGAAATGACAGTAGTCGGAATTAATGTAATCGCTGAAGTATTTAATGCTAGAAACGTCACCATAGAACGACTTGCTGAATCCTTTCCACCATTTAACTCTTTCAGTTGTTCCATTGCTTTAATACCTAAAGGTGTTGCTGCATTACCTAACCCAAAAAAGTTCGCCATCATATTTGATAAAATGAATCCCATTGACGGGTGATCCTTCGGTATTTCTGGAAATAATCTTTTTACTATCGGCATAAAAAGTGATACTAACTTCTTTAACAATCCAGCTTCCTCAGCAATTTTCATTAAACCGAGCCAAAATACTAAAACACTAATAAGTCCAATACAAATCGTTACAGCATCTTTTGACCCTTCAAACACTGCTTTGGTCACTTCTTCCATCGTTCCATTTATCATGGCATACACAATCCCTATAACTGCCATCGCTGCCCATACGAGATTAACCATCTATCCCAACACCTATCATGTAAGAGAAGATTTCTTTTACGTTATTCCAATACATTCCTGTTGTAGCTACTAACTTTCGTTTACTGTAAAACAAATTTCGTTCTCCAACTTTCTCGTTCCCTACATAAATTTCTGTCTTCCCAATCTTTACTCCATCCGTAAGTTTTGCACTTTTATCGAGCTCAACTTTCAATAAAACGCTCTTTCTTTCCTCTTCAGTTAAAGGTACAGAAAAACTATTTTTCGTATAAACATGATTGGCATATTTCTTTTCATTTATTTCAGCGAGTGCGCCTTGTCCTAAAACTTTCGCTTGCTTATAGCGTTCAAAGCCTTTATCAAACAAATTCATATGATCATCCCAGTCACTAGAAGCACTCAAAGTTACGACAATTAAATCTAGTCCATCTTTTGAAGCTGTTGTGACAAGCGTCCGTCCTGCTTTCTTCGTAAAACCTGTCTTTCCCCCTGTTGCAAATTCATAATAAGATGTCACAAGCTTATGTTTATTTTTCCACGGATAATCCCAAGAATCTGATTTATACGTTTTTGTTCCAAAAATTTTCTTAAAGGTCTCGTTCCCCATTGCATATTTCGTTAATAATGCCATGTCATAAGCCGACGAATAATGCGATCCATCCCCATCCAAGCCATGCGGGTTTGAGAAATGCGTATCTTTCATTCCGATTTCTTTCGCCTTTTCATTCATTAAATATACAAATCCTTCTATACTCCCTCCCACATTTTCAGCAATTACTTGTGCTGCATCATTACCAGATCTAAGCATTAATCCGTAAACTAAATCTTCTAACTTAACTTTTTGTCCAGGTTTTAAATAAATTGCCGATCCTTCTACTCGTACCGCTTCATTACTAACCGATACTAATTCTTTCATTTTTCCTGATTCAGCAGCTAACAATGCTGTCATAATTTTTGTTATACTAGCAATTTTTTGTGGCTCATGTTCTAATTTCCCATATAGCACACGACCGGATTGTTGTTCCATTAAGACTGCGTTACGAGCACTGACACCACCGTTCATTTTTGCATATGCAGGAATTGGCATAACGCTTGCGTACATTATAATTAGCGTAATTATTATACAAATTCGTCTCATATTTCCCCCCCACGTCCTTTTGGCACTTTTTGTACAAGTGTATGCTTGGCCTTTTAAAATATGAACGAAATCTTCCTTCCACCTCCACTAAAAAAGACGCATGAGATATGCGTCTAATACGGTGTCCATTCAATTTGCTTCGCACTTTCAAATCTCTTTTCTACATCTGGCCAATTTACAACATTCCACCAATTTTTAATATATTCATCTTTTCGATTTTGATATTGTAAATAATACGCATGTTCCCATACATCCAGTACAAGGAGTGGTATCGTATCCCACTGTGTAAACAATTGATGAAGCGTGCTTTGCAAAATTTCTAACCTTCCTGAACGGGGTACCCATACAAGAATTGCCCATCCTGAACCTTCCACTTTAGAAGCTGCTTCCGTGAAATGCTTTTGAAAACGTAAAAAACTTCCGAAATCTTGCTCAATTTGTTGTGAAAAAGCCCCTCTCGGACTTCCACCACCATCTTTTTTCATGTTATTCCAAAATATCGTGTGTAAGTAATGACCTGATCCATGAAAAGCCGCTTCTCTTTCCCAATGCTTAATTAAATCAAATTGATTTGTTTTTCTCGCTTCTTCCATCATCTTCTCTGCTTTATTTAATCCTTCCACGTAACTACGATGGTGTTTATCATGGTGTAACATCATAATTTCTCGTGAAATGTACGGTTCTAGCGCATTATATGGATAAGGTAATGGTGGAAGGGTATGCCCCCCAATCGGAACAGCTCGTTCGCTATCCCCTCTTTCACATAGTTCATATTCCTCTCCTTCTTGCATAAATACTTCCTGTAAATGGTGTTGAATATGTTCTACATCATCACTTATTTCATACATAAACTCGGCATCTGTGTCGTATTCATGCTCTTTCATACGCTCTAATAACGTTTGAATTTTATAAGCAAGCATATGGACATCATACACTTCCATTGCACGGCTATCTAATACTTGAAGAACACTTTCACACCAGCTTTCTACTTCATGAAAGTAATCTGTAAATACACCTTGCTGACTCATGTCACACCTCCTTGATGCTATCCACTTTAACTATATTCAATTAAAATCCCTTATATAACTGGACAAAAGGAAAAGAAGCTAAGTATCCTTAGCTTCTTTTCCTTAATTAATATTTGTGCAACATTTTTGTTTGGTAATCTGTCTCATAATATTCTAGTTCTTCACGCATCAATTGAAATTTCCCTTCTAAATCCTTCATCATTCGTTCTATAGATCCAGGGGGGATTTGCTGAAAAACAATAGAATTTTTCCCTGTATAAGCAGAACGACTATTTTCATACCAATGATCATTCTTTGGCGAAAAAAACTCTGCAATTACTTGATGGTAAATCTTATATAAAACTGTTTCAGCTGCGGTCTTTCGAAATGGTTGGCTATTCAACAAAACAAAACATGCATCAAGTCCTTCTTCACAAAAAACAAGAAGTCTTCTTATTGATGCTAATATCCCTTTATAGTATTGCTCGTTTCCTGTTGGTGTCTCCTCCAATAAAGAAGGTAACGTATGATAATTCACATAATTAGTTATCAAGGAAATTACATCTTCTAAAAATATAGAAACTTGTTCTGTTTGATTTTCAACCATCAAATTAGACATGGCTTCTCTCTCCTTTGCCGTTTTACGCTATTTCTACTCTTTTATTTTTATGTAATTCAGCTAATATTTCTTGTACTTTCACCACTGTTCCCTCATCAAAGTATCGTTGAAAGTCTGTTACTTCATTGAGATACAAGCGCTTCTGCGCGCGTAGCTCTTTATCTTTCACTAAACAAGCGATCGCTACAATATCTCGTAAATATACGTCTTGTTCTTCTACTTTATAAACTGGATTTCCTTCAAAAGGGATAATTTCTTGTAAAATTTCTTCAAAATATCGAACATATAAGACAGAAAAGGTTTTCTCTTGATTATTTAATATATATGTTACTTCAGATCTATTAAAAAAATCTTCTGATGTATTCGGTTTTTCTTTTTCTAACTCATATCCTGCATAACCTATTATAATCATCTACTTCCCCTCTCTTCCTTCTTTCACCTTATCTTAACTCAATTTTCTAATAAACGAAATATTCTTTTAAATATAACCTATATAAAAAATAGCTTCCCTATACAGGAATTTACCTTTTTATTTTTCTTGAAGTTTGTCATAATAATATTATTGTCTCAGTTTTCTTACACAAGGAGAGTTGTATTTATGTCGTTTTCATGGAAACGTTTCTTACAAATCGGGAAAATAATCTTCCCATTTGTTGTCTTAACAATTGTTTTCTTTCAAGCTAAAAAAGAATTAGCAGGCATTTCTTTTTTAGAAGCAATTGAAACAATTAAAAACATTCCAACTGGTGGGGTATTTTTAGCGATTACACTCGGTGCATTTGCAGTTTCAACAATGTTCTTTTATGACTTTGTTATGCTTCGTTACTTAAAAGCAGATATACCTGTACAAAAGATCTTCCGCATCTCATGGATTGCCAACACTTTAAATGGATTTATCGGTTTTGGTGGTCTTGTTGGTGCCGGTGTACGTACAATGCTATATCGTCCGCATATAAAAGATAATGGAAAACTTATTAAAAGTATTGCTTGGATGACAACCGCTTTTATTAACGGATTAGCCATTCTGTCATTCCTCGGCCTTATTGGAATATTAGACACTAGTTTTATTCTGCACGAAAAACCGTGGTTATGGCCTGTTCTTATCTTCTTTGCTCTTTTCGTTCCTATATATATTGGGTTTTCTAAAATTAAAAATAGAAAAACAAAACAGCTAGACGAACAAGAGGAAGAAGAAGAGAAAAATCCAACTGTTTTATATTCATTAGTTTCATTAGTCGAGTGGGTATCTGCCGGTATCGTTATGTACGTCATTTTAATATTGTTTGGAATTGATATCGAATTTCAAAAGTTTTTAGGTGTTTACGTAATTGCTGCTTTAGCTGGTGTCGTAAGTCTTGTTCCTGGTGGCCTTGGTTCATTTGACCTTGTTTTCTTAACTGGACTAGGACAATACGGCGTTGATACAGGCGTATTACTACCTGCTATGTTATTATACCGACTTGTCTATTACATCTTACCATTCTGCCTAGGTCTCATTTTTGCAGCCTTTGAAATGACAGGAGCTGCCATAAAAAAAATTGAAGATAAACCATTTATTGCACCTGCGTTAGAAACAACTGGTGTAATTTGGACTTTACAACGTGATTTTTTAGGGAAATTAGGTTCATGGGCATCCGCCGCTTTAACAGTATTCGCTGGCTTAATGGTTATTCTATCAACAATTTTACCGACTAGTATAAATCGAGCTCACGCCTTACATATTTTAGCTCCAAAGCACCTTATTCAATTTTCTTTTAGCTTATCATTAACATTCGGTATTCTCCTCCTGATTCTTTCGCGAGGCATATATTATGGAACAAAGCGTTCTTACTATATGACGATTGTTTCTTTAATTGGAGCAGCAATCTTTAATACCCTAAAAGGAATTGACATTGAAGAAACCTTTATTTTATTAATCGTACTTGCTGTGTTGTATATGCTTCGTAAAAGATTTATACGCGAGAAAATGGAAGTCTCACTTTCTGATATCGTAAAAGTATTTATCTTCTTATTACTTACGTTATATTTATATAAAAACTTAGGTATTTTATTTGCGGGTGCAAAAGAAGCGTTCCAACCTGATTTTGTCGTTCGAAATATTACACAAGTTAAACGAAGTGCATTAGCAGCAGCCTTTTTCGTTCCTACTTTTTTACTTATCGGCTCACTAATTGCCAATCGTTACCGTAGTGAATTTCCCGGGCAACCAGCTAATGATAAAAGGTTAGAAAACTTCTTAGATGAACATGGCGGGAATGTACTTAGTCATTTAGGTTTTTTAGGGGATAAACAGTTCTTCTTCAGTAGTGACGGAAAAGCACTTCTTCTCTTTTCAATTACTGGAAAACGTCTTGTTGTACTAGGTGATCCAATTGGTGATCCATCCTCCTACCGCACTGTATTGCAAGAATTTTTGACTGAAGCTGATCGATTTGGGTATATTTGCGTATTCTATCAAATTGAAAGCAAATGGATGAGCTTATACCACGATTTTGGCTACAACTTCTTTAAACTTGGTGAAGAGGCTGTCGTTGATTTAAATACGTTTACAATAACAGGAAAGAAACGTGCTGGTATGCGAGCCACTTTCAACCGTTTTGAACGAGAAGGTTATACATTCTCTATTCATGAGCCACCATTCTCAGACGAATTATACGAGGAATTAAAGAAAGTGTCTGATGCTTGGCTCGGCGGAAAAAAAGAGAAAGGATTTTCACTTGGGTACTTCGATCGTGAGTATATTAGTCGTGCCCCTATCGCTACATTATCTGATGCAGAAGGAAAAATCATTGCATTCACAACCTTTATGCCAGTATATCAAAGTGGCATATTATCTGTTGATTTAATGCGTTATTATCCAGATGCCCCTAGCGGAATTATGGATGCAATTTTTATCCACTTATTCCACTGGGCAAAAGAAAATGAATACCATTCCTTTAATATTGGTATGGCACCACTCTCAAATGTCGGTTTATCAACGCAATCGTTCTGGTCTGAACGAGTTGCTGCTGCAATATTTAATAACGTTCGTTACACATATAGCTTCAGCGGTTTACGACATTTTAAAGAAAAATACAAACCTGCATGGAGTGGAAAATATTTAGCATTTCGAAAGAATCATTCTTTACCAATTACAATGCTCTCTGTAACAAAATTAATAGGAAAACGAAAAAACAGCTAAGTACTTAGCTGTTTTTTCGTTTTTGCACTTGTATACTAAACTCCTTTTCATACTTCTTACCATTTATATAGAAATCCCCCCATATTTTATATGTTCCTTCTTCTGGAAATGTAATACGATATTGTAATTGCTCATCCGTATCAACAGGAATGGCATATAAAAAATGTCCCCTCGTTTCATCAACGATATATAGCGCGTTGACTTCGCTTCTCCCTGAATTTAATTTCAGCTTTTCTCCCTTTTTCGCTTGAAACTGAAATGTTAATGTCGTTGCCTCATTCGGATGTAATGCACCAAATAAAAGAGACACTTGATGCTCTCCTATATTTTTTGTAAGTACAGTATCGACAGGTAGTTTCTTTTTATTCTTGTCCTTGTTTTTCTCCTTTTTTTCTTCACCAAAATCTTGCTTAGAAAATGATTCCATGGACTTGTTTTCATCTTCATACAAAAATATCGTGTACTCTTCACCTTTTGCTACATCTGAAGATAGCTTATACGATCCATTTCCAGCAAATATAGGCTTCGTTTGTTGTATGTTTTTCAAATTCCCATCCACTATCACTGCTCGAATTTGATCGTTCACACCACGAACTTCATTATTCATTTTATTTAGCAATTGAAACGAAATATCGACTTTTTCATTTCCTTCTTTATTCTTCAAATCCCATTTCACTTCTTGAACATCTCCGGTCGTTTCTACAGTTTCTTGATATTTTTTTATGTAAAATCCTCCTGCCACAATAAGGATTAGTGCAATAAGCCCAATGACAAGATTTTTCAAAATATCACCTACCATTTTTATTTTCTTTATCCATGCAAAACCTCTTAAATATATATTCTAGATTATGATTTATGAAATCCTCCTCTTTTGCACATATTACAAATAAAAAAGATTTTAATTGAAAGGAGTCGTAGTGTATAATGCAAATGATATTGATTTCTATCAATACATTAATAAGGAGGATTTTTCATGAGTGTACATATTGAAGCAAAACAAGGCGAAATTGCTGAATCTATTCTATTACCTGGTGATCCATTACGTGCAAAATATATTGCTGAAACATTTTTAGAGGATGTTACTTGTTATAATAACGTGCGTGGCATGTTAGGTTTCACTGGAACTTACAAAGGAAAGCGTGTATCTGTTCAAGGTACAGGCATGGGTGTTCCTTCTATTTCTATTTATGTAAACGAATTAATTCAAAGCTACGGAGTGAAAAATTTAATTCGTGTTGGGACATGTGGTGCAATTCAAAAAGATGTTAAGGTACGTGACGTTATTATTGCGATGACGGCTTGTACAGATTCTAATATGAATCGCTTAACATTCCCGGGTTTTGATTTTGCTCCTGCTGCAAACTTTGATCTTTTAAAGAAAGCCTACGATGCTGGAACAGAAAAAGGATTACACGTTCGTGTTGGTAACGTATTAACAGCAGATGTATTTTATCGTGAGAGCATGGACATGGTTAAAAAACTTGCAGATTACGGTGTATTAGCAGTAGAGATGGAGACGACTGCTCTTTACACATTAGCAGCTAAATATGGTGTAAATGCATTATCTGTATTAACAGTAAGCGACCATATCTTCACTGGTGAAGAAACAACATCTGAAGAGCGTCAAACTACATTTAACGAAATGATTGAAATCGCTTTAGATGCAGCAATTCAGCAATAGTACACTAAAGAACTCGTCATACGTCTGGCGAGTTCTTTTTTATGCTAAAATACTTCTATAGTCACTGTACCGTCTCTTTATGTGACTTTCTATAAAAAACTACTTTAGAGAGAGACAGATTTATCCCCTCTACTTTTTTGTAACCTTTGTTATAATTAAGAAATCATTTATATTACAGTATTTTTCATACGAGGTGAAACAGTGAAGAACAGAAGCATCGTCTTTAAACTATTTTTATTAACATCAACTTTATTTACAATCATATTTCTCCTTTTTTTCCTTGGACAATCTCTATTTTTAGAGAAGTTTTATATTAATAAAAAAATAAAAACCGTTCAAACGGCTTTTGAAAAATTCGTAGATAATTATGAAAAAAGCGACAAAAGTTTTGAGGAAATCAGAAAGCTAAAACAAGAATTTCACGATAAAACGAATGCTGAAATGCAATTTTTAGATTCTAACGGCATTATTAAAAGTGAAAACAATTACTACATTGAGGTAATTAACCCTAATAACAATAAAACCTATTCCATCCCACTTAATAATCTTTTAACACCTGAAGAATATAATAAATTCGAAAATTTAGGCTTAAAAAAAGAGGGCATGATTCACGTAGAGGGATTTTTACAAGATAATATAATAACGCCACTAGAACTGACGACTAATTATAATCGATGGCGAAATGAAAATGGCAATTCGGATTTTCAATCAATTAGTGGTAACCCCTCTAAAAATAGACTCACAAATCGATATAAAACTACGTCTCAGATCAGTTTTACCGGTGTGATATCTAAATTACATATCCCTTCCAAATCTGAGGTTCGCCTTGCAAATGATTTTGAAACATTACAAGCTGTTGAATATTTTGCAAGCACTATTAGACAAGGTACTTCTAATTCAAATCAATTAAACACGTATATTTTAGATAGTGGGGAAAATATAAAAAACAGTGTCTTTGTAAAGCCTATTATGGAAAACGGAAAAATTAAGGATTACGCTTTTGTGATAGCATCTTTACAACCTGTTAATGAAGCGATGCTCGTTTTAAAAGATTATTATGTCTATGCCTTAATTATCGTGTTTCTCGTTATTATTTTGTTATCCTTCTACTACTCAAAAATCATTGTTAAACCATTAATTAAGATAAATCGTGTTACAAAAAAAATGGCCAACTTTGATTTTAGCGAGAAGTTACCTGTTACGGCAGACGATGAAATTGGCGGGTTATCAAGTGGTATTAATACACTCTCTGTAAATTTAAAAGATCGAATCGACCGATTAAATGTTGCCAATACAAAATTACAACAAGATATTGAACGCGAACGTCAATTGGAAAAAACGAGAAAAGAATTCATTTCTGGTGTATCTCATGAATTAAAAACACCACTTAGTGTTATTCGTAGCTTCGCTGAAGGTATTCAAGATGGCGTAAGTAAAGATACGACATATTATACAAATGTTATTTTGGAAGAGACAGATAATATGAACAGGCTCATTGTTGAAATGTTAGAATTAGCAAAACTAGAATCAGGTACGTACAAACTAGAAATGTCGACATTCTCGATCGGTGAATTAATTCAACAAGTCTATACAAAATTATTATTTAGCATGGAGGAAAAACATTTACAAGTGGACATCCATGCTGACTCTTCTCTATTTGTTAAAGCAAATCGTAGCCGTATTGAGCAAGTCGTTGTAAACTTACTTAGCAATGCAATTCGATATACTCCAGATGGTGAAAAAATACACGTCTCTGTTATAGAAACGGAAGATACAGTGAAAATCAAAATTGAAAACACAGGTAATCCTATTCCAGAAGAAAGCCTTGAAAAAATTTGGGATCGCTTCTACCGTTTAGACGCTTCTCGTAGCCGTCATACTGGAGGTACTGGCCTTGGGTTATCCATTGTGAAAAACATTTTAGATCTCCATCACGCTGAATACGGCGTGTATAATACCACTAATAGCGTTGTATTTTATTTTAATTTACAAAAAGTAAAAGAAGTCAAATAATTTGTCTTAATTTCACTAGGAGTTCACATGAAATTCACACTCTCCCTTTATAGTAAGAAACAAGTTAATCCTTTCCTTTACACATATAAAAGAGGAGAGTGCGTGAAATGAAACAAGCAGGACAACCTATTCAAAATGAAAAACAATTAGAAACTATCAAAAATATACTTTTACAATCTTCGAAACGTGATGGCTTATTATTCGTATTAGCTGTAAATTCTGGCTTAAAAGTAAGTGAAATCTTACAATTAAAAGTTAGTGATGTAATCGATGAAGACGAAAATGTTCGCCATTCCATTTTATTTTACAATGAAAAAGTAAAGAAACATAAATGGTTTGCTGTAAATGAAGACTTACAGCACGCAATCGAAGACTACATGAAAGAACGTAAAACTTGGAAACGTAATGAACCATTATTAAAGTCTCAAAAAGGAACAAAGTCTATTACGAGACAACATGCATGGTACATTTTAAACAAAGCTGCAAAAGAAGTTGGATTAGAAGGGATTAGCTCACATACACTTCGAAAAACTTGGGGCTATTGTGCATACAAATCAGGTGTTGATATTGCATTTTTACAACACTTCTTTGATCACAGTACTCCATCCAAAACTTTAAAGTATATCGGTATTGCTTAATAACTCTTATACATAAAAAGGTTACCATTTGTAAATTTGGTAACCTTTTTTATGTTTCATATTCTCTTTTCTTGTCTTGTCTCTCCTATACTGTAGTGGTACTCTAATAGTAAGGGGGAGAAATTATGAACACATTAACAATTGAATTACCGAAAGAAACGGCTGAAAAACTTGATTTATTAAAGAAATCTTATGAAAAGAAAACAGGTGCTACAATTTCTGAAAGCACTCTCGTTCAAACACTTATCTCAAAGGAATTTATCCAAGCGATAACTCCTTTTGATTTACAACAAATCATCAATGGAAAAGAACAGCAGTAATTGCTGTTCTTTTTTTATTACTATTTAAAATATAAAGTGAAACTTTAATCAGTAGGGGTTTTGTTCATCCCCCACTGATTATTAGCCTTCACCAATCGGGCGTTTACGGGCAGCAGGGCTCCCACCTAACTTCTTTGCTCCAGCCGAATTTTGAGGTAGGAGTTTTACTGCCGCAAATAGCGGGATAAAAAGTTTTTTACTTATTTTCCGAAAAACCATTGACAATGATAATGATAACCATTATCATTTATTACGAAGCCAACAATTGATGAATCAACCAAACGCTCAGTAACATTGTTACCCCTCTTTTTCATATAGAAAGGCACTGTACATTCCCCCTGTTTGTACAGTGCCTTTCTTGTTTATCATCATTCAAACAAATTTAATTGCTCAGGCTTCGGCTCACCATATGTAATGTTCATCATTTTCATAAGCTGTTTCGCATTATCCGCTGCATCTCCGCCCGAATTATTATTAAACAATACAAATATATCCTTCGTCTTCTTTTTCAATCGCTCTAATCGTTCTACCCATTCCGCCAATTCTTTACTATTATAACGATACAAACAGCGAACCGCTCTCCAATTTTCTCCTTTATCCAGCCAACCATGAACATTTCGGCCATGAAAACGTATTAACGCCATGTCCGAGTTTGTTGCCTCTAATATAAGCGGTACTGATCCTATTCCAGCCTGAGGCTCATCGCAAATTGTATGAATCCAGTTTTCTTTTTCTAAAAACTGTAACGTCTTATCTCTCATTTCTGGATAAAACCATGTTTGATTTCGAAATTCTATTGCACATGGTAAATCTTCCATTTTTTCTTTCGTGTATCGAAGTAAATCTACATTTTTCACTTTACAATCAAACCATGGTGGATATTGAAATAAAATCATTTTTAATTTATTTGCTTCTATTAAAGGAAGAATGGATTGTTTATACACATCAAACATCTCATCGAACGTAGAAAAAGGGATTTCCCCTTTCATATGTCCTGTCATTCCTTGATAGGCTTTTACTATAAAAGAAAAATCTTTCGGCGTTTCCATCGCCCATTTTGTATAATTCCGCGCAGGTTGTATCGCATAAAATGAACTATCTACTTCCACAATGGGAAAATGTTCACTATAAGTTCGCAATTTATTTCTATTTTCATAGGGATTTATATATAAAGAATCATGATCTCCCCACCCTGTCACTCCAATGAAAAGCAAATATATCCCTCCCTTTTTAACTTCACCTTCTATCCATTCTACTCACTTCCCGGACATTTCAGCTAATCAATTTCATTAAGTAGCCCCTTCTTTAAGAGTATCCGTATAAAAATATGATATACTAAATGGAAGAATTTTTAAATTGAGGGGTTATTTATTTATGCTTCCAAACGATGATATTGTATCTCATGAAAAACGAATAGAAGAACTAGAAAATAAAGTGCGGTTATATGAAGAGCTTGTGAATCAATTACCACATCATTTCACATACAAGAATCCACATATTGGTTTACAAATAAAGAAAACGAGAACGACTCATTCCATTCAAAACATACAAAAAGAGAATAAAAAGGCTGATTTTCAACTTACTTGCGATTCATTATTTTTATTTGAACAACTTGAAACATACTTTGTTCATATTTTTGATGCTTTTTCACATCATGTCACCTTTGTTGATAGTAAAGGAAATATAACTTTATGTAATCAAGCTGCAGCAGATGATTTTGATGTAGTACGAAATGATATAATTGGAAAGCCAATTCAACAATTACTAAACTTGCCAGAAGAACAAATTAAAGCGATTGAAACATTAAGAACAGGAACAGAAATATATAATGAAGAAGTGTTAGACAAAAACTATGGTATTTTAAACAATCGAATTATTCGGGATTATAACGGAGAGATTTTTAGAGTTATTAGTGTCTTCCATTATTTAAACACAGAACGTGATGCAGAAAAATTTTCATTAGCAGGACGAATCGCAGCTGGGATTGCTCATGAAGTACGAAATCCCCTTACAACGGTACGTGGATACTTGCAATTTCTACAAGATAACGTTTCTCCATCCAATAAAGAATTGTTTAAAAGTCTACTCATTCCTGAACTAGATCGTGCAAATAGTATTATCACAAAATTTTTAGCCATTTCAAAAACACGTGAATTTACTAGAGAACCTTTTCCCATCAATACGTTTTTACGCGAATATATTCAACAACTACTTGCTAGTGAAGTTTTTTTACACAACATTTCTATTGACTATGAATTTTCTACGGAATTAGATGGTGTACTTGTCAATATCGATCGTCATGAACTTGTGCAAGTTTTTTTAAATTTATTTCAAAATGCTATCGATGCTCGAGGCGAAAGACCTCTTTCCATTCAAATCTCTAGTTATCGCCTAGATAACTTTGTTCGGATTACTTTCACAGATAACGGAACTGGGGTTCCTCCAGCTATTCAAGAATATATCTTTGATCCATTCTTCTCAACAAAAGATTCAGGAACAGGACTGGGCTTGTCAGTAACGAAGAAAATTATTCAAAATCATAACGGTACATTAAAAATGTCTAGTAATCAAAACGGTACAACTTTCACTATTTCTATTCCAATTTTACCTAAAGCGAACTATGAACGAATTAATCATTAGGTCCGGCTGGTGCTACTGGCGCTACTGGACCGTCGGGCACACCACTCCCTGTAACTATAGCAGCAATAGGAAATTCTAATCCACAAACTATATCACCTGGAACGAATATCCAATTTAATCAAGTTTTCGAACTAAATAATCTCATTTTTAATGACACTTCAGATACTTTAACTATTTTAGAAACAGGAGTATACGATATTAGTTTCTCAGCATCTACAACCTTCCCGGGTTCTTCACCATTTGGATTCGGTATTTCATTCAACGGTCAACCACCTACTCGTAATTTTTCAACTAACGTTATCGGTAGTGCGGTTTCTTTCTCCACAATTGTTACTTTAACAGTTGGTACAACAATCTCTGTACAACCTACAGTAAATACTATTTCCATCCCTAACACTGGTGACACAACAGCTACACTATCAGTCTTCCGAATTTACTAATTTTAGTTTTCATTTTATTTTTGAACGACCAAGAATGTTTGATTTATAGTAATTTGTATTATTTTGATTGTATGTTAAATCTTTCTTTTAATAAAAAGGAGCACTTATTTTGGAGGATAAGTGCTCCTTCTTTACGTTTCTTTACTTCAAATTTACTCTAGCTTAATCCTCTTTTTGTATGATGAATAGTGAAGACAAAGACATGAAAGAGGGATGACAATGCGAATTATATCACTGACACGTTTTTGGTTTGTTCTTATGGTATGCATAATTTTATGTATAGGGTTTCTTTTAACTCTAAACTATTCAAATGTTTCAAAAGCAGAAAGAAAAACAATTCCATACGAACTTCTGTATACAAAACAAAACAACATCCCGTATTCCTCTTCCACACAAAATGAAAAAAAAGTTATAAAAGGAATGCTTATTACAGAAGCTTCTAGTTATGAAAACCTACTTCAAATCGCTGAAACGATTAAAGATCAATATAAAAATAAAGACGTTGATGAAATAACACTCTCTATCCATAATGAAAATACTGGAAATTTTGAAGAGGAATTGCCATATGAACCCATTAGTAAAGGAATAATAACCGTCACGTATGATTCTCAATCCTTCGGTAGGACCAATGTTACGCTAAATAAATAAACTGAAGCTTTAATCCGTGGCGCTTTTCCCATCCCCACGGATTATTAAGTTAAACCCATCAAATTTTTATAGGCAGCTCGATTCTCACCTAACTTCTTTTCTGTTGCCACATTTTGAACCGAGATAAAACCGCTCATTTCTCATAAAAAAGAGGCGAACTCGTTATTCGCCTCTTTTTTTACCAAAATGGAATCCACTCTTTCACTTTATCTATCCATTCACTTTGCTGTTCTTTTCTTTGTTGTTCCTCTTCTTTTCGTTTTTTCTCTTCTTCTTTCCTTCGTTTTTCTTCCTCAATCGTTTTTAATTGTTTTGTATAATCCGCCTCAGGTATTAGTGATAACTGAAATGCCTTTTGAGTTGGATTTCCATTCGCTTTCTTCATAATATCCCGGAACATTGTCGTTGTAATTTGGCTGCCTCCTGGCACATAATGCTCACTATCCGTTTTATCATACCCTACCCAAATCGCACCTACTAAATCCGGTGTGTATCCAACAAACCACGAATCCTTCGCACCAGTGCTTGGTCCATTTACAAGCTGGGTAGTCCCTGTCTTGCCTGCGGTATCGATATTATTAACTTTCGCTTTTTCACCTGTTCCCCTTTCAATAACACCTTTTAATAAGTATGTCATCTTTTGGGCAACTTTCTCGTTCGTCACACGAGTTTCTTTCTTATACCATTTTCCAATTGTTTTCCCTTCCGCATTTTGGATTTCTCTAATGGCATGAGCTTCTACTTGGACACCATCATTTGCAAGTGCGCTATACGCTTGAGCCATTACAAATGGTGAAGTCCCTACATGCATACCTCCTAAAGCAATCGGATACGTATGGTCTTCAGGCTCTAATGGAATACCAAACCGCTCTAAAGATTTCAATCCTTTATCTAATCCAATTTTCTCTAATAGCCAAACTGCTGAAACATTATATGACTTTGCCACCGCTTCATACATCGTCACATTACCATGGAACGTATGATCACTATTTTGTGGTGCATATTCTTTAATATTAAACGGTTCATCTTTTAAGACATCGTATACTTCATATCCTTGTTCTAACGCTGGTACATACACTGCAAGAGGCTTTAACGTTGAACCTGGCTGTCTTTTTAATTGTGTTGCATGATTAAACTGTAAAAATTGATAAGGACCTCTGCCTCCAACTAAAGCCGGAACACCGCCAGTTTTTGGATTCATAAGGACCACTCCAGTTTGCATAAGCTGATCTGAGCCACTATCTTTAAAATAACTATCATTATTCACAGCATCTTCAACCGCTTGTTGTTTTTTCGAGTCAAGTTCCGTATAAATACGATAGCCACCTGCTAAAATTTCATTTTGTGTTAATTCATACTTGTCCATCGCTTCTCTAACAATATAATCTACGTATTGAGAATATTTTCCCTTATATTTATCGTCAACACCACGTCGTAATACAAGACCTGATTCTTTCTCCTGATTATATTGTTCTTCAGAAATATATCCTTGCTCCTTCATTAAACCTAATACGACATTACGTCTTTCAATTGATTTATTAAAGTTTTTATACGGCGAATACGCAGATGGCGCTTTAATTAATCCTGCAATCGTTGCAGCTTCTGAAATCGTTAAGTCTTTTACTTCTTTATCAAAATAAGATTTAGCTGCTCTTTTTATCCCCCAAGCACCTTCACCAAAATAAATTTGATTCATATACATTTCAACAATTTCATCTTTCGTATAAGTACGTTCTATTTTTTTCGTTAGAAAATATTCCTTTATTTTACGCGAGAATGTACGGTCTTGCGTTAAAAATACATTTTTCGCAAGTTGTTGTGTAATTGTACTACCACCTGCCACAACTTCACCGGCTGTAATGTTCTTAAATACAGCACTTATAATTCCACTATAGTAAATACCATGATGACTAAAAAATTCCTTATCTTCTACTGCAACAATTGCTTGAACCATAATATCAGGAATATCTTTCCTTTTGACCCCTTCTGTTTTAGAAGAAGCTAATTTAGTCGCAACTTCATTATTTGCATCATAAATTAAAGTCGGTTGTGGAACAGCTTGTTTTAATTCAGATATATCTTGAATGGAAATTATTATATTTACAACAATAAATAGAGTAGCAAGTAAACTTCCCAATACAATTAATGAATTGCGTAGTTTCTTCCTCTTATTGAACCACTCAAGCGTTTTTTTAAAGTGAGTGTTCTTCAATTTCATTGGTTCACTTCCTTCATTTGTTTACACTCTTTTTTTTAAAAGGAAGAATATACCTCCTTTTAAATTTATTATAATAACGTAGTCGTTCCTATAGTGTAAAGCTTTTCTTTCACATTCATACTTTTTGCAAGAAAAGGACATTCTACAAGTAAGATATTCATTGTTGAGTATTAATATTATTAATACAACAATGAGAGTTTTGTTAAGTTTTTGTAAACTTTTCGATAAAATGTTTTAAAAAACGACAGTTTTTTGTTAGAATTGATTAGCCAATATATTTTACATATATTACTTTTGTGGGGGTAACAATAATGGTCTTTAAATCAAAAAAAGATAAATTTTCTGAAATGCTTATGAACGTTTCCGAAAATTTAAAAGAAGGCGCGCAGTTTTTCGTGGAGTATAAAATTAAAAATGCTAGCGATTTAAAAGAGTTTTCTATGCGCATGAAAGAGTATGAGTCAAAAGGTGACTCATTCATTCACGAAATCATTATGGAGCTAAACAAAGCGTTTATTACTCCTATTGAACGTGAAGACATCCTACAACTTGCAATGAGTATGGATGATGTATTAGACGGATTAGATCACAGTGCTGGTCTATTCGAAATGTATTCTATTACAGAAGCTGATGAATACATGATTAAATTCGTTGAAGCAATTAATCAATGTGCGATTGAGATTGCAAATTCTGTTGAACTACTTTCTAAAAAGAAATTAGTCGATATTCGTACAAATGCGATCAAGATTAAGGATTACGAGTCACAATGTGATGATATTCGCCGTCATGCGATTAAGCACTTATTCTCTCGTGAGAAAGATCCGATTAAGATTATTCAATTTAAAGAGATTTACGAAGAGCTTGAAGAAGTAGCTGATAGCTGTCAAAGCGTTGCAAACGTATTAGAAACAATCATTATGAAGAACGCGTAAGGAGTTTGATCATGGATACACTCTTGATACTGACCGTTTTAGTAGTCATTTGCGCTTTAGCTTTTGACTTTATCAATGGATTTCACGATACAGCAAACGCTATTGCAACGGCTGTTTCAACGAAAGCTCTAAAGCCTAGACATGCAATTGTTATGGCAGCTATTATGAACTTTTTAGGTGCGATGACATTTACAGGTGTAGCAAAAACGATTACAAAAGATATTGTTGACCCGTTTGCTTTGCAAAATGGTTCTCTTGTAATTTTAGCTGCTTTGCTTGCGGCAATAGTCTGGAATTTGATCACTTGGTACTATGGCATTCCAAGTAGTTCTTCGCATGCAATCATTGGCGCAATCGCTGGTGCAGCAATTGCTGCTGCTGGTATTAGCGCATTAAACTATAAAGGGTTTATAAAAATTCTTGAAGCTTTAATCATTTCACCGATCATCGCTTTTGTTATTGGTTACATCGTATATAGTATTTTTAAAGTGGTATTTAAAAACTTTAACTTAACGAAAACGAACAAGAACTTCCGTATATTCCAGATTTTCACCGCTGCATTACAAGCTTATACGCACGGTACGAATGATGCACAAAAAGCAATGGGAATCATTACGATGGCTCTTATGGCCAATAACTATCATACTTCTGGCGATATCCCTTTCTGGGTACAATTATCTTGTGCAATCGCAATGGGTCTTGGTACTTCTGTCGGTGGTTGGAAAATTATTAAAACTGTCGGTGGACAAATTATGAAAATTCGTCCTGTAAATGGTGTAGCTGCCGATTTATCATCATCACTTGTTATTTTCGGCGCAACATTTATTCACTTACCGGTTAGTACGACGCACGTTATCTCTTCTTCTATTTTAGGAGTTGGTGCTTCACATCGCGTGAAAGGTGTAAAATGGGGAACTGCAAAACGCATGTTAATTACATGGGTTATTACACTTCCTATTTCAGCTTCTTTAGCTGCATTATTTTACTACTTATTACACTTAATCTTTTAATCAAAAGTCGTCTTCCTTATTTTTCTAGGAAGACGACTTTTTTGTGAACAAGCCTATTTCTTATTAAAAAGCGTGTATAATGATTGATGGATAAGTTATATAGAGGAGTTGGCAATTTTGGAATACATCATGTTACTTTTCATCGGATTAATCGCCGGGACAGTTGGGAGCCTAGTCGGACTTGGAGGCGGAATTATTATCGTTCCGTTATTAATTGGATTACACAGTTTATCACCACAACTCGCAGTAGGAACTTCTATGGTAACAGTCGTTTTTACAGGGCTGGCTTCTACCCTTACTTATATGAAACATAAACGGGTAGATTATAAAAGTGGACTTATTTTATTTATCGGGAGTGGCCCTGGTGGTATTATCGGATCATGGGCAAACAAATTTTTAAACCAAGATACATTTTCTTTATACTTTGGGATTTTTCTTATATTCGTCTCCATTCTTCTTATACTACGAGACAAATTGAAACCTCTTTCCCTATCAAATATGACTGTAATTAAGCGATCTTTTACAGATAACGAAGGAAATACTGTAGACTATCAATTTCCACCATTTCTCGCTATCTTTATTGCCTTTATAGTTGGATTTATATCCGGATTATTTGGAATCGGTGGTGGTGCCTTACTTGTGCCAGCGATGATGCTCCTTTTTGCGTTCCCAGCACACATTGCTGTAGCAACTTCAATGTTTATCGTATTTCTCTCAGCAATTGTAAGTTCTTTAACTCACATCTCTCTAGGAAATGTCAGCTGGGCTTATGCATTAATTCTTATTCCTGGTGCATGGATTGGCGGAAAAATCGGGGCTTATATTAACACAAAATTAAGCGGTAATGCAGTAATTAATTTATTACGTATCACATTAATTATTCTTGGAACTAGATTAATCATTACTTCATTTTTATAACGCGTTCTTTCTAGAATGCGTTTTTTCTTATACACATGAATATAAAAAGGCTCCTAGGAGAACAAATAAAACTAAACAAACACTTAATAACATAAAATTTGAAATATGTAATTTCTTCAAGTTGATCACTCCTATAGCTATGACTGTTATCTTTATGATAGCGAAAAAACAGTTATCTTACAGTTACAAAGCGCTAACAATGCAAAATCATTTATTACAAATTTTATCCTTATATTTCATTTCTTTGTATAATCTATCGATTCAATAAAAAAAGATGTCATATTGACATCTTTTTAGTGAAGAAGTGACCATCCCATAAAGTCTTCATGTACCTGGCACGCCCTCTTATCGTTTCGATCATATAATTCAGCATAACTATCTGTTTCTTCATCATAAGCCATCGTATAAATAATTTGGCCGTCTATTTCAACGGATAAAACGACTCCACCTTTCATCTCTTCCACATGAATGATAGCATTCGCCGGAATTCTCATATCCGTCATCTTCATCGCATCTAACAATATACTAAACCCCCTACAGCGTATTCATTGCTAGTACTATTACACACTAAATAGTATACTACTGTAATAGCATACATTTCGTCAATGAAATTGCTGTTTAAAAAGCATATTGTCTTTATACATATACGCTAAAATATAAGAAATAGAAATGTTTTAATGGGGGGCTAACATTGATTCTACATAAGGGAGATGTATTATTCCGTCAAGGTGAGGACGGTCCATTATATTTTATAAAAACAGGTTTATTAAAAGTGATTCGGTTAGAAGAAGACGGAACACCATTTTTATTTAATATTATCGTTCCTGGTGAAACGATACCTCACCATTCTTTAATTTCACCGAAGGAATATCACGGTACAGCTATCGCTTTAATGAAAACAGAAGTCGAGCCTATAATTAGCAATGAATGGTACGACAAACTTCAGGCAAATCCTGCATCATATGAAAATATCGCTATACAATTACAATCGAAGTTAAGAATGATGCAACAGCGTATCGATCAATTGACAACTGTCTCTCCTAAAGAGCGCCTTCATCGTTTACAAGAGTGGTTCACCTTATATTTAGGTGACATCCCTATTTATGAAATATTAACACAAACTGAAATTGGTCAGCTCATAGGTGTACGCCGCGAAACAGTTAATCGCTTATTAAGAGAACAAGCAAAAAACGAGGTAAAATAATACCTCGTTTTTTGCTTGGCAACATTAATCTATTGTAAGCTTGCTGCGGGACCGAAAAATTCATAATGAATGTTCTCTTGTTTAACACCCAAATCAATTAATGCAGCATTTATATGCTTCATAAATGGTACTGGACCGCAAAAATAAAATTCTGCTTCAGTTGTTGGAATAATAGTTTGTAACCATTCACGTTCAATGAATCCTTCTTGATCAAAATTCTTCATTTCCACATCTTGCTCTGTCGGTGAAGAATAGCAAGTATATGCTTTAACTTGTTCATACTCTTTTTCTACTGTCTCAACATGCTCTTTCATCGCATGTGTATTACTATTTATCGCCGCATGAACAAAGCATACATTACGCTTTGATTCTTGTTCAATTAACGTATTTAACATACTCATCATCGGTGTAATACCTACTCCACCACTAATTAGTACAACAGGTAATGTTGACTCCATATTTAATACGAAATCTCCCGCTGGTGCACTTACTGGTAAGACATCCCCTTCCCCTACATGATCATGTAAGTAATTAGATACTTTACCATCTGGTGTATCTACACCTTTTTCTTTCTTTACACTAATACGATAATATTCTTTTCCTGGAGCATCAGACAAGCTATATTGACGATTATGTGTATATGTCTCACCTTTAATATTTATTTGAATCGTTACATATTGTCCTGGGATGAATGAAGAAACTTTCCCGCCATCTTCAGGTTTTAAATAAAATGATGTAACAACGTCGCTTTCCTTCACTTTTTTAACAATCACAAAGTTGCGGAAATCTTTCCATCCACCTTCTTTATGTGCAGCTTCTTCATACATACCCGCTTCAATGCTAATGAATGCATCAGCAATGACGCCATACGCTTCTCCCCATGCATTTAAAACTTCATCAGGTGCGCCTGCGACCTCTTTAATCGCTCGTAGTAAGCATGTACCTACTATTGGATAATGCTCTGCTTTAATACCTAAACTTCTATGCTTATGACCAATTTGTTTTACAACTGGAATAATAGCTTCTAAATTATCAATGTACATTGCAGCTGCATAAACAGCATTTGCTAATGCTTGTTGTTGTCTTCCTTTTTTCTGGTTCGTATGGTTGAAAATATTCAATAACTCCGGATGTTCCGAAAATAAAATTTGATAAAATCTCGTTGTAATCTCAACGCCTTTTTCTTGTAATAACGGTACTGTTGACTTTACGATTTCAATTGTTTTTGCACTTAACATTGTATCCCACTCCTCTATTTCCTTAACTGTTTTTAGTTTAACTGAATTGTATAATTCATATTGTGATTTTAATCACTATTAACATGGTGTTTTTGTGAAAAATATATGAACAATGCACATATTAAGTAAATTTTAATTAGCCATCATTAATAGTGCTCAAAAAAAAGCTAACTAGAATTCTAGCTAGCCTACTACTTCGTTTGTATTGCTTGTTCAATTACTTGTATATTCTGCCCATCTCCAAACTCGGTATACCCCCATACATTCGTCTCACCTTTATATTTATTTATAAGTATATCCAAGTCATGATATACGCGATGAGCATAGATTACATACTCCATATTCTGAAGCTCCACACCTTTTTTTACAATTTCATAACTTCTATTCACATCGCGTTTTATTTTTTCATTTTTTATTTCTTTATGTATATTTTTTAAAGAAGCTTCTTGCTCTTGAAACCATTGTTTAAAATGTTTCCAATCCCCATCTGTATATTTCTCTGCCTTGCCATAATTCAAGAAATTATTATAACTTTCATGTGTCGTACGAACAAAATCGAGTGTCTTCTTCTTCTCTTGCACCTCTTCTATTTGTGCTACTGTATTTACTCCAGCAGACTTATTCGCATAATATAATAGTACTTTCATAAGACTATAGCTCGCTATTGCCATCACAGTAATAGTTACCAATACACTTAACAATTTCTTCATATACAGAACCCCTTTTCTACTATGAATATTACAATGTACTGTTACACTTGTAACATTCTCTCGTAGAAATGTAATTCCTGTTTAAATCCTCCTTTTCATTTCGACACTATTTTTCTACAAACTTCTCCTTGGTAAATGCTCTTGTAAAACAACATAACCTTCATAAGCTGTATAACCGAGTATAGCCATTAATCCGATATAACAAGCAAAGACTGTCCATTTTGTTTTCATATCAACTTTATAATAGTTTTCCTGTTGTCTCTTTTCTGTCTCCCATTCCTGTAATTTTCTTTCTGACATTTCAAATGCTTCTCTTATATGAATTGTATGGGTTTCTTTTTCATCTTCATATGGAACGTAATCAAGCGGCTCAAACTTTGGTAAAAGATGCTCTAACACTTCAATCTTTTGAAGTTCTCCTACTTTTAATGCTTTCTCTCTTTCTTTTTGCCTTAATATATTTATTTCATGTTGCATCATATATATATTTCGATGCACCGCACCTGTTTCTTTTAACTCCTCTTCAAGCCTTGCAACATATTCTTTCATTCCATCAATTCTATATCCTAATTCCTTAATTGGCTCATCTCTCTTTATTACTCTATATAATTCCATACAGCCAATAATAAAAATAAATCCTCCCAAAATACTTTTAAAGTAAATGGAATAACCGAGCAATACAATAAGGCCCGCTCCCCAAATCTTTGTACTTACAACTGAGATAATTCGTCCACCATCTAATGGAGAAACCGGAATCAAGTTAAAGAAGTTAATCATACTTCCAAGTAAAATAATTAATGCCCAAAATGGCTCTTTCGTTATTATATAAAGCGGAATCGCAGGTAAAAATGACAACAATCCGAAAAGAGGTCCCATATATGCAATGTAAGCTTCATCTTTTGCATTTTTCGGCATCTCTTTCATCCCAATAAGAGCTCCCATAAATGGTATGAAGATTGCTGGCGATGTTGGTATCCCTTTCTTTCTCGCTGCCCATAAATGCCCCATCTCATGTACAAACAATAAATATACGAGTGCTACCCCAAACTTCCAACCATATATGACTGCGTATGCACCAAGCGATAAAAACATACTAAATACTGTTGAAAATTTTGCTAACTTAAAAATTGCAAATACCCATTTTAACTTAGATAGTAAAAATAACCCTATTGCAACGATAACTCCCCATAATCCTTTTTTATTATTTTTCATATTCCTCTCCTTTATCTCGCTTTATTGAGCCATATACACTCATCAAAACTTATTCTTTTTCTCTATTATGACATATTTTTTTCTATTGTTAGAAATAATGTTTATTTCATCCATTTTTAGCCAAAAATAAAAATAAAAGGAGGTAAATACAAATGAAATTACAATCTCTTATGATAGGCGCTCTATCGTTTTTAGCTTCAACTCTTATTTTTTATACCGTCAGCTACGTATTATTATTAGATTGGTTGCCAAATCACTTATTTATAGCCCTTATTATTCTTTCTGCTCTTATGATTTCCTTTCTAATTACACGAAAATCAATGAATGAGCCATCTGCAAAAGCAAAATAATAGAGGGGATCTTTCCCCTCTATTATCATTTCCTAGGAAAGGCCATATAGACTTTATGATTCTTACTGCCCGCTATTTACGGGCAGTAAGAATCCCACCTCAAAATTCGGCTGGAGCAAAGAATTTAGGTAGGAGTCGTGCTAATAATCAGCGGGGGATGCCCCCACTGATTAAAATTTCACTTTATCTTTGTAAATTCATTTTTTCACCATACTCTTTAACAATTTGAATAATGTTTTGAAATGCTCCTACTTTTTCTTTCTTACTATTTAATATTTGTAAATCGTGATTATCATAATAGGTTTCTAGTGATTTTAATTGTGATTCTGAAGCATCTTTTATCGGAACAGTAACATTCAACTCATACTGTTTATACCCTTCCTTTACTTTTTCAGCTGAAATTATTTCACTCTCTTTTGCGCCAATTAATTTTTGGACCTTTTCCGGGAAAATTAATTGCAAATAATATTCTTGTTCCTTTGCTAACTTATTATATAGTGATTGTGAAATCGTATAACGTACTGTATAATTCATTTTTTGATCACCTGCTTTAATATGAAACGCAGTAATCTGCATGTCTTTTTTTGTTACTTCCGTTAAAGTACCTACCTGCATCTCATCTTCTTTTTGTTCTGGAATCTTTGGAAAGATAGTCAAAAGCTTTTCCGTATCTTTTTCGTTAAGCATATACATATCTTTCTTATATTGAATCCATCCTCGGCGATCTTCTCCTCTTAACCATGCATAATATGTTTCTTTTTTTCCATCACTACTAATTTGTATTTCATATTCCGGTTCACCAAAACTACCCGTTACTTCTTGTTTTTCCGCTTTGTTTATAATATCCACCACCAACTCCGCATCCATTTTCTTTAAATTTTTTTCTTCTTTACCTTTTTGCATAACAGTTACTTGTAATGGTTCTCTCATTTCATTCACTGTCTCCTCTACTTGTTTCGGTTCTTTCTTTTGCTCGGATTGACCACACGACGCGAGTAAAATAACACATAAAAACATTAAATATTTCCCTTTCAAATCGATTCTCCTTTTCCAATAAGAAATTCTTATAATCCTCATGCATAAAACAAAAACGTTACATTATATAGAATGAGCTATACTATAAACTGAAGGGAGGATTTTACAATGTCCATTAATTTTCATGATGCAAATAATAAGTATACGTATGCAAATCGTAACGCACATATTTCATGGCAGGAAACAATAAACAATATTGTAGATGTACAAAACAAACAAATAATTGATATAGGTTGTGGTGGAGGCATTTATACGAAAGAACTTGCTCTTATGGGAGCCAAAAGTGTTGTTGGGCTTGATTTTTCAAAAGAAATATTACAAGCGGCAAAAGAAAATTGTAATGCCTTCCCAAACATTTCATTCATTCACGGTGATGCACATAATATCTCATTCCCTAATGAAACATTCGACCTTGTCATTTCTCGTGCAGTCATTCATCATTTGCATGATATTCCCACATTTATACGAGAGGCTTCTCGTATATTAAAAAAAGACGGTCTACTTATTTTACAAGACCGGACCATTGAAGATTGTATAATCCCAGGAAGTCCTGAACACCTTCGTGGATATTTTTTCTCGGTCTTTCCAAAACTCATTGAAACAGAAGCACAAAGAAGACCAAAAACCACTACTATACAGCAATTATTACAAACATATCCTCTTCAAGCGCTCCCCATTCAAACACAATGGGAAGTACGAAAAGTACATGATTCTGTAGAGGCTTTGCTACAAGATTTATCTCCTCGAACAGGCCGATCCATTCTATATGAACTAACAGATAATGAACTTTCTCAGCTTCTACATCATATCCAAACGGCATTACAAAACGGCTCTCCTATCATCGAAAGAGATCGTTGGACAATTTGGAGCGCGAAAAAATTGTAAGGAAGGAAGCCTCACAAAATAATGTGAGGCTTCCTTCTTTCATAATCTAATTTTGCAACACTCTTGATATCCTCCACTCCTGGCCTGTGCACTTCCACACTTCGGACATACTAAATATCTAGACTGATTTGTCAACAAACTACCTTTTTGAAAGAGTAAAACTTCTGCTTGTTTAAACGAACGCGAATAATATAACCACATAAAACCAATTATAGCAATAATGCCAAATAATACTCCCATCGCAAGCATTTCAGTCACCTCTTTTGGTTTGTTCTTTCCAGCAAGTGGATTGTTGTATTATTCTCTGCAAATTCAAACAATTCCTTCCTTACTCCTATAAATATCGATTTTCTCCATAAACTTTACAATTCTCTATAATGTTTTACAGCATTTTTACAAATAGTATTAACCCTTATATTCTCAGCTATATTTCTACAGGAAAGTGTATTTCCCAAAAAATATGTTGACTTTCTAAAAAAAACATGTAAAAATATTGTCAGAATACTTGAATAAAAATTCATTGACGAGAACGAGTATGTTATAGAGCTGTTCCCCAGAGAGTTGGTATTTTGCTGAAAGCCAACGCTCAGTTCGTAACCGAAAATCATCTCCGAGAAGTAGAACCGAATGCTAAAGTAAGTTCTTACCGGTCGTCCCCCGTTACAAGGAACACGTATCATGTTGTACGTTGTAAAGCCGTATACATATAGATATATTTCTACATGTATAAATTAGGGTGGTATCGCGGGTAAATATAACTCGTCCCTTTCTTAAGGGACGAGTTTTTTGTGTTCTTACAATGAATTTACAAAAAAGGAGAAAAAAAAACAATGAATACTGTATCAAAAAAACATGTTTTTTTCACAGGTCTTATGCTATTTTCTTTATTTTTTGGAGCAGGAAATTTAATTTTCCCTCCAATGCTTGGACAAAATGCTGGTGAAAACTTTTGGCCAGCAATGATTGGTTTTTTACTAACAGGAGTCGGCTTACCACTACTTACTGTTATCGCTATTTCTCTATCAGGAAATGGAATGCAACAACTTGCAAGTCATGTTCACCCATTATTCGGAATATTCTTTACGGTAGTTGTATACATTGCAATCGGTCCATCTATGGGCATCCCACGTGTTGCTAATGTCGCTTATGAAATGGGAATTAGTTCTTTCTTACCAGAAACTATTCGCTCTAGCAGCCTAACGCTATTTTTATACACAGTCATCTTCTTTGCTATCGTATTTTGGCTTAGTTTAAATCCTTCTAAACTCGTCGATCGTATCGGAAGCGTATTAACACCTATTTTATTACTCTCTATTTTCTTATTATTCTTTAAGAGTGTATTTTCACCACTTGGGCAATCAGGACCAGCAATGCAAGAGTATCAAACTTCTCCAGTTTTCAAAGGTTTTATGGAAGGATACTTAACGATGGATACCATTTCAGCGCTTGCATTTGGAATTATCGTTGTAAATGCAATTCGCTCAAAAGGTGTGAATGACCGCAAATCAATTGCCATCGCAACAGCAAAAGCAGGACTTATTGCCGCTACTGGTCTCGTACTTGTATATGGTGCACTTGGCTGGCTCGGTACAACTAGTGTCTCTCTCGGATACGCAACAAACGGCGGACAGCTACTTACCGTTATCGTACAACAATTACTCGGTCCATATGGTCTAATTCTATTATCTCTTATCGTTACACTCGCTTGCTTAACAACATGTATTGGACTTGTATCTGCATGCAGTCAATACTTCTCAACATTATTAACGAAATTTTCATACACAACGTTAGCAAGTGTCATTTGCACATTAGGATTATTAGTTGCCAACTTAGGTTTAACAAAAATTATCGCAATCTCTGTTCCTATTTTACTTGTTGTATATCCAATTGCGATTGTACTCGTATTACTATCATTACTTCATAAATATTTCGGTGGATATCGTTCTGTTTATGTAGGTGCGTTAATTGGTTCTGCAGTTGTGAGCGTATTTGATGGATTAAAACAAGGGAATATTCCTGTTTCATCTATCACATCTTATTTCGAGTTTATTCCATTATATAATGAAGGAATCGGCTGGTTAGTACCAGCATTAGTTGGGGCTATTATCGGTTTTGCTATCGCAAAATTAAGTGGCGCCAAAGCAGTACCATTAACGGATCATTCACCTGAATCGAAAGTATCATAAAAAAACTCCCATTTCGGGAGTTTTTTACATTTGATAAGAAGTATGATTAAAGCTACTTACTTTATAAGCTTTCGTATAGTAATCAATATTCGTATCCACTGTTTCTACTTTTACAACATCATAGCAATCTTCTTGCTTCACTAGAAATAAATAATATTCTTCTGTTGCCTCAATAATTGCAATACGATCTGTTTCAATATCATATTGTTCACAAAGTGCTTGCAACGCATTCACATAGTTGCCTAATTTTTTCGTTTCATCCATTCCAAATATCGTTTGAACTAACATACACTCTCTCCCCTTTGTATGTACTGTTAACACCTTAATGATAACGCTTACATTAATAACCGTCAATAAAAAGCTTTGACCATATATAGTCAAAGCTTCCTTCTTATTTCGTCAATTGGTGTCTAAACGCATAAATAACCGCCTGTGTCCGGTCACTTACATTTAGCTTATTTAATATATTACTCACATGTGTCTTTACTGTTTTAAGGGCAATAAACAACTCATCTGCAATCTCTTGATTACTTTTCCCCTCTGCAATTAATAACAAAATTTCAGACTCTCTTTCTGTTAACTCCTCATGCAAAGGTTGTTCTTTCTTCTGACGCATACGAGACATCATTTTGCCAGTAACTTTCGGCTCTAATACCGTTTCCCCATCATAAGTAGCTCTTACAGCATCTGCAATATCACTCGCTCTTGATGTTTTTAATAAATAACTTGTCGCCCCCGCCTCAATAACAGGATATAACTTTTCATCATCTAAAAAGCTCGTGACAACTACAATTTTCGCTTCTGGCCATTCTTGAATAATAGCACGTGTCGCTTCAACCCCATCCATCTCATCCATAACAAGGTCCATTAAAATAATATCCGGTCTTAATTGCAAAGCTAACTCTGAACCTTTTCTTCCATTTTCAGCTTCTCCAACTACTTCAATATCTGGCTGCGTTGATAAATATGCTGATACACCCATTCGAACCATTTCATGATCATCAACTAGTAATACTTTTATCATGATTCTCCCCCTCTCTCAATCATAATAGGTACTTTCACTTCTATTTGCGTACCTTTATTCGGAAAACTAAGAACTTTTAATGTACCACCAATTTCATGAACTCGCTCTTGCATTGACCTTAAACCATATGAACCAGCCTTATTAACACCAACTTTAAACCCAACACCGTCATCAATAATTTTCAAAATCGCATATTGATCAATTTTCCGAAGGCGTACTTCGGTTTTCTTTGCCTTCGCATGCCGTAAAGTATTAGACAGCGCCTCTTGTACAATACGGAATAAATGATCCTCTACACCTTTTTTTAATTGAATCGGTTCAATTAACCATTCAATTTTCATATGTTGCTTTCTAGACAGTTCTGTTAATAATTCTTCTATACCCTCTGTTAGTTTCTTACCTTCTAACTGCACTGGGCGTAAATGAAGGAGCAATGCTCTCATTTCTGATTGTGCATTTACAACCATATTCTCAACAAGCTGCAACTGTTTTTTCGTCGTATCTGGAATTTCAGCTGCTTGCTCATTAATGGCTGACATCATCATCGACATTGCAAAAAGCTGCTGACTTACAGAATCATGTAGCTCTCTCGCTAATCGATGCCTTTCTTGAGAAATCGCTTCTTGTCTCATCTCTTCATTCCAATGGGCTCGTTCATTCGTTACTTTTTGAAATAGCCCAGCTTGCTCCTCTAAGCGACGAGCAAGACCAATTACTTTTCGTTCCACTTCATGAAATTCATCGTCCGCAGTAAATGAAACATCACTCGGAAAATTCCCTCGCTCTACTTCAAATAGAAAAGTATTTAATCCTTGTATACGCTGTTCTATATAATAACCGATTGCATATCCTACAATTCCTCCGATAAGAAGACTCGTACTCATAATAAACAAGCCAATTGGAACAGAAGCAATGGATTCTTTCCAGAGTAAATCATAAACTTGTTGCTCGCTTTTCCATACATATACAATTGTACAAATAAGTGCGATACTCACAGAGGACAACATAGAATAACGAATATACATCCACGAAATATTCCTTTGTTTTTTCATTATACTTTCCTCACTTCCGTATCGCCTACGACAAGCGAAGAAATAATTTTAATACGACGAGGGGCTTCTTTATACTGTTCTGTTCTAAACGTAACATTACGGTTAAATCCAGTTTCTTCGTGTCCTGGCAGGAGCACTCGCCCAACAATAACAGAATGATTTAAAGACAATTCAATATCATATGGTACATATAAGCGAATATTACCAATGACGCCCCGAATCACAATAACTGTTTCTCCCTCTGGAATCATAGCAGTTGTTAAATCAATCTCGACGTCACAAGCACCATATTGGACGTTAATATCCTCTATTTCATAAATATGATCCATCATTCGTACATTACCTACAAACATATTTTTTATATACGGTTCTGTACGATATATTTGTTTTTCTTCATTTATATATCCCTTTTCTTTAATTTCAACTTTCATTGCTTTTTGCCGATGTCCTTGTTGAATAAGTTGATAACCAATTAAAGCTAAACAAGCAAACACAACAAGTACGAATGCCGCTGATGAAAATAAGAAGAATAAGAAGACAATACCACCGACAAATAAAAATACATTCCCTCTTACATAACGGTTCTTCTTTCGATAATGTCTTCCAAACATAATCATAATAAATGCAAATATTAGACCACCTGGTTCAAAATGTCCAAGTATCATATCAAGAAAAAGACCGAATCCAAATATGATGAGGAGCATCCCCATAAATTGTGTTTTTGAAAATTGCTTCTTCATTTCAGCTCCCCCCTCCTTGTCACATATACATAGAAGAAAAGGCATTGCTTTCCAACACCTTTTCTCCTATCACTATATCATAAGCCTGTTTTATTATATACTACAATTATTTTGTTACTTCTTTCGTTAACGATACTTCATTTTTCTCTTTCATTTCACTCTCTAGTTTTGCAATTTTCATATCAAATGTATCACGCTCATGCTCTTCATTTATACGAAGCTCTATGTCACGAATGTGATCTTCAATTTCTTCGAATCGTAAGAACGGATTATTTTCATCCATTTTATGCATAGCAGTATTCATACGGCGGTTTGCATGCGCCATATTTTCACGTGCCATTAATTCCATACGCTTTGCGTTCATTTCTTTTAATTTATTTTTCATTTCTGAAAGACGACGCTCTAACTCATCAATTTGCTCTACAACACCAGCATACATTTCTTCTAAGCGAGTTACTTGCCCTTCATAATACGCTACTTCTTCTAATGCACGTTCATGCAATTGCAATTCGCCTGCTTCTTGTGCGATGATAGCTTGCTTTGATCTTTTATTAACGAAATAACGTGCTTGCTCAAGCTCACGAGCAAAGTTAGATTTTAATGTTTTATGACGCTGAATTAACTTCTCAATTTTTGTTATTTCACGCTCACTATCTCGTAAATATTGGTTTAACATAGCAATTGGATTTTTTCTTTCTTTCTCATCTAACACATTATGAAAATCAGCTAAAATTGCATCGCGTACACGTCCGAATAAAGATTGTTTCATTATAATCTTCCTCTCTTCTACTTTATAATTTGATTTATTTTATATTAGTTTTTCATTAACTTGTTCCACTCATCTTCAAAGTTGCTATATGGTTTAGCACTTTCTGGAGCAGAATCAACAACTACATTTTTTCCTTTTTTCCACTCACGGTATCCGTAGTATAAAACTACTAATGCTGCGATACCGATTAATGCTGGGGAATGAGAAAGTGCAATGGACAAACCGATTAAACCAACAATACCCCAAGCTAACTTTCCAAAAAATGATTTAGCTCGCACAAATGATTTATAGCTCCAGTACACAACTCCTGCTCCAATGGCGAATCCTACAATACCAGCAAGACTACCAAGAGCAATTAAAGCCAAAATACCGGCTGCGATAAACGCTAGAAATTGTTTCATCTTGTGCTTGCCTCCCTTCGATTTGATACTCTTATCTTAACTATTTTTTCATTTTTTCATAACGAGCTTAAGAACTGTTTTCGACTCAGACTTAAGACCGAGTTGAATTCAGCCTTTTGCAAAACGAACATGTATGCGATGCGTATAGATACAGAAAAATTCTTATTCAATAACGGATGAAAATCTCAACTTGCGCGTCCAAAAAATTAGCAATACATACAAACGTTTATTAAATTACATTAAATATATTATTAAGAAAATTATGTTAAAATAAATCAGAAGGCTACATTTAAATTAAAGGGGATATATCATGAATTTACACATTACGAAAGAAATCAATACCGCCGCTAAAAACTATATAAACAATCAGCTTTATGAATATAATTTAAAGCACTTTCCATCTGATTTAAGAGACAGATACTTAGAGATTCATTTATTTCTTAAAGATGAAAATGGTAAAATATGCGGGGGAATATTAGGTGAAGTCTGTTGGAATTGGTTAGAGATTCACTCTTTTATCATCGATGAAGATATACGTGCATTAGGGTATGGAACTAAACTGTTATTAGAAGTAGAAAAAATCGCTTTAGAAAGAAATTGTGATTTTATAAAAGTTGACACTTTAAGCTTTCAAGCATTAGATTTCTATAAAAAATATGGTTATAAAGAGTATGGTATCCTCGATAACGTAGGAAGAGATTATAAACACTACTATTTGAAAAAGGATTTATAAATAATAAAAAACGCTCAGAGAATGTTCTCCGAGCGTTTTCAACTGCTAATAATAAATGTCTCTTTATATTATGCAGTTTTATGATACTCTTTTTTTTCCGCCACTTTAGAAAATCTCGGGAAACCAATTAATATAGAAATGATTCCACATACTCCAACTAAAATTGGATAAAATGCATATGGTAACAATTCGACCGGAGATAACGCAGCAAATCCTGCCGCTGTTAACATTTGAGCACCATATGGGATTAACCCCTGTACACAGCAAGAGAAAAGATCCAGTACACTCGCTGATTTACGGGGATCAATTTCATACTGATCCGCAATATTTTTCGCAAGCGGACCTGTAAAAATGATAGAGATTGTATTGTTTGCTGTACACACATTCGTCATACTCACTAAGCCAGCAATACCGAACTCTGCTCCTTTTTTCGAACGAATATTACGTGTTAAAAGATTCATTAAATATTGAATGCCACCATTATACTGGATAAGTTCAACCATACCACCGATTAAAATGGCAAGTAACACTAACTCCATCATACCGCCCATTCCAGTCGTTACACTTTTAAAGAAACTCTCTAACGTATAACTTCCATCTATAAGACCGATAACACCAGATAGTACCGTTCCACCGGTTAATACAATAAGTACATTCCAGCCAAGTAGCGCTGTAACAAGTACACCTGCATATGGTAAAATCTTCACCCAATCAAATGTATGAGCTTTAATTTCTGTATCATTACCTAAAGTAATCATTACTAATATTACAATTGTAATGACTGCAGCTGGCAATACAATTAAAAAATTCGTTTTAAACTTATCTTTCATTTCTGTTCCTTGCGAACGAACAGCAGCAATTGTCGTATCAGAAATAAATGATAAATTATCGCCAAACATCGCTCCGCCCACAACAGTAGCCATCGTAAGTGCAATTGAGATATCTGTTTGCCCACTAATACCTACAGCAATCGGTGCTAATGCAGCAATTGTTCCCATTGAAGTTCCCATCGCTAATGAAATAAATGCCCCTATAACAAAAATTCCAGCAACGATAAATCCTTGGGGTAAAATAGATAACGCTAAGTTAACAGTGGAATCAACTCCGCCCATTCCTTTTGCTGTTTCAGAAAACGCCCCTGCAAGTACAAAAATTAATACCATAATCATAATATCAGGGTTTCCTGCACCTTTAGCAAATCGTTCTACTTTCACATTAAAGCTTTCCTTACGATTCATCACTAAAGCAATTCCTACAGCAATTGAAATTGCTACAAGTATCGGCAATTTATAGAAATCACCTGTAATAATTCCAGAACCAATAAATAGCGCCAAAAATATTCCAAGTGGTAATAACGCTAAACCATTTCCTCTCGTTTCTTTCAAAGTATCATCTCTCCCTAGTTTTCAACCTTTTCTAATGAACAACAAAAGACCTCTTCCAATGAGAAGAGGTCTTATACATCTATAAGAAACACTCTTCTCATCTTTCAAGCACATGCTTGCTGGATTTGGCACAGCACTCTGAAATCGAGTCCGCTGCCGAGGCATCGTAGGGCCAGTCCCTCCGCCTCTCTTTATAAGAAGGTTTCATATTTATTTTTTAATAATAATTTCTTCCCTAACTTTACTCGCTTACAAAACAAAAGTCAATTATTTTTTGTATAGATTTTTTTGGTAATTATACAAAAATATGAATAAACCAATCATTTTAACTTTTCAATTTCTTTATCCAATATTGAGATCCAATAAAATTTTCTATTTTTTATCGTCGCGATAATCCATTTTGTTGTATTCCATGCTAACTCATATTCTTCTTTTGTAACATCACCAGTTTTATAAGCATCCTCTAACTCGTCTTCATCCAGTACATAGATCTCACCGTTCGGTAACAATACCACATCTAAATATAAATCATCAAAATAAGGTAAACCACGCTCGTCTATTTTATATTCCTTCGTCACATCGATATAATATTGCACTAATTGTTTTTGATTGTCTAACATAGCTGTAATCGCAAAGTTTTTTCCGTTTATAAAATATTGCATCCATGTATACCCATCACCTGCAATGCAAAGATTTTTACCATTGTATTCTTTATGACTAGGTTCTCTCACTTTTTTTATGTCCAGTATTCCTAACATTCCATCCTCTACTTGCTTAACCCTATAATCCTTCTCTATTAGTCGCTTCCACGAAGAACCGTCACCATATTTACGTTTCATTACGTCCGCTCCTCTTCTATATATAGAAAAGCCCCCACATATTATGTGAGAGCTTGTTCATATTATAATTAAGCTGCTTGACCCTTTTCAGATATCTCTTTTAAATAGGCTTGTCCTTTTTCAGCGTCATATTGACCTTCCCACTTAGACATAACTACAGCCGCTAAAGAGTTACCTACAACGTTAACTGCTGTACGAGCCATATCAAGAATACGGTCAATACCTGCAATAAACGCTAAACCTTCAGCTGGAATACCTACTGTACCAAGTGTTGCTAATAATACAACGAATGATACGCCCGGTACACCCGCGATACCTTTTGATGTAACCATTAATACAAGTAATAACGTAATTTGTTGTGTAATGGATAATTCAATACCGTACATTTGCGCTAAGAAAATTGCCGCAATTGCTTGATATAAAGTTGATCCATCTAAGTTAAATGAATAACCTGTTGGAATAACGAAAGATGTAATTGCTTTCGGACAACCGAATTTCTCCATTTTCTCCATAATTTTCGGTAAAACCGTTTCTGAACTTGCTGTAGAATACGCTAAGATCAGCTCGTCTTTTAAAATCTTAAAGAATTGGAAAATGTTTATTCCAAATATTTTCGCTGTAAGTCCTAATACAACTACAACGAAGAAGATCATTGCTCCGTATACTACAATGAGTAATTTCCCTAATGGAATTAATGAAGCTAATCCGAATGTAGAAACTGTAACACCAATTAATGCGAATACACCAAATGGTGCAAACTTCATAACTTGGTTCGTTACATAAAACATTGCATCTGCTACACCTTGGAAAAATTGTAGAACTGGTTTACCACGCTCACCAATTGCTGCTACACCTAAACCAAATAATACTGAGAAGAAGATAATAGCAAGCATATCACCTTCAGCTAATGATTTCATAATGTTCGTCGGAACAATATTTACAAACGTATCCGCGAACGAATGACTTTGTACTTGCTCTGTCGTATGTGTATATTTAGAAATATCTGTTTTTGTTAACTTATCCATATCAACGCCTTTTCCAGGTTGGAAAATGTTTGCTATTAATAAACCAACAACAATTGCAAGTGTTGTAATAATTTCAAAGTAAATAATTGTTTTTCCGCCTAGTCGACCTAACTTTTTAATATCGCCAACACCAGCAACCCCAACAACAATACTCGCTACAACAATCGGTACAACAATCATCTTAATTAATCGGATGAAAATATCACCAATTGGTTGTAAGTACTTCACCACTTCCTGATTGCCAAAGAAAATCGCCCCAACTGTAATACCAAGCGCAAGTCCTATTAAAATTTGCCATGCAAGTCCTATTCTTTTCATACTTGTGGTAACCCCCTCTTCGATGTGTCACTCTATCTCTCATTCTATCTCTATAAAACTTGAAATTAAGAGTATTACATATTATTCGACAATTCACTACATTTTGTCCCTGTTGAAAATCATAAATCAAAATTTAAAATCTGACAACAAAATAAGTTTGCACGAATGCAAATAATTTTCTTGACAAAAACAAACTCCATGTCAGAAAACCTCACATGAAATCGATTCCTTACTAGTGATTGATAGGTTTTTAAAATACTGTTTCATTATGGAAAACTCCATCATTTCCCATGTTTTTTAAAAAAAATATAGAAATTGATATCTTTTTCTATACATTCAAGAATTTTAAATTTATGACAAACACTACGAAAAGATACTAAATTCCGACAAAACTTAGCAAAATTATAAAATTTTCTTTACATTATGATTACAACGATAGACACTCTTCTTCTTATGATATATAACATTCATAGGGAAAGGAGCAAGACAACCATGAAAAAGAAATTTGCAGCATTTAGTGTTTTAGCAGCTGGAACGATTTTCGTTTCCCCGTTACTTTCACCCGTATACGCTGAAACGAATGAGAATAAATTATCTAATATTCAATCCGAATTAGAAGGCAAACAAAATGACTTACAAAATAAATCAGCTGAGAAAGAACAAATAGAAAAAGAAATCCAGGAATTACAAAAGAAAATCGACGAATTAACTACTTCTATTAATAAAAACGAAGCTGAATTAAACGATACAAAAAAAGAAATTAGCAACACACAGCAAGTTATTACTGAAAAAAAGAAACATATAGAGCAATTACAAACGAACATAGATACACGGCAGGAAGTTATTAAACAACGACTACAATCTATGCAAGAAAAGCCTCGTACGAGTATCATTACAGAAGTAATAACAAGTTCTGCAAATATTGCCGATCTTGTTGATAATATGTATTCTGTAAGTTTAATTTTAAATAACGATACAGATATTGTGAAAAAACAAACAAGCGATCAAAATGCTGTGACGACAGAAAAAGAGGCTGTTGAGAAAAAAGAGCAACAACTGAAAGCATCTGAGCAAAAATTAGAACAAAAACAGCAAGAATTACAAAGTAACCAACAACAGCAACAAACTTTTATTAACGATCTACATACGAAAGTAGCAAAAGTAGATTCAGAGATTGAAGGGTTAGAAGAATCAAAAGGCATTTTAGAAAACCAGCGTCAAGCTGTTCAAAAAGCAATTGAAGAAGAAAAACGTGCAGAAGAAGCGCGTAAAGCTGAAGAGGCACGTAAGGCTGAGGAAGCAAAAAAACAGGTAGCCGCTTCTGCTAAAGAAAGCACACAATCCGCACCAACACCGCAAGATACGAACAAAGGTGGATTTATTAAACCTGCCGCTGGATCGAAAACTTCAGGATTTGGTACACGTTCTTTAGATAACCATAAAGGAATCGATATCGCAGCTTCAGGAACAGTGCCAATCGTAGCTGCTGCAGATGGCGTCGTTATCCGTTCAGAATTATCATCTAGTTACGGAAATGTTGTATACTTATCTCACCGTATAAACGGAAAAACATATACAACTGTATATGCACATATGAGTAGCCGTTCTGTATCTAATGGACAAACTGTAAAACAAGGCACTCAACTTGGATTTATGGGGAACACTGGCCAATCATACGGACAACATTTACACTTCGAACTTCACCTTGGGGAATGGAATGTCGGTAAGACAAACGCAGTTGATCCATCTCCTTATATCGGATTATAAAAAACTCGGTGCATACCGAGTTTTTTTACTACTTCACACTTTTTAGACGTTTTACATAAACTACAACTAAATGCCTATATTTTGCGGGGTGATAAATATGAATACACAATTACAAGAAGAAATAGAAGAAGCTAGAGAAACATACATCGGCCGGTTATTTACATTCGGCGGCTCAGCGTTATTTTTAATTGGATCATTTATCGCAGTTGTCACAGCTTATAAAGCATATAATCGCTTATTAAATACACCTACAACACAATAAAAAGACGGAGAATCCACATCTCCGTCTTTTTATTATGCAAACATTTTAAATACACCTATCGCATTTAAAAATACGATAATTACAGTTACCGGAATAACATAACGAAGCAAGAAGAACCAAATATTAAACAATGTTTTCCCTTTCGTTTCCGTAACTTCTAATTCTTTCATTAATAGCTCTTTACTCATTTTATTTGGTACAAATAACGAAATGGCTAGTACTCCGAGTGGCAGTAATACATTACTTACCGAAAAATCGACGAAATCAAAGAATGTCTTACCAAATATTTTCACATCACTCATAATTCCAAACGATAACGCTGATGGGATTCCAACTGCAAAAATAAGAATACCAATTAATAACGAAGCTGATGGACGCTTCTTCTCATTATCTTTCGCAACAGAAGCTACTACAATTTCAAGCATTGAAATCGCAGATGTTAAAGTCGCAAAGAAGAATAACACTAAAAACATAATGAAGAAAAATTGTCCAAATGGAATTTTTGCAAAGACAGCAGGAAGAACGATAAACAGTAGCCCTGGTCCTTCTGTCGGTTTAACTCCTAATGCGAAAATCGCTGGAAAAATCGCTAACCCTGCAAGTACTGTAATAAATACAGTTAAACTTACAATAGATGTTGCTGATTTAGCTAAATGCTCTTCTTTCTTTAAATACGAACTATACGTTACCATTACCGAGGCACCTACCGTTAGTGAGAAGAAAGATTGCCCCATCGCATATAAAATCGTATCTGCTGTAAGCTTTGAAAAATCTGGTTTTAAGAAGAACTCTACCCCAGCCATAGCACCATCAAGTGTTAACGCACGAATAATGATAGCAATAAATAAAACGAATAATAACGGCATCATGTACTTACTTGCTTTTTCTATGCCTTTTTCCACACCTTTACTAACAACAAAAATGGTACAAAGCATAAAGATGAATTGCGCCCCAATCGCACTTACTGGATTTGAAATTGTTTCAGCAAACAATTGTCCATAATCGACTACTCCGTTCCAGAAACTACCTGTGACACTATAGTATAAATAAAGTAAAATCCATCCACCTACAACACTATAAAAAGATAGTACGCTAAAACAAGTAACAACCCCCATACGACCAATCCAAGGGTATAACTTGCTATTCGGTACTAATACTTTATAAGCTGTAACGGCCTCTTTTTGAGTACTACGGCCAATAACAAATTCAGCTAAAAGAAGAGGCATACCAATAAATAAAGTTAATAGTAAGAATACAAGGAAGAATGCGCCTCCCCCACCATTACCTGCAACATATGGAAACTTCCATATTGCACCAAGACCTACTGCGGCTCCGGCTGCTGCGAGTACAAAGCCAATTTTCGACGTCCATTGCTGTGTTTCTTTCATCATAAATTCTCCTTTTCTGAATATTATAACTTTTATCAATTATACACTTTCATTTCATACTCGCACACCTCCTTTAGAAAATAAAAAAGTCCCCTACACGCAAATATGCATGTAGAGGACGATATATGTAATAGAATACCGTGGTACCACCTCAATTGGATCAATAAATCCCACTTGTTCAGGTACAGGAAAATTCCGATACCCTATCCTTTTAACGGCGGAACCCGGGTTGCCTACTGCAATGTTCAGCATACCTCTCGCAAGCCCATTCTGTATATTTTATCGTACCGGGCTCACACCTTACCCCAGCTCTCTGAACGCATCAAATATACGTACTCTTCTTGCTCATCGATTTCATCTTTTGAAGTTACTTGTGATTATAAATTATATTTTTATATTTGTAAAGCACAATTCGCTCACTATCCTATATAAATTCCCCTCTCTAATTCTTGTAAAAAAAGCTCTCTTTTTTGTTCACTTTGAACATATATCGACTTTAATACTTCTTGTAACAATATATTTTTTTGCCTTTTCTCTACTTGTAATTCTTTCACTTTTAGTCTAACTTCATATAAAAAATCAAGATACGATTCATACTTCTCATCATATTTATTTGCGATATCATCACGAATTTTTTTTGCAAGTTTCGGACTTGCCCCTCCAGTAGAAACAGCTACATTAAGCAATCCACGATGAATTGCCGCCGGAAAATGAACATTTCCACTTTCCGGATTCGTAATAACATTTACCAATTGATTCACTGCGGCATCTTCAGCAATTTGTTCATTTAGTACCGAATTACTAGTCGCTGCAACTACTAAAAAAGCATCTTTAATATCACTTTTCTCATACTCTCTTTGATACCAACGAATTTGCTTTTCTTCTACAAGTTTCACTAAATTTGCATCTAATTCTGTACTTACTACAACAATATCCGCACCTTGTTTTAGTAAAGGAATAATTTTAAACCCCGCTACTTTCCCTCCACCAATGACAACAACACGTTTCTTATCAACTCGCACTGTAAGTGGATACATATTGATCTCCCTTCAATATTTCCTCTGTTTTCTGAATTAACATCTCTCGAAACGCTACATTCTTTCCTAAATAGGGACTTATTTTTATCTCTTCCGACTCATATTGACGCACTTCTTTCTCAACATGTTTCATGAGTAAGCCTGTAAATAATAAGTAAGGTAACACAACAATGTTCCGTTCTTTTTGTTCTACAATTTCTTTCAACCTCTCATCAAACTTCGGCTCCGCGGCTGCTAAATAACAAACTTCCACCTCTTTAATGTTCTCTTCTTTTTGAAATAAAGAAGAAATCCACTTTATGTCTTGTAAAGTTTCCGGATCACTACTCCCTCTTGCAACGAGCAAAAGTGTTACTTTTTCTTTATAGTCTTTAATACCACTTCCGTTATATACCGCTTTTACAAGCACTTCTGATACACCAAATGGATTACCATACACTATTTTGATATCCGGATATTCCTCGTTTAACTTTCGTAATTCAAACGGAATATCTTTCTTTACATGTCCTGCCGCTAATAAAAAAACTGGAATAGCGACAATCTCTGTAGCACCACGCTTCACACATGTACGAAATCCTTCTTCAATAGAAGGATTCGCTAGCTCTAAAAAACAAATTTCTTGAATATTTGCCTCTACACGGTTCATACATGACGTAATAAATGCAACCGCTTCTTCTTTTGCTGCTTTCAAACGGCTTCCATGACATATATATATAACAGCCTTCATTTTACAATACTCCGCTTACTTGATATGCATTTTCCGTTTGTTTCTCAAACCAATGTATCTTTTCTCTAAAACGGACAACTTCTCCAATAACAATCATACTTGGATTTTGAATTCGTTCTTTTTTGGCAACATCTACAATTGTTCCTAACGTCGCTGTAACAGTACGTTGCATAGATGTCGTTCCCCACTCAATGATAGCGGCAGGTGTACTTTGATCTTTTCCATGTTTTATTAGTTGTTCACATATGTAAGGTAAATTACTAACCCCCATATAGACCGCTAATGTATCTACACCTTTCGCTAAACTTTCCCACTTAACTTCCTCTTCAGCCCCTTCTTTCCGGTGCCCTGTCACAACAGCAAAACTTGCACTTGCATCGCGATGCGTTACTGGAATTCCAGCATAAGCAGGAGCAGCTATACCAGCTGAAATACCAGGAATAATTTCAAATGGGATACTTTGCTTCGCTAACGCTTCAGCTTCTTCTCCACCTCTTCCAAATACAAATGGATCTCCGCCCTTAAGTCTCGTTACAACTTTTCCTTTTTTCGCATATTTAATAAGAAATGTGTTAATTGTCTCTTGCTTCATCGTGTGATAATTTGGGAGTTTCCCGCAATAAATTAAATCCGCTTCAGGCTTTGCATGAGAAAGCAATTCTTTATTTACGAGACGGTCGTACAATATAACATCAGCCTTCTCGATGCATCTCAACCCTTTAACAGTAATTAAATCCGGATCACCAGGACCCGCCCCGACGATATAAACCTTCCCCATAATCTCTCCTCATTTCTACTATAAAATGAAACTTCCACTCTTAATCACGAATGGAAGTTACTATTATTTCGTATTACATGTTCTCTACTCATGAATAACAAATGCCGCCCCTTTTCGAATCTTCTTTTTTTCAAACAAAGAAATCTCTTTCACTTCTGGTAACGGTAAAAAATGTTTTTCAAGCTCAATTTCCGCAAGCTTAAATGCCTGTTCTTCACTCTGAGCAACGACAACAATTGGAACAATACTATTTACTAATACAGCTTCAAATCGATATAAGTCCATATTGCCCCTCCTAAGATGCTATTACTTCTTCTAATACACGATTTAGTACAATTTGTAATTCTTCCACTCCAACACGTCCTACGAAATCATAAAACGTTTCGGCTAGTAATTTATTCTTTTGGAAATAACTTAAAAAGGACACGAGAACATCCGGCAAATCTTCTCCATCTATTTTCCCTTTTAACTTTTCGTTATATGCTCCTCCGTCTAATAGTGTTCCGCCCACATATATTTCAAACGCCTCAACGATTCCCTTTTCCTTCGTTTTCAGTTTTATCCCTTGCAAACCAATATCAGCAATTTGACGTTGACCACATGAGTTCGGGCATCCTACCATATGAATTCGAACTGGAACATCGAGTGCAATTTGTGTATCTAAGTACTCTGCGATTTTGCGTAATCTTTCTTTCGTTTCTACTAACGCAAGATTGCAATACTCAATGCCAGTACATGAAACCGCATGACCGATAAACGATTTCGGATTTGCTGAAATTGCTTCAAACAACGGTTCACTTAATAATCCTGCAACATTTTCTGGCGGAACATTCGGAATAATGAAGTTTTGAGAGTTACAAGTTCGAATTTGCCCGTTTCCATATTTCTTTGCAATTCTTGCAATCTCAAACATTTCCTCTGCGTGTAAACGTCCTACTGGTACATTAAAGCCGACATACTTTAATCCTGCTTGTTTTTGATCTTGAACGCCATAAAAGTATCCTGCATTCCAGCCTTTGAGAGCACTTTCCCCTTTACTTTGCAATGGGCCTGTGTATTCTACTAGTTTCTCTTTAAATTTCTCAGCGCCCCAGTCAGCGACAAGAAATTTCAAACGTGCTAAGTGGCGTTTTTCACGATATCCAAAATCACGGAATATAGTAGCAATTGCAATCGACACTGCCTTCACTTCTTCTGGTAAAACGAATACATCTAATTCTTCCGCTAAGTATGGACGAGCTGATAATCCTCCGCCTATTTTTATATGAAACCCAACCTTTTCCTCACCATTTATTTCTTTCGTAGCAGGTGTAAACGCCACACAGTTAATCTCTGCATTTGCTGAATTATAAATGTTAGAACTAATAGACATTTTGAATTTACGTGGTAGATTAGAAAACTCTTCATTATGTTGGAAGTAATCGTATATTTCTTTAACAATCGATGTTGTATCAAATAGTTCATTCGCATCAATTCCAGCAAGTGGATTACCTGTAATATTACGCGTAATATCACCGCATGCCCCTGCTGAAGATAAACCAACTCTAGCTAACCTCTTAAAAATATCCGGGATTTGCCCAATTTCTAACCAATGAAACTGAATCGCCTGTCTTGTCGTAATATCTAACACATCACGCCCATAATCTTCAGCAATGGAAGCCAACACCTCTGCCTGCGCATTTGTAATAATTCCAGAAGGAATGTTGACACGCATCATAAAATAGCCCGCTTCTTTCGGCCTTTGCAAATACAATCCCGCCCATTTAAAAGCGTCCCACTCTTCTTTCGGAATAGATTCAAATCCATTCTCCGCATAGTAAGGAATATCATTAAAGATTTCTAATCCGTCTTTCTCTAATTTCTTTTTCTCTGTTTGATTTAATTTTTCATTATTAGCCCACACTTTTTCATAACTCATCTTTTATCCCCCTATATGAAACTACGCTCTTGCAAGTACTTCACAATTTGCTCTGCACATTCTTCAATAGAATACTTGTGCGTTTCTACAATTAATTCTGCTTGTTTTGGTTCCTCATACGGTGAATCGATACCTGTAAACTCTTTAATATCACCTTTTCTCGCCTTTTTATAAAGTCCTTTCGGATCACGTTTCTCACACTCTTCAATTGGACATTTTACAAACACTTCTATAAACTCATCTGCAGCTAATAGTTCCCTAACTTGTTTTCGGTCTACTCGAAATGGTGAAATAAACGCTGTAAGGACAACAGTTCCTTGATCTACAAATAACTTTGCCACTTCACCAATACGTCTTATATTTTCCATGCGATCACTTTCAGAAAAACCTAAATCTTTATTTAAACCTTGGCGAATATTATCCCCATCTAGCACATAATTTCCGATATTCTTTTCAAACAGTTTGCGAGCAACCGCATTCGCTACTGTAGATTTACCCGAAGCTGATAAACCAGTAAACCAAACTACAAAACTGTGATGCCCATTCTTCACTCTTCTCTCATTTTTTGAAACAGAAGCTGTATGCCAAGTAATATTCGTATCCATCTCATTCTCTCCCTATTCTGTTACTACTTCTTTTTTCAAACCTTTAATTAGCACTTCCACTACTTCTTTACGACTAAATGTACTTGGCGGAATCTCACCATTCCTTAACATTTCTCGTACTTTCGTACCCGATAAAATGACACGGTCTTCTTTTCCATGCGGACATGTTTTCGTTGAAGCCATTGCTTCACATTTCGTGCAGTAAAAACTATGTTCAAAAAATAACGGCGTAATCCCTAACTCTTCTACTGTAAAATTCGTAAAGATTTCCTGCGCTTCATATGTTCCGTAATAGTCCCCTACCCCAGCATGATCACGCCCTACAATAAAGTGGGTACAACCAAAGTTCTTTCTTACTAGTGCATGAAATATCGCTTCCCTTGGTCCTGCATAACGCATTGCTGCAGGAAATACACCTAAAAAGACACGATCTTTCGGATAATAGTTTTGAAGTAATACTTCATAGCTTTCCATCCTTACATCAGCAGGAATATCATCTGACTTCGTTTCCCCAACGAGCGGATTTAAAAAGAGACCATCTACAATTTCAAGGGCAGATTTTTGAATATACTCATGGGCACGATGTACTGGGTTTCTCGTTTGAAATCCAACTACTGTTTTCCAACCGCGTTTTTTAAATTCTTCTCTCGTTTCAATTGGATCTAAATGATAAGAAGGAAATGGATTATTCCCAAAACGTTTTGTAAGAATAATAGCTCCTCCAACGTAAACGTTTGGTCGTTCATATAATTTCTTTACTCCTGGATGAGCTTCATCCGTCGTTTTATATACAAGTAACGCTTCTTTTTCTTTATCAGGTACAAAAATATCTTCTATTTGAATAACACCATATACATTTCCATCGTTAACAAGTTTTACTTCCTCTCCAGCTTTCAGTCCCTCTGCTACTTCCTCTGTTACCGGTAGTGTAATCGGTATACTCCATACGCTACCATTTGCTAAACGAAGCGTTTCTACTACTGAATCATAATCTCTCTTCCCTAAAAATCCTGTAAGAGGGCTATATCCTCCTGTCGCCAAAAGTTCTAAATCACTAAGTGCAATTTTGTCTATCTCGATTTCCTTTACAATGTTCGATATTTCATATGTTTCATCAATGCGGTTTACTAATTCATTTGTTGTACTCATCTTCTTATATCCCTTCTTAGCTTTATTTCAAAATCTATCTCATTGAAAGTGAAGGCCACATTCCGTCTTCATTTTCCCAGCCCATCTTCCATCTCTTGAGTTGCCACCATCACCTACAGGTAATGTACATTTCTCACACCCAATACTCGGATAGCCAACATCATGCAATGGGTTATACGGCAAACTATGTTTATATACATATCGCCAAACTTCTTTCCAAGTCCAATGAATGAGTGGACAAACTTTAATAGATTGAAAACGACGATCTTGATTTATAAACTGTGTATGCTTACGCGTTTCTGATTGTTCCCTTCTTAAGCCTGATATCCACGCTTTTTCCGCTGCTAATGATTTTTCTAACGGTAAAATTTTTCTAATACTACAGCAAAGATTCGGATTACTTTCCCATAACTTCTCTCCATGAAGCTTCGCTTGTTCATCGAGTGTAAGTTCTGGCTGTTTTTCTATAATATTTAATGAAGGAAATCTCTCGCGTACCTTCTTAATTAATTCGTACGTTTCTTGAAAATGAACATTTGTATCCAAAAATACAACTTTAGCAGATGGATTTACTTGGTTTATAAGATGCAATAAAACCATTCCCTCCACCCCAAAGCTACATGCATATACAATTTCATCTTTATATTCGTTATAAGCCCAACTTAATACTGATAGCGCGCCTTTCGTTTCATCTTCTTCAGAAAATGAAACACTATTTTCTTTCCACGTTTCGTACGTCAACATGTTTTTTCCCCCTGTAAAAGCAAAAAGACGGCTTTAACCTATTAAAAATAGATTAAAACCGCCTCTAGTTTTTCTAGTCAGCGCTTTTTACTTTAAACGAACCTTTTCACTTTTTTCTAATTGAATCACTTTTCCATCTTGCACAACAATTGTAATGGAACCATATTTCATATCAGCAAGCATCGCTTGAATTTTCTCAGATACTTCATCAAAATGCTCCCGTACGCTCACGCAAACAGCCCCCCTTTTTATTCATAAAAAAAATCTTTCCCATTTCGAAAAGACTGTTCGGTAATATATTTTACCTTATCTTTCAAAATGGATTCCATTTTGCTGGATTTAGCACCTTGCTTTCTATAAGCAGGTTGCCGAGCTTCGTAGGGCCAGTTCCCTCAGCTTCTCTTGATAAGCTTTGTATTTGTATTTTATCACAATTCTGATTTTTTTCAATCCTAGTTTTCCGATATATTTAATTATTTTTCTTTTTTTAAAAGGAGTTGCCTTTACTAGACAACTCCTTCTTTCTCATTCACACCAGCTCTTTAATACGTATGCGATCGTTCCCAATGATATTTTCATATGTTTCACGTTCTACGACAATTTGTGACGTCCCGCCTTTTGCAAAGACGACAGCTGGTCTACGAATACGATTATAATTATTCGCCATCGAGTACCCATATGCCCCCGTACAAGAAATTGCTAGTAAATCAGAAGAAGCAACTTGCGGTAAGTTAATATCCCAAATCAGCATATCTCCACTTTCACAGCATTTCCCAGCAATCGAAACGAGTTCCTCATTCTCATCATTCCCTCGATTCGCCAACATCGCCTCATAACGGGCCCCGTATAGAGCTGGTCTTAAATTATCTGTCATTCCACCATCGACTGAAACATATTTCCGAATGCCAGGAATCTCTTTCACCGCTCCGACTGTATAAAGTGTTGTTCCAGCATCACCTACGATACTACGACCTGGTTCAATCCATATTTCTGGAAGCGGATATTCACATAATGTAAATTGTTCTCTTATCGTACTTGTTACAGCGTGCACATACGTTTCAAGTGTTAACGGTGTATCTGAATCCGTATAACGTATACCGAAACCTCCGCCCACATTTAATACTTTCATCACATAATGTGTTCGCTCTCTCACTTCTTCTAAAAATTGGCGGAGTACTTCAATTGCTCGAACAAATCCAGCCGTTTCAAATATTTGTGATCCGATGTGCGAGTGAATTCCTAGCACATTATAATTTGATTTTTGCAAGGCAAGCTCAATTGCTTGCATCGCTTGACCATTTGAAACACCAAATCCAAATTTCGAATCCTCTTGACCTGTTGTTATATATTCGTGTGTATGTGCCTCTACTCCAGGCGTTACACGGATTAATATGTTCACAAATTTCCCATGTTGCATTGCTAAATCATGTAAGATTTCTAATTCTAAGAAATTATCTACTACAAAACAACCGATATTCGCCTGAAGAGCCATAATCATTTCTTCTTCTGTTTTATTATTTCCGTGAAAATGAATACGCGATGCCGGAAAACCAGCTTGGAGCGCAGTATATAATTCTCCTCCAGAAACAACATCTAAAGACATATTCTCTTCACGAGCTACTCGGCACATCTCCATGCACAAGAACGCCTTGCTTGCATATGCTACTTGATAAGAGAAACCACTTTCTTTAAAAGCACGATGAAACGCGCGGCACTTTCCTCGAATAGACTCTTCATCGTATACATAAAGTGGTGTTCCGTATTGTTTTGCTAGCTGCGTCGTATCGCACCCACCAATTTCTAAGCGTCCTTGCCCATTGATTCGGCTTGTGCCGTGTAAATACATTTGAATTCCTCCCTTATTTCCTCTAAAACTCATAACCCCAATCTTCTATTCATTGCAGCACGCTTTTAGATAGACAAAAAACGCGCGGAACAATGTTCACACGCGTTTCTTATTAGGAAAAATATATATTGAAAAAATAAACGAGTTGTTATCTCCTCAAAATAAGAAACCGCATCAACATCTCCAAATAGCTCTTCATAAAATAAATCTTATGACAGTACTACATTTATTCAATGCAGTCCCAATATATGAATAAGATGGTTATTCTTATATTTCGGCAATAGTCCCTTTCAACCTATGATCACAGATTCCATTAAATCTCCCATAGCTTACTCTTTCCTATCGCGGCCTCTACCTTTGAGAGTAGATGAGGTAAGTCTATTTAATTTTCAAACATCTAATTGTTGCTATTAACAATACCAAAGGACCATTTTATTTGTCAAACAATTTTTTATATTGTTTTTTTACAGTTTAATTTTGTATCATTTGGTAAGCGCTTTACTGAAACCTTTGTCACTTCCCATTCGCCCTCTTCGTTATTAAATGTAATCGTTACCTTCTCAAATGGTGGAACAATTTTCCCACCAACCTGTTCATACTTCGTTACTTCAATACTCGTTTGAAATAAATATGTACCACTATACACTTTTTTTAAACTAATAATTTTAGGACATTGATAAGGCTTCAAGCTCCCATATTGTTTTTCAATTGCCTTATTTATTTTTGGAAATAAAACAGAATAAAGGGCATCTTCCATAAGGGGTGCATCATATTGTGCTACCGACACACTCGGTGAAGCAAAAAGTATAACACTACTGCATACTATAAAATATAATAATTTTCGCATTATAACCTCCGTTTTATTACTCGATTCTTTTTGCGCACGATAATTATCATACATAGAAACTCCGTTTTATTGTCTCCCACTGCCCTTTTTCTACTCAATTATTATAAAAAAGCCCACAACTCTCTTTTATTTTCGTATAATGATACTCATAGTATAATAAACATAATAACAAAGGACTGTTCGTATATATAAAATGAGGCGCTAATCAAACCGGCTCACAAGAACCGTCATGCTTTTAGGAGAGGAGTATATTATGCTACAAAATCTGTTTCCAAAACTGCGATTTGCACTAGTTGCAGTCGTTTTATTATGGATAAAAACATATATTGTGTACAAGCTAGCATTTGATATTAGAATTGATAACTTCTTTGAAGAGTTTATGCTTTTTATTAACCCACTAGCTTCGTTACTTTTATTTTTTGGTTTCGCTTTACTTGCATCTAAGTACCGAAACCGAATTATTATTGTAATTAGTTTTATACTGTCATTTATTTTATTTGGAAATGCAATGTTTTACGGGTTCTATAACGATTTTGTTACTTTCCCTGTTTTATTCCAAACAAATAATATGGCTGACTTAGGGACGAGTATAAAAGAACTCTTTACGTATAAAACATTACTTTTATTTGCAGACGCAATTATTTTAATGTTTATTTCGCGTAAATTCCCATCATTTGGTGATAAAACACCCCTTTCTCGCTCTGAGAAGCGAACTTTCTTTAGCGGTGTAACAGTATTATTAGCACTACAAATTGTTGTTTCAGTTATATATAAACCACAAATGTTCTCACGCTCGTTTGATCGTCAAACTGTCGTGAAAAATTTAGGGTTATACACATATCATCTATTTGATATTACACTTCAATCTAAGTCTTCAGCTGAGCGTGTATTTGCAAGTGGAGACGGGTTCTCTGAAATTAAAAACTATACAGACTCAAAAGATAAACAAGTTGATAAAAACTTATTTGGAGCTGCAAAGGGTAAAAATGTAATTTTAATTTCAATGGAATCTACACAAAGTTTTGTTATTAATAAAAAAATAAATGGAAAAGAGATTACTCCATTTTTAAATGAGTTTATTAAAGATAGTTTTTATTTCGATAACTTCTATCATCAAACGGGACAAGGTAAAACTTCTGATGCTGAATTTATCGTTGAAAATTCCCTTTATCCGTTAGACCGTGGTTCTGTATTCTTTACTCATGCAACAAATGAATACACTGCCACACCAGAACAATTAAAGAAATACGGATATTCTTCTGCTGTCTTCCATTCAAACGATAAAACGTTTTGGAATCGTGACGTAATGTATCCTGCGCTTGGATATGATCGTTACTTTAATTTAAATGATTACGTAGGAACGGAACAAATGTCTGTCGGTTGGGGATTAAAAGATAAAGAGTTCTTTGAGCAATCTATTCCAAAGTTAAAATCTTTACCACAACCGTTCTATACAAAATTTATTACGTTAACAAACCATTTTCCATTTCTTCTAAATCCAGAAGATCAATATGTTGATGAATTTAATTCCGAAAGTGGTGTTTTAAATCGCTACTTCCCAACCGTTCGTTACACGGATGAAGCTCTTCAATTATTTATTAAACAATTGAAAGACGAAGGACTATATGATAATTCCGTTATTGTCATTTATGGTGATCATTACGGCATTTCTGAAAACCATAATGCAGCTATGGCTCAGTTCCTTGGGAAAGACGCTATTACACCGTTTGATTCTATGCAATTACAACGCGTCCCTCTCATTATTCATGTGCCTGGCCAAGAAGGAAAAGTCATCTCTAAAGTATCTGGTCAAATTGATATTAAACCAACGTTACTTCATTTACTTGGTATTAAAACAAATCAATCCGTAGAATTTGGAACAGACTTATTTACGAAAGAAAAAGACCCTCTTATGGTAATGCGGGACGGCAGTTTTGTTTCGGAAGATTATGTTTATACAAAAAATATGTGCTATAAAAGAAGCACAGGTGAAGAAGCTGATTTAACACTATGTCAGCCTTATATTGAAAAAGCAAAAACAGAATTAAAATTATCCGACAAACTCATTTATGGAGATTTATTACGATTTGATCCTAACAATCGATATAAAACCGGAACGATGACAACGAAATTTGAATAGTGTAGGAAGCAACTTTACAAAAGTTGCTTCCTTTTTTTACTTATTTTTCAAATTTCTCTTCTATACAATCTTTCACAAATTGGGAATTTTTTTCGTATGAGAAAGAAATTTATGGTATGATAAAATAAGTAAACTTTCATACACTAATTAAGAATTTATAACAGAAAGCAAGGGATCAGATTTTGTATAGAGCAGCTATTCCAAACTTATTTACGCTCGGGAATTTATATAGCGGATTTTTGTCAATCGGCTATGCATCTTTAGGATATTATAAATCAGCTGCTATTTTAGTACTGATCGGGATGATGTTAGATAGTCTTGATGGTCGTGTCGCTCGTTTATTACGCGTTGATTCACAAATGGGCAAAGAGCTTGATTCACTCGCGGATGTTGTAACATTTGGCGCAGCACCTGCTGTTTTAATGTATTACACATCTTTCTCCAACTATGGCATCATTGGACTATACATAGCGGGATTATTCCCACTGTTCGGAGCATATCGCTTAGCACGATTTAATGTAACGCCATCATCTACTTCTATGAAATATTTCACTGGAGTTCCGATTACTGCAGCAGGAGGGCTTGTTGCTTTCTTAACATTATTTTCACATACCATTCCAAAAATTGTTCTCATTACCGTATTCGTAACGTTCGCATTTTTAATGGTGAGCCGTGTTCGTATCCCAAGTTTAAAAGATGTACCAATTCCACGATATAGCATAATTATTACACTATTTTTAGTTGGAATTATTATTACAATGTACCAAACAAGTTTTGGCAACATTTCTGTTTTCTTATTCATTGCCATTCCACTATACATTTTGTATATGTTATCTCAATTTATTAGACAAAGACCTTCTAAAAAAGCGAATAAAGAAAAATAAAAAAGAAACCTTCCGTATTTCGGAAGGTTTCTTTTTTATTTTGTAACTAATACTTTTTGATTTACAGGTGTTACAGGTTCTTCACCATTTAATACAGCTAAAATATTTCTTACTGCCATTTCAGCCATTGCATCACGTGTTTCGAATGTTGCATTTCCTACGTGAGGAGCAAGTACTACATTCTTTAATCCTTTTAGCTCTTCTGTAATTTTCGGTTCAAATTCAAATACGTCAAGAGCTGCACCTTCAATTTCATTCGTTTTTAGTGCATGAGCAAGTGCTGATTCATTCATAATTGGTCCACGTGAAGCATTTATAATATATGCTGTTTTCTTCATCATTTTAAACTGTTCTTCATCAATCATATGATGTAATTTCGGATTATAAGCACAGTTAATTGTAATAAAGTCCGCTGTTTGTAATAATTCTTCCAACGTTACGTATGTCGCTTCCAGTTCACTTTCAGCTTCAGGCTTTCGATTTGGTCCTGTATATAAAACATTCATTCCAAATGCTCTCGCACGCTTTGCAACTGCCTTCCCAATTTCTCCGAGGCCAATGATTCCAATTGTCTTACCGTGTACTTCGCGGCCCAAGAAGAATAATGGTGCCCAGCCGTTAAATCCAGTTGTACGACATAAGGTATCCCCTTCAGGAATTCTACGTGCCGCTGCTAAAAGCAGTGCAAACGTTAATTCTGCTGTTGCCTCTGTAGATACTTTCGGCGTATTTGTAACAGCAATACCCTTTTCTCCAGCATATGTGTAATCAATATTATCGTAACCAGCACCATAATTTGCGATAATTTTCAAGTTTGGTGCTGCGTCAATAACCTCTTTCGATACCTTCGTAGAAAGTAAGCTTAAAAGTGCATCTTTATCTTTTACACGTTCTGCTAACTCTTCTACACTAATTAATTCTTCTTTATTGTACATTTCTACATCATGATTTTTCAATAATTCTAATCCGATTTCTGGAATTTTCCCTGCTACTAATATTTTCGCCACTACTAACACCTCTTCTATACAAAATATGATATCTCTTATATTTCATTGTAAGAAATCTACATATAAAAACCAAGGAATTTGATTATAGTTTTGAAAATCGACACTTTTCCATAAAAAAAGAGGAGATGCAACTCTCCCCTCTTTTTACGCTTTTTCTTGCGATTCTTTCCCAAGCTTCGCATCGATTGTTCCTTCTGCAACTGTATCGCTAATTTGTTCCTCAATAACTGAGTTAGCAGTATTATTTGTTTCAGAAGTATAGGCTTGACCTGCCGCTTGTACGTTTTGTTTATTTTGTTGTTTCGCCATTTTTCATCCTCCTTTTCATTCTTTCTTATTTTGAACAAAAAGGGTGATTTTCATCAAAAAATCGTGTTTCATTTTGAAATTATTCCTTCTTCTTCAAGCAATCTCATCGTTCTTACTCGTTTCGTAAATGTAGCTATGTGAGAAATATCATGATTGCGTAATGTCTTTATATTCTCTTCCACATACTTTCCTAAATCATTCGGATAATGGGCATCTGAGGATAGAGTAATCGGAACTCCATGCTTAGCTAATACTTGTAAATAAAGCGGACTTGGGCACATTTCGCGCACAGGATATCGATAGTACAATCCCGCATTTATTTCTGTTGCTGTATTTGTTTCCACTAACGCACGAGCAATTTCCTTATAATAAGAAAGCTGTTCATTCTCATCCAATCGATAATTAAATACTTTTATGTTATCGAGGTGAGCTATAATATCAAAAAGCTCGGAACGAACAGCACTTTCAACTGTAGCGAAAAACGTGTGATATAAAGTATGTAACTCATGCGTACCAAAATACTCTTTCGTATCTGGATTATCAAATCCCCATCCATCTATAAAATGGACCGAACCGATTACATAATCAAAGTCTCCTAATGCTAGTAAACCTTTTAACTCTTGTTCACCCCCGATAAAATAATCCGCTTCAATTCCAAGTTTGAGCGTTATCCCTCGTTTACTCCATCGCTCTTTTGCCTCTTCAATCGCCTTTGTAAAATCATAAATAGACGTTACTCTTACTTGATCTAACCATTCTTTTTGCAGGCGACCAAGCTTAGAATCACTAATATCTACATACTTTTCATAATATCCTTTCGCTTCATGAAAACGATATAAATGATCGACAATACCAACTTCTTTTATACCTTTTCGCACAGCTTCTTCTAAATATAAATCAATCCATTTCGCTGTAAATGGACCTTCCTTCACACGTCTTTGCAGGCGTTCTTGTGTTTTCATAAGCCATTCCATAGAATGTTTTTCTTCTTTAAGCGGTTCAAAATATTGTAGCGCATCATTTATTTTAGCTAGCCACCCTATTGAATATGGCCCTTCTTCTAAATGAATGTGATAGTCCACTTTCATCCAGATTCCCCCTTATAATGTATCTATTTCTCTTCTGTCCCCTACTCGCGAAAGCTTTCCATTTCTTTCTTTCACTTCTTGCATGACATCTTCTAATGGAATATTTTTTTCGGCTAATAGAACAAAACAGTGATAGAACACATCAACCATTTCTTTTACTATCTCTTCTTTATCATTATTTTTAGACGCAATAATTACTTCGGTGCACTCCTCACCAATTTTCTTTAAAATTTTATCTTCACCTTTTGAAAATAAATAATTCGTATATGATTCAGAGAGTGGATTTTTCTTTCGTTCTTCAATTGTTTCAAATAATAACTTAAGGATATCTTCCATATGTATCCCCCTATATAATTTTGTAGTGAAAACACGTTTTTTCTCCCGTATGGCAAGCAGGCCCTACTTGCTTTACGACAACAACGATTGCATCTTGATCACAGTCTAAATAAAGTGATTGCACATATTGGACATTTCCCGATGTACCTCCTTTATTCCATAACGATTGTCTCGAACGGGAATAAAACCATGTTCTTTTCGTTTCCAGCGTCTTGTCATACGCTTCTTCATTCATATAAGCTAACATTAAAACTTCTTTCGTATCTTCCTCGATAACAACAGCTGGTATCAATCCTTTTGCAAAATTAGGTTTCATAACCGCACCTCAACGTTTGCTTCTCTTAATTTTCTCTTTACATCTTGTACAGTCGCTTCACCATAATGAAAGATTGATGCCGCTAATGCTGCATCAACTGTTGTCTTTTGAAATACTTCTATAATGTGATCCACATGACCACATCCACCTGATGCGATTACTGGAACAGAAACGCTGTTTGAAATTGCTCCTGTTAAACGAAGATCATATCCGTTTTTCGTTCCATCTGCATCCATACTCGTCAACAAAATTTCTCCTGCCCCTAGCTGGACAACGCGCTTTGCCCATTCGATTGCATCCATCCCTGTATCGACTCTTCCGCCGTTCACGTATACATTCCATTTATCTTCCTCTACTTTTCTAGCATCAATTGCTACGACAATACATTGTGAGCCAAAATGTTCCGCACCTTCCTGGATTAACTTCGGATTTCTCACTGCCGCTGAGTTTATTGAAACTTTATCTGCTCCAGCTCTTAGTAAATTGTACATATCTTTAACACTTGAAATCCCCCCGCCAACTGTAAGAGGAATAAACACCTTTGAGGCTGTTTGTTCTACAACATCTATAATCGTTTTTCGCCCTTCATGCGTCGCAGTAATGTCTAAAAATACGATTTCATCTGCTCCCGCATCATTATATAATGCGGCTATTTCAACAGGATTACCGACGTCTTGTAACCCTATAAAATTCACACCCTTCACTACCCGCCCTTCTTTCACATCTAGACATGGAATAATTCGTTTTGCTAACATAGTTTTGTTACCTGTAACACTTTTTCTAAATCAATAGTTTTCTCGTAAAGTGCCTTCCCAATAATGACGCCATATATGTTCATATCATTTAATCTTTTCACATCTTGAATAGATGCGACACCTCCAGATGCAATCACACGAATACCCACGCTTTTTTGCAATAACTCTAATTGCTCAAAATTAGGTCCTGCAAGTGTCCCATCTTTTGAAATGTCCGTAAACACAATCGTTTGAACACCTACACTTTCCATTTGCTTCGCTAAATCGATGTACGAAATTTCAGACACATCTAACCAGCCCCTCGTTGCTACGAAACCATTTTTCGCATCAATTCCAACTATGATTTGCTCCTTATATAGACGAACCGCTTCTTCTAAAAATGATTTATCGTAAAGGGCAGCCGTTCCTAATATCACTTTTTCTACACCTACTGACAACAACTTCTCCACTGCCGCGAGTGACCGAACTCCTCCTCCAATTTGCACCGGAATACGTACCGCCTTGCATATTTTTTCAATGACAGGTAAATTTACTGACTCCCCAACAATTGCTCCATCTAAATCAACAACGTGTAGTATTTTCGCTCCAAGTTTTTCAAATATGATTGCTTGTGCGACTGGATCTTCATTCATCACCGTTTCTTTACTAAACTCTCCTTGATAAAGCCTGACGCATCGTCCTTCTTTTACATCGATAGCTGGGAAGATTTCCATGCTTCTACCACCCCTTTGAAATTTTTTAACATTCGCATCCCAATTTCCCCACTTTTTTCAGGATGAAACTGTGCGCCAAATATATTTCCTTTTGCTACAAAACCAGGTACTTTCACACCATATTCACTTGCCCCATACACAATTTCATTCGGACAATCTGCATAATAAGAGTGGACATAATATACGAAAGAACCGTCCTCTACTCCATTCCAAAGCGATATTTCTCCTTCTTTTTTTAATTCATTCCACCCCATATGTGGAATTTTATAAGGAACTTTTAACTTTCGAATAACACCTGGCAATAAATTTAATCCGTTACAATTTTGTAGTTCCTCACTTTTCTCAAATAAAAGCTGCATTCCTAAGCAAATACCCAGAAGCGGTTTTCCTAAGCTCCCAACTTCTTTTAGCACACATACTAAATCTTTTTCTTCTAAAACGCCCATCGCTTTCGGAAATGTGCCTACTCCTGGTAAAATAACTCCATCACTTCTCAATATTTCTTTTTTATCATCCGTTATGATGTACTCTGTTCCAATATATTTTAATGCTTGTTCCACACTACGAATATTTCCCATTCCATAATCTATAATTGCAATCAATTACAACATCCCTTTCGTTGAATTTACACCATTAATATTGGCATTTTTATCGACTGCCTCTCTAAGCGCTCGACCGAACGCTTTAAATAAAGCTTCAATTTTGTGATGTGTATTGCTTCCGTATAAAATGCGAGCATGTAACGTAATATTTGCAGCATGAGCAACTGCTCTAAAAAATTCTTCCGTTAATTCTGTGTCAAAATCCCCTAGCTTCGGATTTGTTAATTCACCTTGAAATACAATATATGAGCGCCCGCTTATATCAATCGCGACAAATCCTAAAGATTCATCCATCGGTACATACGCTGAGCCGTAACGGTTAATCCCCTCTTTATTTTGCAATGATTCTTTCAAGCAAGTTCCGAGTACAATTCCAACATCTTCAACCGTATGATGAGCATCAACGAATACATCACCTTCAGCTTCAATTTGCAAACCAAATCTTCCGTGTCTAGCAAATAAAGTTAGCATATGATCAAAAAATCCAACTCCCGTTTGCACAGAAACATTCGTACTTTCATCAAGTTGCAAACTTAATTTAATTTTTGTTTCCGTCGTCTCACGTACTTGACTAGACTCGCGCATTATTCTTCCTCCTTAAACCTAATTTGGATTGCTCTTGCATGTGCATGTAAACCTTCTTTATTTGCAAGTTCTACAATATGATGCTGTACACTTCTTAACGCTTCTTCCGTATACGAAACGAAGCTTGATTTTTTTACGAAATCATCGACGGATAACGGAGAAAAAAATCTTGCCGTTCCACTTGTCGGTAATACGTGATTCGGCCCCGCCAAATAATCTCCAAGCGGTTCAGGTGCATATGGGCCAAGAAAAATTGATCCAGCATGCTTTACATAAGCTAGAGCATTCATTGGCTCTTTTATGTGTAACTCTAAATGTTCTGGAGCGATTTCATTTGATAAATGAAACGCCTCTTCTAAAGAAGGGACAATAAAAATTGCTCCATTTCTTTTTATGGATTCACGAGCGATTTCACTTCTAGGCAACGTCTCTAGCTGCCTTTCTATTTCTCTTTCTACTTCTTTAGCAAGCTTTATATTTGTTGTAATACAAATAGCTGTTGCCCTCTCGTCATGTTCTGCCTGTGATAATAAATCAGCAGCAATATATTCGGCATTTCCTGTTTCATCTGCGATAACTACAATTTCTGATGGTCCAGCAATCATATCGATATTGACTATCCCATATACTTCTCGCTTCGCTAGCGCGACATATAAATTCCCTGGTCCAACTATTTTATCTACTTTAGGAATCGATTCCGTTCCATATGCTAGAGCAGCAATTACTTGAGCACCACCGGCCATATATATTTCATCTACACCTGCAAGACTTGCAGCAGCTAAAATATGCGGATCAATTCCTCCTTGCTTCGGCGGTGTTACCATTACAATTTTTTTCACTCCTGCGAGTTTTGCTGGCAATACATTCATTAATACTGATGAAGGATACGAAGCAGTCCCGCCCGGCACATATACACCTACATTTTCTAACGGACGAATAAGCTGCCCTCTAATTACCCCTTCACTCACGCAATCAAACATAGATTGTCTTTTTTGCTTTTCGTGATACGAGATAATATTTTTCTTCGCCTCTTTTAACGCTTCTAAAAAAGCTTGTTCTACAAACTTACTTGCTTGTTTTATTTCTTCCTCACTTACACGAAAATCTTTTGTCTCTACACCATCAAACTTTTTTGTATAGAACGATAAAGCCTCATCTTTACTCTCCCTTACGTTTTGAACAATTTCACTTACACTTCTTTGAACAGTTTCTTCTATTATATTAGCGCTTTCTCGTAGCGATTTTATTTTCGATAAAGCCTCTTGGAAATCTTCAAAAACTATCTCCATTTAAAATCCCCCTATTTCCCTGACAAAATTTCTTGTTCCATCATATTTATAATACAGAATATTTCGTCTTTTTTAGTTTTCAATGCAGCCTTATTCACAATCATTCGAGCTGATATAGAGCACATTTCCTCAAATACAATTAACCCGTTTTCTTGTAATGTTTTTCCTGTTTCAACAATATCAACAATTGCATCTGCCAAACCTAGAAGTGGAGCAATCTCTACAGATCCTTCTATTTTAATAATTTCTACATCCTCCCCTTTATCATGAAAATATGTAGAAGTAATGTGCGGATATTTCGTAGCAATTCGTTTTTTTCGATAACTCTTCGGATTATACGTAGGAATAGAAGCGACACAAAATTTACACACGCCCACTCCTAAATCGACCATCTCATATATATCTTTCTCAAATTCCATTAATATATCTTTTCCAACGACTCCAATATCAGCTACGCCATGTTCTACATAAGTAGCAACATCTACCGCTTTCACTAAAATAAATGAAATGTTTGTGTTTTTACTTTTAAACACAAGTTTTCTTCCTTTATCTTTGAGCTCTGAACAATCAATTCCAATTTTTTCAAACAGTGGAATAACATGCTTTTCTAATCTTCCTTTCGTTAACGCAATTTGAATGTTACGCATGAAGCCTCCCCTTCTTTCTGGATGATCCATTTCTCTCTCCATACATATTCCACTAGTGACTCACTCTTCGCCTCAACGACTGTCATTATTTTATTCTTGTTTGCAAATTGAAAAGTATCGTTTAAATTAGAGAATAAAGATAACTGGGCATTCTTCCCGTCCTTTTGAAGTAAATTTCGTAACCTTTCCGCTTCTGCTAATCTATTTAACTCATAATGAATCATAATATCTATTCTCTTTCGTTTATATGGTTCTTGCTGCTCTTGAAGTGCCTTAACTATTTGATTTACTTGCACCGCGAGCCCAACCGCTGGCATCATCTCTCCAAAATTTCCAATTAACTTATCATATCTTCCGCCACTAACAATCTCTTCTCCAATTTCATATATATACCCTTTGAAAATAACACCCGTATAATAATCCAAATGTTGAACCATACCTAAATCAATTGATATGTAAGAGCCATATCCTAACTGTTCAATTGTTTCATATATTTCTTTCACTCTCGCAATGGCCATTTTCATTTCATTACTTGAGGCGAGTTTTTCTGCTTCCTCAACAACATCTAAACTCCCGAATAACCTTGGTAGTTTCTCAAGTAACCTTACTGTTTCATCACACCGATTTAATTTCTTTTCTTCTATAAAGTGTGAGAGTCCGGCATAATTTTTACTTTCAATATACGTTCTAAGTAACTTCTCTTCTTCATCATTAATGGGGAGCTTTTTTACGATACATTTATATAACTGCACTTGCCCAATCTCAATTGTGAAAGATTGCACCTTTAATTTTTGAAGTGCTTGAATTACGCTTATCACACATTCAATTTCAGCCCTTACATTTTCAATCCCGATAATTTCAATACCACTTTGTACTATTTCATTATATTTCCCAGTAAGGGACTCATTCGCCCGAAATACATTCCCGCTATAAGTTACTTTAAGAGGAATATCCCCTCTCTGTGTTCCAATTACTCTTGCTAAAGGAATTGTCATATCTGGGCGTAAAACGATAATCCGTCCTTTTTCATCGAAAAATTTATACATCTTTTCTTCATCTATCGGCCTGTTTTGAAATGCAAAAACATCATAAAATTCAATTGTAGGTGTCCTTATTTCTTCATAACCTCTCTCTAAAAAGGTCCGTCTTAATTTTTGTTCCACTTCTTCAATTAACGTACATTCTTCGAATAAGTAATCTCTCGTTCCATTCGGATTTGCCCGTTTCCACTTTGTCATCTGAATTCACACACCCTTCCCTCTTTAATTTATGCCCATTCCATCCACCCAAACCAAAAATAAAAAGAGCCTTGTAGACAAAATACCTACAAGGCTCTTTAGTAGAGTGTAGGTACAACGGGAATAACCCTTGTGCCTACACGTTTTCACGTTAGGTTCAAGGGTTTCATGTATGATGATGTAATTTTGTAAGCATTTTAATAGATTGCACGATATTCATAATACTTACTCCCTTTCTCCTCTGATTTTTTACATATTATATAACAGTTAATTCTGAATGTAAATACATTTCGAATATTCTACTTTTAGTTAGTGTGAAGCTACTTTTCTTTCATACTCTTCAATTTCTTGTTCATATTGCATTGTAATGCTGATTTCATCTAGACCATTTAATAATTTTTCTTTCCACATTTTCTCGATTGTAAAATGAAACCTGTGCGTATTCGTAATAATTACTTCATTCTCTAAATCAACTTCCATTTGATCTCTCGCATTCGTTTTGGCAAGTTGTTCACGCATCTCTTTATCCATTACAATCGGTAACATACCATTCTTCATACAATTCATATAAAAAATATCTGCAAATCCTCCGGCGATAATAACGCGGAAACCATAATCCGCAAGCGCCCACGGAGCATGTTCTCTTGAAGAACCACATCCAAAATTATCACCTGTAATTAATATACTTGCTCCTTTTCGTTCTTGTGCATTAAGGGGGAAATTAGGATTTTCATGGCGCTCATTATCGTAACGCCACTCATCAAATAAATATTTTCCAAATCCCGTCCTTTCAATTCTCTTCAAATATTGCTTCGGAATAATTTGATCTGTATCAATGTTATCATTCATAAGTACTGCGGCAGTACCTTTATGAATATGAAATGGTTCCATCGTAACTCTCCTTTCTAATATCAACAAAATGACCATATAACGCAGCTGCTGCAGCCATAGCTGGACTTACTAAATGTGTTCGTGCTCCTTTCCCTTGCCTTCCTTCAAAATTACGATTTGAAGTAGAAGCACAATGTTCTCCTTCAGGTACTTGATCTGGATTCATCCCAAGACACATTGAACATCCAGGCTCTCTCCATTCAAATCCCGCTTCTTCAAATATGCGATGTAAGCCTTTTTGCATCGCCCGCTCTCTCACACTTTTTGATCCTGGTACAACGAGTGCTCGCACACCTTCTTTTACCTTTTTCCCTTTTACAACAGATGCAGCAATTTCTAAGTCAGATAAACGTGAATTTGTACAAGAACCAATGAAGACATGCTTAACAGGAATTTCAAACGTACTTTGCCCAGGGCTCAATCCCATATATGAAAATGCTCTTTCATCATTTTCGTTATGCTTCTCTGGTAATTTTTCATCAATAGGAACACCCATACTAGGATTTGTTCCCCAAGTGACATACGGTGCTAAATCCGTAACATCTACCGAAATATGTAAATCATAAATTGCATCTGAATCTGTATAAAGCTCCGACCATTTTCCCTTAAACGTTTCATAGTCTTTCGGTGCATATTCACGCCCTTTTACATAAGAAAATGTTTTCTCATCTGGTGCAATGATGCCAGCTTTCGCTCCCCCTTCAATTGCCATATTGCAAAGTGTCATTCTCTCTTCCATACCCATATCACGAATCGTCTCTCCGTAGAATTCCATTACATGCCCCGTTCCAACCGCTACGCCGTACTTTGAGAGAAGATGCAAAATAATATCCTTTGCATAAACGCCTTTCGGTAACTTTCCTTTTAATTCAATCCCCATCGCTTTCGGTTTTCGTTGCCACAGCGTTTGAGTTGCTAATACATGTTCTACTTCACTCGTACCAATACCAAACGCTAAAGCACCGAAAGCACCGTGGGTCGCTGTATGGCTATCACCGCATACAATCGTTTTCCCCGGTTGTGTGAGCCCAAGTTCTGGTCCTATAACGTGAACGATTCCTTGCTCTTCATCACCAATATCAGCTAATCGCACCTTAAATTGTTTACAATTGTCACGAAGTGTATCCAATTGCTGCTTCGCAATGCGATCGGTAATATTCCAAACATCTTTCGTTGGAATATTATGATCCATCGTTGCAAACGTTAATTCCGGTCTCCGAACAGTTCGATTTGCAAGCCGCAAGCCTTCAAAGGCTTGCGGTGACGTTACTTCATGAACGAGATGAAGATCGATATATAATAAATCCAATCCATTTTCATTCGTTACAACTACATGTCTTTCCCAAAGCTTATCTAGTAACCTTTTCCCCATTATCTTCCTCTCCCTACTAGTGCCTGCTCTTCCATTTCTTGAATAACTGCCCTCGTAAATGAAGTTGTCGTCTCATTTCCCCCAATATCAGCTGTACATTTCCCAGATTGAAGAACTGCAGAAATTGCCTCTTCAATCGCATACCCTTCTCTCGTTAATCCAAATGATTGCCCAAGCATCATCGCTACTGAACGCATCATCGCAATTGGATTCGCTTTATTTTTACCTGCAATATCTGGCGCTGATCCGTGAATAGGCTCATATAAAGACGGCCCGTTTTCCGCATGGCTCGCTGATGGAAGCATTCCTAATGACCCTGCTAATACAGAAGCCTCGTCGCTCAAAATATCACCAAATAAATTTTCTGTTACGATAACGTCAAATCTCCTTGGGTTTCGAATTAACTCCATAGCAGCTGCATCTACTAAAATGTGCTCTAATTCAACATTAGGATAACGAAGAGCTACTTCTTCCGTAACAGCTCTCCACAATTTACTAGATTCTAAAACATTCGCTTTATCAATAGAGGTTACTTTTTTCTCTCTCTTACTCGCTAATTGAAAAGCATACGACACGATACGTTCAATTTCATGACGATGGTACGTAAGTGTATCAGTTGCCGATTCTTCCGTTCTTTCTTTCGGATAAGAGAAATAAATACCGCCTGTTAGTTCACGAACGACAACGAAGTCAATTTCATCTGCGTTTTTTAATGGCGATAAATGTGCAGTTGCGCTTTCTACTGTTACAGGACGAACGTTCGCAAATACACCAAGTCCTTTTCTTAAAGCTAATAATCCTTTCTCTGGCCTTTCTTTCGCATCATCCCACCGCGGTCCACCAACCGCTCCAAGTAAAACCGCATCACTCGCTAAACAAGCGGCAAGTGTTCGCTGTGGTAATGGTTGCCCATTTAAATCGATAGCCGCTCCGCCAAAGTACTCATCTTGTAAATGAAAGTGATGTCCATATAGCCTCTCTACCATATGCAATACTTCCTTCGCGCTTTCCATAATTTCCGGACCAACACCATCACCCGCTAAACAAACGATACGTTTTTCCAATTAAAACACTCCTTTTTGTCTGAATCTTCAGAAATATACTTTGATAAGTAAGGGACGATCCCCTCACTTATCAAACAGTTACTTCACAAGAGTAATAAAAGATTTTAATTTTCCGGCCGCATGAACATACGCTCTCGCCGATGCTTCTAATACGTCTTGCGCAACACCAAAACCTGATACTTGATGAGTTCCTTCTTTTAATTCAACATGAACATGTGCAAGTGCATCTTGACCTTGCGTTATAGATTGTATGCGATAATCCGCTAAGTCACATTCTAATCCTAAAATTCTTTGAATTGCATTATAGATCGCTTCAATACTTCCAGAACCAGTTGCTGCATCTTCGTACATATTTCCTTCCTCATCTTTTAGTACAACCGTTGCACACTGTGTACTATTTGATACGAAATGTACTTGCAATTGAGTAATGCTATATTGCTGGGCCGCAAATGCTGCTTCACCAAGCATAAGCGCACGTAAATCTTCTTCTGTAATTTCTTTTTTACGGTCAGCCAAGTTTTTAAATGCTTCAAACACCACATCTCGTTCTTCTTTTGTAAACTCATAACCAAGTTCTTTCATTTTTTCAGTAAACGCATGGCGCCCGGAATGCTTTCCTAATACAAATAGATTTTGTGACTCTCCAATCAGTGATGGTTCAATAATTTCATACGTCGTTACTTCTTTTAATACACCGTCTTGATGAATACCTGATTCGTGAGCAAAAGCATTTGCTCCAACAATCGCCTTATTTTTCGGTACAACCATACCCGTTAACCGACTTACTAACGTACTCGTCGCTTTAATTTCTTTTAATGTCATAGAGGATTCTGCTTCATAGAAATCTTTTCTAATATGGAGAGCAACCGCTACTTCTTCTAGCGCCGCATTCCCCGCTCTTTCTCCAATTCCATTAATCGTTCCTTCTACTTGTAACGCTCCGCCTTCAACCGCAGCTAACGAATTCGCTACTGCCATCCCAAGATCATCGTGACAATGACAAGAGAAAATTGCTTTTTCATACGACGGAACGGATTCTTGTAAGTATTTAAAAAGAGAATAATATTCTTCTGGATTCGTATATCCAACTGTATCAGGAATATTGATTACATTCGCTCCTGCGCGAATCGCGACTTCTACTGCTTCAGCTAAAAATGCTCTCGATGTTCTTGTTGCATCTTCTGCTGAAAATTGAACTGTTGGAAATAGTGATTTCCCAAGCGTAACCGAGCGATGTATGCTATCTAATACATCTTCTTTTGACATACAAAGCTTATATTTCATATGAATGTCACTCGTAGCTAAAAATACGTGTAAACGAGGAGAGACAGCGCCTTTCACAGCTTCATAGGCTCTTCGAATATCACTTTCTTTCGCTCTAGCTAAACTCATAACCGTAGCATTTTGAATGGTATTTGCGATACGTTTTACCGATTGAAAATCACCTTCAGAAGCTGCTGCGAATCCAGCTTCCATTACATTAATACCAAGTCTCTCTAGTTGCCTCGCAATCTGTAATTTCTCTTGTTCATTTAAATTAACTCCTGGTGATTGTTCGCCATCACGAAGCGTCGTATCCATGAACAAAATTTGCTTCATATTATTTAATCCCTACCTTTACTCGGGGCTGTACGAAAGGCATCATTTCACGTAATTTACGTCCAACTACTTCGATTTCATGTTCATTTTCTTTTTCATTTGTCGCCTGGAAATTTGGTCTTCCTGCTTTATGCTCTGCAATCCAGCCTCTTGCAAATGTACCATCTTGAATTTCTGCTAGTACTGCACCCATCGCTTTCTTCGTATCTTCAGTAACAACGCGTGGCCCTGATACGAAGTCCCCCCACTGCGCTGTATCTGAAACTGAATATCTCATATTTTCAAGTCCACCTTCATACATAAGGTCAACAATTAGTTTCAGTTCATGTAAACATTCAAAATATGCAAGTTCAGGTTGATAACCAGCTTCAACTAACGTTTCAAACCCAGCTTTTACTAGTGCAGTTACTCCGCCGCAAAGTACAGCTTGCTCTCCAAATAAATCTGTTTCTGTTTCTTCTTTAAACGTTGTTTCTAATACACCTGCTCTCGTCGCCCCAATTCCATCTGCATATGAAAGTGCCTTTTCAGTCGCAACTCCTGTTGCATCTTGATATACTGCAAATAATGCAGGAACAGCTCCCCCTTCCGCAAACGTACGACGTACTAGATGCCCTGGACCTTTCGGTGCTACTAGAAATACATCTACATTAGCTGGCGGTTTTACTTGATCAAAGTGAACATTAAATCCATGCGCGAAAACGAGAGAATTGCCGCCTTGTAAGTTTGGTGCAATTTCAGCTTCATATACTTCCGGCTGTAATTCATCAGGTAGTAGAATCATTACTACATCTGCTTTTTCTGCTGCTTCCGCTACTGTATATACAGAAAAACCGTCTTCTTTCGCCTTATCCCATGACTTCCCTTTCCTCAGTCCTACTACCACATCAAATCCGTTATCACGTAAGTTTTGCGCATGCGCATGGCCTTGCGATCCATATCCGATGATTGCTACTTTCTTTTCCTTTAATACATTTACCGTTACGTCTTTTTCATAATAAACTTTCGCCATTTTCATTTCCCCCTATTTTTTAAATAATTATTGAATTAACATAACTTGTTTATCTTGTTTTTTCATACTACGTGTAAATGCTGTTACACCTGTTCTAGCAATTTCTTTCAAACCATATGGACGAAGTAATTCAATTAACGCTTCTACTTTCTCCTGGGTACCTGTTACTTGCACCACTATGGAATCCTTCCCAACGTCTATTACAGCGGCTCGGAACGGTTCAATTAAACTATATAATTCTGCTCTTGCTACAGACGTTGCTACTTTAATAAGTGCAAGTTCTCTAGCGATCATCGCTTCTTCTGTAATATCTGATACTTTCAGTACATCAATTTGCTTATGAAGTTGTTTAATTAACTGCTCAACTTGCTGTTCATTTTCAACGTGTACAACAATCGTCATTCTCGAAATATCCGATGATTCCGTATGACCTACTGAAATACTTTCAATATTAAAATGTCTACGTGTCATAACACCTGTAATTCGAGTTAACACACCGCTTTGATTTCGAACTGTCGCTGTTACAATTCTCTTCACCTTTTCTCCACTCCCTCCATTTGATGAACGCCTTTTCCTGGGGCAACCATCGGCATTACCTTTTCGGATTGAAGTACGCGGCAATCAATTACAACAGGCTCTCTTAACTCAATTGCATACTGTAATTGTTGCTTTGCAAGAAGTGGGTCTTCAATACGAACACCTTTTATGCCATAAGCATTGGCAAGCGCAACAAAATCTGGTTGGCATGAAAGTAAGGAGTGCGAATATCGCCCATTATAAAATTCCTCTTGCCATTGTCTTACCATTCCTAAAGCTTCATTATTTAAAATAAACACTTTAACTGGTAAAGAATGCTCTTTTAATACACTTAGTTCTTGCAGGGTCATTTGAAATCCCGCATCACCAACAATTGCAATAACTAGTTCTTCAGGCTTTGCGATTTGTGCACCTATTGCTGCTGGAAATCCGAAGCCCATTGTTCCTAAGCCTCCAGAAGTTACCCATTTATCTGGATTTTTCAGCGGATAATATTGAGCTGCCCACATTTGATGTTGCCCAACATCTGTCGTTACAATCGCTTCCCCTTTCGTAATTTCGTATAGCATATCAATTGCATATTGAGGCTTAATACATTCCGAATGCTCTTTGTAAGAAAGAGGGTATTTTTCTTTTCTACTATTCAATAATGAGAGCCAATCATTGTGATTTACTTCCCCTTCCTTAAAGTTGAGTAGAGCTTCTAATGCTTGCTTCGCACTCGCAACAATTGGAATTTCAGTCGGCACATTTTTTCCGATTTCTGCTGGATCAATATCTATATGTGCGACAATCGCTTCTTTAGCAAAATAAGCTAAATTTCCAGTAAGACGATCGTCAAATCTTGCTCCTATATTTATAAGTAGATCACATTCATATAACGCCATATTAGCCGTGTAAGAACCGTGCATTCCTCCCATCCCAAGAAATAATTTATCATCTGGCGGAAAACCACCAAGACCAAGTAAAGTATGAACAACAGGAATTTCATATTTACGAGCAAAGCTTGTTAATTCTTTCGATGCCTTCGCATGCAATACACCTGCTCCAGCTAAAATTAACGGTTTTTTTGAAGTCGCAATCGCTTGTAATAATTTGTTTATTTGTAGTAGATTCGGTTCGTAATTAGGCTGGTATCCTGGTAAATCCATTTGAACATCACTACATCGCTCACCTTTCTCTACTACCATATCTTTCGGAAGGTCAATTACGACTGGGCCTGGTCTTCCTGTTCTAGCGATATGAAATGCTTCTTTAATAATTCGGGGTAAATCCGATGCTTTTCGTACTTGATAATTATGTTTTGTCACCGGCATCGTAAGCCCCATAATATCAGCTTCTTGGAAAGCATCACTCCCGATTAACGTTGTTGCTACTTGCCCTGTAAATACAACAAGTGGCAATGAATCAATCATCGCGTCAGCTAGACCAGTAATAACATTTGTAGCACCCGGTCCACTTGTTGCAATTACCACTCCTGGATTTCCTGTAATTCTTGCATATCCTTCAGCAGCATGAATTGCACCTTGCTCATGCCTCGTTAAAATATGCGGAATTTCACAATCATAAAGCGCATCATATAGAGGTAAAACCGCACCACCTGGATAACCAAAAATCACCTCTACTCCTTCCTTTTCTAGCGCTTCTAACAATAGCTGTGCACCAGTTGCCAGTTTCTCTTCCGTTTTTGAAGACATTTTTCTTATAAGCCCCCTTTTTTAAACATTTATAAAATAAAAAAATCCTACGTCCACACTCCAGCTATGTGCTGAAGGGACGAAAGATTTCGCGGTACCACCCTTCTTCGCAAGATTACTCTTGCCTCAGTGACTCGGGATATGAGTCTAGCTAATAACGGAGCTACCGTCTAAGCCTAAACAAACGTTTCAGCTTAGCACTCAAGGGTGATGTTCGTCGACGTGAACCATCGGTTTCCAGCAACCACCGACTCTCTGTGAGGCTTCACAGTCAACTACTCCTCCCTATCAACGCTTTATCATGTCATAAGAGCTATTATCCAACTTTATTTTCTTCGTAAATTTTCTCTCCATCTTCTACAACTAATTTACGGAATTCTTCTAATAAACGATTCGTATGTGGCCCTGTTCTACCTAAACCAATCGTTCTTCCATCTACTGTCGTAACAGCAATTACTTCAGCAGCTGTTCCTGTTAAAAACACTTCATCAGCTACATATACATCATGCCTTGTAAATAATTCTTCTCTTACGTCATATCCAAGTTTTTCGCCGATTTCTAAAATCGCGTTTCGTGTAATACCTTCTAACGCTCCAGCAGAACTTGGTGGTGTAATTAATTTATTTCCCTTCACAATAAATACATTATCTCCAGAGCCTTCAGCTACATATCCTTGGTCATTTAACATAAGTGCTTCTTGTACTCCAGCTAATTTCGCCTCAATGCGAACTAAAATATTATTTAAGTAATTTAAAGATTTTACTTGAGGCGATAAAACATCCGGGCGATTGCGACGCGTTGCAACTGTTATAATCGGAATCCCTTTTTCATAATATTCTTGTGGAAATAAAGATAATTGCTCTGCAATTACTACTACATTTGGTTTCGTACAAGAATCGGGATCTAATCCCAAGTTCCCAGGTCCTCTTGATACAACGAGGCGGATATATCCATTAGATAGTTTGTTTTGTCGAATCGTTTCAACAACGATTTTCGTTGCTTCTTCTAACGTATATGGAATTTCTAACATGATGGATTTCGCTGATTCATATAACCGGACAAGATGCTCTCTCAAACGGAAAACATTACCGCTATATACCCTAATTCCTTCGAACACTCCATCGCCATATAAATAGCCATGATCATATACTGAAACCTTTGCTTCGTCTTTTGGAACAAATTCTCCATTTAAGAAAATCCACTGCTCGTTCACTTGAAAGCGCCCCCTATGTTCTATGAGTTTTTTATTGTTTCCTAGTCTACTCTCCTTTTCAAATAAATCAAGTGAATTTTTAGAAAATTTTTAATTTTTAATCGTACGTACATCTTTGTTCATATTGATTTAATAACATTGTTAACGTTTACAAAAAGTCAAAAAATTTTTTTCGTCAAATTCTACTAAAAAAAATATTTGTTTAAAAGAAGGGTTTTCGCCAATTGATACGAATCTATTGTATTCAATAAACGGACGTCCGATTTTATAAATCCGGGAATATACAACGACTTTTGGTGAAAAAGGGGGAAAATAACAAAAATAACGCTGTCTAAAAATAACATTCATATTTTTCATTTAGTAATCATAATCCTATTTTTAAAAAACAATTTGTCAAATTGAAGGAGGAAATAACAATGGCGTGTGTACAAATTAAAGGAACGAGACAAGAGGTAGTAGAAATGCTACAACTATTTGATCTAATGGATACGAAAGGATTTTGTAAATTCGATAATTACGTTGAAGTAGAACCAAATAGTAGGAAACATAACAACTACACAGCTTCAATCGATATTCAGTCTAATAACAGTTCAGCACAAGATACATTAAATGATCAATTCGTTAGTCAAATGCTTACTGGTGTATATAACGACTAAACAAATATTCTCTTCCTACCATCTTTTCATAAATATATGCTATGGACTTGAGCATACTAGCAACTAGATGGTAGGAGGTGAAAATTATGGCTAGAATTGGTGTTGAGAACTCTTTAACAGATGTTCAACAAGCTCTTCAGCAACAAGGACATGAAGTCGTTTCACTTAACTCTGAAAATGATGCACATGGGTGTGATTGTTGCGTTGTAACCGGGCAAGATTCTAATATGATGGGCATTGCAGATACATCGATAAAAGGATCTGTAATTAAAGCACATGGTTTAACAACAGATGAAATTTGTCAGCAAGTTGAAAACCGCACTTAATCATTTTTATCACATTATTTGTGAGCTAACATGTAAAGGGAATGGAATGGTCCCACTGATTATAGTTTCAATTTATTTATAGAAAGAGGGCTCCTTTTCAAAAGGAGCCCTCTTTTTTATATTCACCTAACGGGAAAGTAACATATACTGGATGAAAGCCCTACCTCTCTCTCATCATTACGGTTCCACTGACCGCTCCTTGATTCACTAGTATACATATAAAGCTTACATATACAATTTATAGGGTTTGTTCACAAAAGTTGTTGGTAAGACTACCCGATCTTTCGCAAACTTTTCGTATTATATTCATAAGATTTATTTACTTTACACTAGCTTTAACCGAGACACGAATTAAAATTTTAACACCAATACAATAACTTGTCAACATTTTTTACAAATTAAAAACAGACATTAACGGTTTGTCTGTTTTAGAATGGAGCTTTTTCTTTTATTACATATACAACAAAACCGCTTACTAACATACATAAGCCAACTACTAAGTTTTTGATATTAATCATAAATTCCTCTCCCTTATTCCACACATCATATATATTTACAGTTCAATTATTCCGATCGTCATAAAGCGCACTTTTTCTAATATATCATAATTCCTAAAAAATGCAAGTTCACTTTTGGCGACCATTCACAAATTTATCCACAGTGCTTGGCACAGTATTTAACGCTTTTTCAATTAAATGTGTACTACTATTGAGATGCAACACTTGCACACCGTTAGAACCAACTACTAAAAAAGCAACTGGGCTAATAGAAACCCCAGCCCCGCTTCCGCCTCCGAATGGATGACTTTGCTTGTTCTCTTTATGCTGCCCTTGTCCGCCGTTATGTTTTTCGGAAATAAAATCACCTTTAAAGTCACTTCCACCAGCTCCAAAACCAAAAGCCACTTGAGATACTGTTAATACTACATTTCCGTCAGCTGTTGAAACCGGACTTCCAACAATCGTATTTACATCTACCATCTCTTTTAAATTTGTCATTGCTGTTTTCATTAAATTTTCAATTGGATGTTCCATTATGTACTACACCCTTTCCTCATTATTCTTTTTTATACTTTCCAAAATAGAGGAAGTCATACTAAGTTTTCCTATTTTGAAAAAACATTTTCCACTTTCCAATTGGATATTACTCCCTGTACAAGTTCGGATAAAGTGAAACTTTAATCAGTGGAGGTTTTGTTCATCCCCCACTGATTATTAGCCCACACCAATCGGGCGTTTACGAGCCGCAGGGCTCCAGCCAAATTTTGAGGTGGGAGTCTCACTGCTCGCAAATAGCGGGATAAAAACAGTAAAGAGAAACATACTACTATTGAACCTTGTTATGAAAGGAGTCCTTACTTTGACTGAGAAATTTGATGAATATAAAAAAAGAGATCGAATAGATAGTGATTATAAAGAAGAATACGCAGCTGAAGTTGCACCACAGCGTATCGATTATGATGATAAAGATAACGATGATGTAAGATCGTCTGCAGCTGGATCGACTGCTGGTTTCATTGCTCTTGCCTTAGCAATATTATCATTATTCACATTCCCAACACTATTTGGTCTTGTGTCTGTTCTACTTGGTATTTACGCTTATAATCGCGGGGCTACTGTAACTGGCGGTACCGCTGCCATTGTGGGTGGTATCGCTGCACTCATTGCGATTTTATTCCGAGTGGCGCTTATTGGTTTATTGTTCTCTCTTTTTTAAAAAGAAAAAGGTATCTCGCTTTATGCGGGATACCTTATCCTGTAAATACATCTTCTGATGGATATTTAATTTTTTGTTTTGCTGGTCGTGCCAAAGAGAACACAAGTGTTAACGGTCCGATTAATCCACAAAACATAACAAACATAATAATACATTTTCCAAACGCCGATAGCTTCGCAGTAATCCCCATTGTTAACCCTACTGTACCAAACGCTGAAATTGTCTCAAATAATAACTGAATAAAACTGAAGTCTTCTGTAAGCATTAATACAAATACCGCTGTAAAAATAAGTATTTGACTAGCAACGACAATTGCTAACGCTCTCGTTACTGTCGACATTTTAATCGTACGCTGAAATAAAACAAAATCCTCTTTCTTTCTAAAGAAAGAAAGAACTGATGTAATTAAAATAACGAATGTCGTTAACTTAATTCCACCGCCTGTCGATACACTTCCCGCACCAATAAACATTAATACCATTGTAAATAGTATCGATGACTCTTCCATCCCCCCATAATCTACCGTGTTAAAACCAGCTGTACGAGGTGTAATTCCTTGGAAGAACGAAGCCCATAATTTTTCATTTAAAGATAAGTGCCCCAAAGTCTTCACATTATTATATTCCAATACAAAAATCACAATCATCGCAATAACATTAAGTGCTATCGTTCCAACAATCATGATTTTGGAGTGCAGTGATAATTTTCGGAAACTACGGCTATACCATATATCAATTAATACCGTAAACCCTAACCCTCCTATTACAATTAAAGAACAAATCCCAATATTAATAATAGGATCTCCTACATATCTTGTTAAATTATCTGGCCAAAGCGCAAAGCCGGCATTATTATATGACGCAATAACGTGAAAAATACTATAGTATAAACCTTTTCCAAAACCAAACTCTGGAATAAAGCGAATCGATAAAAAGATAACTCCAATTAGCTCAATACAAATAGAAAAAATAAAAACACGTTTTACTAATTTCACAAGACCACCAATATTTGTTTGATTAAATGCTTCTCCAATTAATAATCGGTGGCGTAAACCAATTTTTTTCCCTAATACCCAAACAATTAAAATGGCTATCGTCATAAGACCGAGACCACCCGTTTGAATTAAAAACATAATAACAATTTCACCAAACATCGTAAACGTACTCGCAGTATCTACAACACCTAAACCGGTTACAGTCGCTGCCGACGTAGCTGTAAAGAAAGCATCTACCCAACTAATATGTACTTTCGTTGCAAACGGTAACTTTAATAACAACCCTCCGACCACAATTAAACAAAAAAAGCCTAATGCTAAAATTTGTGGTGGATTCAATCGTATAAAACGATTATACAACCCTTGTTTTTTTGCTACTTCCATATCACTAACTCCCTTTATCAAGTGAAGCTTTTATCCCCTCATAAATAAAGACTTTTTAAGAGCCTACAAGTAGCGGGATAAACCTTATATTCTCATAATATAGTTGAGCATAATCCTTTTTTTCATAGATTTCAACTTTTATTTATATTCAGACTCCTATCGTTTTACAAAAGAATATTTTCTATTATATCTCCACTTATAACTCTTACAATAACTATTTTATCCCTTTTCAAATTCCCATATCTTTCACTCCAAGTTCACACGAGGGTCACATCTACCTTTTATAGTATATGTATCGGAGCTGTTCCTCCCTAATTTATAAGACATTCCCCAGTGTCTTGAACAGCTTTCCATCCCTAATTAAATTGACATAAATTGTCCCCTTCCTTTGACCATCCTATATGTGATGGTCTTATTTTTTTATTCTTTCTATCTTTTATTTGAAACTCCCTCTCTCTTTCACTCCATGTTCACACGAGGATCACATCCACCTTTTATAGTATATGTATCGAAGCTGTTCCTCCCTAATTTATAAGACATTCCCCAGTGTCTTTGAATAGCTTCCATCCCTAATTAAATTGATATAAATTGTCCCCTTCCCTAGGCCATCATGTGATGGTCTATTTTTTTCCAAATACATAAATGTATTCTTTCCACATATTTCAGCAAAACTGGACTATATACATTGAAACAGACAGTTTTATACTAAATATTCAGAAGATATTGTCAAAATAGGTATTTTTTCGGTATAATTAATTTAGAAAGCATTTTTACAAAAACAAAGGCAATCTTAATTGCATTATTTCTCGGTCTAGTTGTCGGACTCACTTTAAATTTAGCTGCTCCATCTATTTTTGAGCCATTGAATCAATATGCGTTCAATCCACTTGGTCAACTGTTTATTCGACTTATTAAAATGCTAGTTGTTCCTGTTGTGTTCATTTCTATCGTACTTGGGGCTGCTGGTCTTGGAGATCCGAAACAACTTGGAAGAATTGGTTTAAAATCAATTTCATTCTTTCTCGTAACAACAGCTGTCGCTATCTCTATTGCAGTTACATTTGCACTTATCATAAAACCAGGAGCTGGCGGTAACTTTAAAACAGACGGGCTTACGTATGAAGGTGCAAAAACTGAAACATCTTTCGTTGATACATTGCTGAATATTGTGCCAGATAATCCAGCAAAAGCGATGGCTGATGGGAACATGCTACAAATTATTGCCTTTGCCGCATTGATCGGACTCGGTTTAGCTGTTTTAGGAAAACGAGTTCAAGGTGTCCATTCATTACTTGAACAGGGCAACGAATTAATAATGTATCTTGTTAATCTCGTCATGAAATTAGCTCCAATCGGAACATTCGGGTTGCTCGCTTCGTCCGTTGGTAAAATGGGTCTTGCAGGCGTCGCTGCGATGTTCAAGTATATGATTGTCGTTATGTTGGTACTCATTATTCACGGTGTCTTCGTATACGTCGGCTTATTAAAGGTACTAGCCAAAGAAAGTATTATTCGTTCCTTTAAACATTTCGGTCCGGTAATGGCAATTGGGTTTAGTACATCTAGCTCTAATGCGTCCCTTCCATTTGCCATGAAAACCGCCCAAGAAAAACTTGGAGTTCCAAAAGCGATAAGCTCTTTTGTACAACCACTAGGTGCAACGATTAATATGGATGGTACTGCTATTATGCAAGGGGTAGCAACTGTATTTATCGCTCAAGTATACGGCGTTGAACTTACATTACCACAATTAGCTATGGTCGTATTAACTGCTGTACTAGCTAGTATCGGTACTGCAGGTGTACCAGGTGTTGGACTAGTAATGCTTACGATGGTTTTAAATCAAGTAAATCTACCAGTAGAAGGCATTGCTTTAATTATCGGTATTGACCGCATTCTAGATATGTCTAGAACTGCTGTCAATATTTCCGGTGATGCAATTTGTGCAATGATTGTTGCAAAATCAGAAGAAAAATATAATACGGATCAATCTGCAGCATCTTAAATCAAAAAAGGAGTGAAATCGTTCACTCCTTTTTTGATTTACTTCCTTTTTTCGAACGATATTCTTTTCCTTTATTATCATTTCCCGTTTCAAATTCAGTACTAAACTCCTGCTGGAATTGCCCTGATTTTGGTGAACCTTGATTTCCACTTCCTTGACTACCATTACGATTCGTCATATTTCTCCCTCCTTCCTTTATTAGTAGTATGGCGCTCTATCTTTTTTCATACACATTTTATTTTTTATCATCTATTACACACAGAAGAAGACCTTCCATATATGAGGAAGGTCTTCTTTTTAATTAGGTAAGCGTTTTCTTATTTGTAATTATTTAAATAAGTTTTTTAGAAATAGATATCATTATATCCATTTCATCTTCTGAAAGTGCGGAAAATCTTTCTTGTAAATATTTCTTTTTCTCACCTTCCATTTTCGCAACTAACTCTTTCCCTTGTTCTGTAATCTCTAAATATACAACTCGGCGATCTGATGTAGAACGTGAACGAGTTACAAAGCCTTTATTAATTAATTTTTCTGTAACAGCTGTAATATGACTATTCGACACATTTAACTCATTAGCTACACGTGAGACCATTTCTTTATTCGTACGGTTCAATATTCTAAGGACAATGAACTCATTCCACGGTATGTAACCACCAAATATTTTTCCAATATCATTACGCAACGTGCGAAACATTGCAAAAACATTTGTCGATAGTTCTTCCATTAATTGTTCTCGATTTTGAGACAACTTTGACAGCCCCTTTTATTTAATTTAGTTAAATAAAAACCTTATTAATAATTTTACACGAAATCTTACTTTTTGTCACCTTATTTCCCTATAATTCGTAGTTTTTCAATAGATATTTCATGGTACAATGAAATTGATTTTCCAGAAAAAGGAGTTGGGGCAATGAGTGAAGAAGACAAACTTTCTAATCTCAGTCTAAAAGATAAGACTATTATTATTAGTGTTGTTATTCTTATTCTCATTATATTCTTTGCATTTATATTTTTTGTATATGTAGGAATCTTTCATATTACAGGTATAGAATATTCATCAAGAACAGCTCTACTACTCTTTTTTTTACTCATTCTTTTATTAGACGGTATTACATATTTTATATTCATTTTCTTTAAAGTGCTCCTACATCCAATGATGACAAGTATGCCCAATTGGCTCTCAATTGCTCTGCTCTCTATAATTGAAATTACGTTAGATTGGTTTGTCATACATACCGCCGATGACTGGATAGAGAGTGTACAAATGCCCAACATAGCTGAATTATGTGTCGCACTATTCCTTTACACACTAAATAAATTATTTAGTGATAAGAAAGAGTAAGAATACAAGCTTTTCTATATAAAAATTGGTACAATAAAAATAAATCATACTAAAGAGGTGTTACTTATGAACTTACTACAATGGGCTGATAAAGGCATGTCCTTTGATACATATGTGAATGAAATGAAAGTAAACCAATACGAGCTATTACACATTTACAATAACTTTTTAATTCCAAATGAATTACTTCCAGTTTTAGAAGAACGTCAAAATGATGGCTGGCGCGTTATCGTATTAACAGCTGACTGGTGCGGCGACGCTCTTTTATGTGTACCTGTTATGAAACGAATTTCTGAAGTTGCAAATATTGATATGCGTTTATTAATTCGCGATGAAAACTTAGAGTTAATGGATCAATACTTAACAAACGGAACAGCACGTGCGATTCCAATCTTTATTTTCATTGATAAAGACGGAAATGAACAAGCCGTCTTTGGACCACGCGCTCCAAAAGTACAAGAATTAGTAACTTCAATGCGCGCTACATTACCTGAAAAAGAGGATCCAACATTCGAAGAGAAACAAAAAGAAATGTATGCTAATTTCCGTGCTACATTAGCTGATGATACTTCTCTTTGGGAACATGTAATGGAAAGCATGATTGAGAAAGTAGTAAAATAAAAAAACCTGCCGATTTCGGCAGGTTTTTTTATTACATAATGAAGAAATAGAATACCGCAGCTAAAATGAAACGATAGTAAGCGAACGGTGTTAGTTTTACACGAGCTAATAATTTTAAGAATGAAACGATTGCAAGCAACGCAACAACGAATGCTGTAATAAATCCAGTTGCAAATAACGTTATATCAGCCGAGCTTAATATATCCCAGCTTTTAATTAAATCTAAGCCACTTGCAGCTACCATCATTGGTACCGCTAAAATGAACGTATATTCAGCTGCCGCTGTATGCGAAACGCGAGCTAATAAACCACCACTTATTGTTGATCCAGAACGAGAAAATCCTGGCCAAAGTGCTAAACATTGGAACATTCCAATTGTAAATGCTTGCTTATATGTAATTTCATCTAACGTTCTTGCTGTACTTGGTTTTGAAAACTTCTCAGCAACAATCATTAAAATACCACCAACTACTAAGCTAATAACAACCGGTCCTGGACCGAATAAAACTTCTTTAATTGTACTATGGAATAATACACCAAGAATTCCGGCAGGGATCATCCCGATAATAATATGTAATAAATTTAACGATGGCCCATCTGTTACTTTCCCTATTCCAACCAATGACCATAAACGCTTCCAAAATATAACAACAACTGCTAAAATCGATCCCAACTGAATAACAACTTCGAAAACTTTCGCTCTATCGTCTTCAAATCCAATTAAGTGTCCTGTTAAAATCATATGTCCTGTTGATGATACTGGTAGAAACTCTGTTAAACCTTCAACAGCACCCATGATTAATCCAATTAACCAATCAGCCACAATTAGTGCCTCCTTAATAACGCATATGTAATTTTTTCACACCTTATCATAATACCTTATCCCTTTTCAAAGTGCATCCTTTTTTTATTGATTTCATTTGTTGTATACGCTTATTTCTTTTCTATTTTTTGATTAAATTGTATGATAATAAGAGTTTGTTTTTTACGTTGAAAGGGGATTTTATGAAAGAAACTAATTCATTCTCACAAAAGTTAAAGCAATTTTTATTACTCTTTTTCCCGATTTTTGTAACGCAAATGTCATTATTTGCGATGAGCTTTTTTGATACGACAATGTCAGGACATGCGAGTCCTATTGATTTAGCGGGTGTTGCTATCGGAACAAGTATATGGCTTCCCGTTAGTACCGGCTTAACAGGAATTTTAATGGCTACTACTCCTATTGTTGCACAGCTCGTTGGATCAAAGAAAAAGGAGGACGTTCCCCACATTGTCATACAAGCAGTATATTTAGCAATTTGTGCTAGTTTCGTTGTTATCCTTATCGGATTCTTCGCTGTTTCACCTATTTTAAATGGCATGCAATTAGAAGAACCCGTGGAACGTATTGCAGCACAATTTTTAATTATTATCGCGATTGGAATTATCCCTTTATTTACTTACACCGTTTTACGTGGATTTATTGATGCATTAGGAAAAACTCGAACAACGATGATTATTACATTACTATCATTACCAATTAATGTAGTATTAAATTACTTATTAATTTTTGGTCACTTTGGCTTTCCAAAACTCGGTGGTGTCGGTGCGGCAATCGCTTCTGCAGCAACCTATTGGTGTATTTTAATTATTACGGTTATTATTATTCGTACGAAAGAGCCTTTCGCTTCTTTCAATATCTTTAAACAGTTATACCGCCCTTCCTTTACAATCTGGAAGGAATTCCTGAAACTTGGCGTCCCTATCGGATTTGCTATCTTTTTTGAGACGAGTATTTTCGCTGCGGTAACACTTATGATGAGTAATTTTAGTACGACAACAATAGCAGCACATCAAGCAGCTATGAACTTTGCTTCCTTGTTATATATGACTCCTTTAAGTTTAGCAATGGCAATGACGATAGCCGTTGGATTTGAAGTTGGAGCAAAACGATACAATAATGCGAAACAATATGGATTTATCGGAATCGGATTAGCCCTTGCTTTCGCTCTTTTATATTCAATCCTTCTCTATTTCTTTGATGATGAAATTGCTTCTATTTATACGACAAATGCAAATGTCCATCATTTAGCAAAAGAATTTCTTGTATTCGCGATTTTATTTCAAATTTCAGATGCGATTGCAACTCCAGTACAAGGAGCTCTTCGTGGTTATAAAGACGTAAATGTTGCCTTAATTATGACATTAATCGCTTATTGGGTAATAGGTCTACCTCTTGGCTACATATTAGCAACTTATACTGACTGGGCAGCGAAAGGGTATTGGATTGGTCTTATTATCGGTCTAGCATTTGGAGCAATCTTCCTGCTTATCCGTCTCTTTCAAGTACAAAGAAAATATACAACGCAAAGCAGCCGCTAATGATATAGCGGCTGTTTTCTTCATGCATATTTTTTCTTGTAACGTGTAACATAATGAAAAAGAAAGGTGGATACATATGGACGAAAAACAAAAGAAACAATCATTCGATGAAGAATTCGCCCCTGAAATTTCACCTGGATATCGGCAAGATGTACATAAGCCACCTAAATATAAAAACACTTCTTTTTTAATGGGCATTACCATTTTCGCAGCTGTATTACTCGCGCTCATCATTTTCGTCTATTTTTAAGGAAGGGTGGTCTATTATATGAAGAAACAAGATTCAAATCGTTCAAAAAGAACTGTTAAAACAGAAAAAGGATATGCAGGAGATTCTGTTCATACACTGAAACAAGTTGAGCAAGGAAATTTATACATTGCTCAAAAAGAACTTGGTCAACAAAATGAAAATCTTTAAAGTCCCTCTGCTTCTAGAGGGTTTTTTATTGTACATATTGTTTTTGTTCTAACACCATGAATAAATTATTAACCTTTACAATTTTCATGTCATAATTTAATTTCACTTCTCTTGCCATTTTCAATACCAGTAACGTACGCTACAGCATGATAGCGAAAACTCTCATCTGTCTCTTCACGTATCTCTTCGTTTGTAAATTTATACTCTAAATCCCGAAAACGGTTTGGGTAATAATTTTCTATTAACTGTTCATACCCTCTATTTACAAATATTTCTTCACCTTTTCGTTTCACATCTTCTTTATTATTAAACTCAAACACTGATAGTTGCGCTGTCACAAAGTGTTCTCCTATCATTTTCATTTCTTTATCAGTTAAAGTTTCTATACTTTTGTTCTTTAATTCCTTATTTAACTCGTAGCGATCTATCGGTTTAAAGGTGGCAAAAACCTCCTCTTTATATGGCCAAAACAATCCAAAAGCGATACATAGAGAAATGATTAATATTCTTTTCTTCGTAATGCACCCCACCCTCCTCCATTAATGATAGTGATATTTTAACATATAGAAAGAAAATTCTGATATTATAAAGTAGAATAACCTACCTTTAACTTAGAAACGAGGAACAATTATGGACTCTTACAAACAATATATAAAAGAAGCTCTACCAGATCTTTCTATACATTCATATATACAAAATGAAGAAGGGTGGGATAATATAACGGTTATTATAAATGACGAACTACTATTTCGTTTCCCACGAAAACTTGAATATGCAAACCGAATTCCGTTAGAAAAAGAACTGTGCACAATTCTTTCTCATTTATTACAAGAAATCGAGATTCCTAAGTATCATTTATTGTATAAGAATAATTGTAATACCGTTCCATTTTGCAGCTATTATCCTCTCATTCTTGGTGAACCGTTAACAACCGAAATAGTTGCAAAGCTAGAGAAAAAAGAACTTGAAGTAATTATTACACAATTAGCCACTTTCCTTGCGACTTTACATAGTATTCCTTTAAAACGTGTTGAAACGCTAGGATTCCCTATCGAAAAAACACTTATCTACTGGAAAGAGCTACAAACAAAATTAAATCAATATCTTACTAACAATCTTACTTCATTACAGAAATCAGCCTTAAATCGTTTATTCGAAAATTTCTTTACCAATATAGCTAAATCTACCTTTCAAAATACAATCATTCATGCTGACTTTACACATCATCACATTTTATTTAATACGCAGAACAAAACCATTTCAGGTGTTATCGATTTTGGAGATGCTCAAATTGGCGATCCCGCTTTTGATTTTGCTGGGCTATATTATGATTTCGGTCATGAGTTTACTACATCTGTATATGAACAATACAGTGCACTTATTTCTCACCGCGATCCATTACTCATTCACCGCATCACTACCTTTTATCAATACAGCCCTTTACTACATAACCTTATTTATAACATTGAAACAAACAACGAAATAACATTAAAGAAGAATGAAGAACAGCTTAAAGCAATACTACAGGGACGAGATTAAATTCTCTCCCTATACTCTCTCTCCTCATACATCATTAACTTTTTATCCATTTCAACAATAACTTTATACAATTGAAATGCCTGTAAAATTTGCAGTTGAATTCCAAAAGGAGCATTCTGTTCTTTTAACCATTGAAATACTGCCGTTTCATCTTTCATTGATTATTCCTCCCTTTATTAATCTGCTACAAATATACCGTAAATGATGAAAAGCTTTTCATGTCAATAACAAAAAAGGATGCAAATTTGCATCCTTTAATGTACTATATTTTTCTTCTGCTTCGCTTCTCTCTTTACTTCTTCCCTTTGGCATTCACTACGAAACGCACAACTCATACACTCAGAACGAAAATGACGCTCTGTATAGTGCTCAGGTTGCTGCAACATTTCTTTCATTCTAAATAAATCATCCATTCCAGTTATAATATCTTCCTGCTTTGGAATGTACTCATACTTAGTTCCTTCTATTAAATTAATAACTTCAATTTTCCCTGGAAGAATACCGAAAGCTTTATAACTGAATACTGTCATTAGCTTCTGACAAAGAGCAAGCATTTCCTCATCCGCATCAACAACATACTTTTTAATTACAAACGATTCAGCACTCCACTCACCAACTTCAAATGTCAATGACATGTGGACACCTAACTCTTCCATATATGTTTGAAACTTCTCATATAAAAATAACGGCGGTGCCTGACTATCATCCCTTTCAACAAACTGTAATAAGTGATCAGTTAGCTTCGCTAAAACAATATAGTACTCCGCCTTTGAAGCAAACATATTAATCCTTACTTTTTTCCAATACTTTTCTATTAATATTAAAAGTACAATTTTCGTTTGTTGGCCCGCAGGTAGCGTGTAATATTCATTAATAATTTGATTCACAATCATTTGCGCTATTTGTTGCCATTCAAATGAAGAAGGTTCTCTTCTTTTTATATGACGGAAATAAAATTTATGCGGACAACGCATAAAATCATACAAATGGTAATCTGTCATCGTTTTGATTGAGATTTTCTCATGCAATTGCTCTTCATCTCCCTTCTGCCATTAAGAAAGGTGTTTTACGAATTCAGCTCCAAACTGTAAACATTTTTCTACATCTTCATCTTCTGGCGTTAATTCTACTTTCAATCCTTCTAACACAACTGCTGCCCCGCGCTCCTGCAGCTTTTCTATTAAAATATCAACCGCTACCCCGTATTTCGGATAAGCCGAATCACAAGAACCGAATGCCGCTGCTTTTTTACCAGTTAAGTTAATAGAATCCATTGCATCATAAAAATCTAAAAAATCATCAGGAAGATCACCATCTCCCCAAGTATAAGCACCTAAAATAATCCCGTCATATTGCTCTAATATAGAAGCTTCTGGTGTATCCATAATATCAATTACTTCAATCTCATTTTCTGTTTCACGAATCGCACCCGCAATATGGTCAGCCATTTCCTCTGTATTTCCACTCATACTTGCAAAAATCATTACTAACTTACTCAACTGAACCTCTCCTTTTACCTTGTATCTCTTTTTCTGTTTGAAGTGTACTCTTCTCATCTACATATTCAGAACGAATTACATTTCGTTGCCATTCAATATGCTTATCAACATCTTTATTTTTTAATCCCCTTCGTAAAAGGTGAAATGTTTTTCTCATTAAGGTTCCTCATCTGTTTAATTGATAATAATTATCATTTTCAATTATACCATTAGATTAATTGAAATTGATTATCAAAGTCAATAACTATTTTTTAAAAAATAGTTAAAATGTACAAGCTTGTCCGTTAGCTATTCATATACTATAAATGAGCATAGTTCTTTCTCAGCCCTCTCTGACGGAAGAAATAAAAGCAACTGCAATAGTGAACTGTACCCCGAATCATGGACACTTAAAAAAAGCCCCATGATTCGGGGTTTT